>CAYTWU010000371.1:0-3636 GCA_964442175.1 uncultured Rubrivivax sp.
AGGGCAAGAGCCGGGCGTGGATCAATGGCAGCGCCGCCACCGTGGCCCAGCTGCGCGAGGCGGCCGATGCGCTGGTGGACATCCACGGCCAGCACGCCTGGCAAAGCCTCACGCGGCCGGCCGCCGTGCGCGCCCTGCTGGCCGCCGAGGCCGGCGCCGACGGCAGCGCGCTGGCCACGGCCTGGGCGCGCTGGCGCGAACGCATCTCCGCGCTGGACGCCGCGCGCACGCAGCAGGACAGCCTGGCCCGTGAACGCGAGCGCCTCGCCTGGCAGATCGGCGAGCTGGCCAAGCTGGCGCCGGCCGAAGGTGAATGGGCCGAGCTGGAGGCCGAACACCAGCGCCTGGCCAACGGGCAGGCGCTGGTGGACGCGGCCCGCGCTGCGCTGGACGCCCTGGCCGAGGGCGAGCCCTCGGCCGACGGCCTGACCGGCCGCGCCGCCGACACGCTGGACGACGTGGCGCGCTTCGACGCCACGCTGGCGCCGGTGGTGGAGGTGCTGCGCAGCGCGCAGGCTCAGATCACCGACGCGGCCCACTCGCTGCACGCCTACTTGCGCCACGCCGAGCCCGACCCGGGCCGCCTGGCCGAGCTGGACGCGCGGCTGTCGGCCTGGATGGCGCTGGCCCGCCGCTACCGCCGCCCGCCCGCCGAGCTGCCGGCGCTGCTGGCCGGCTGGCAGGCCGAGCTGGCCACGCTGGACGCCGCCACCGACCTGGCCGCGCTGGAACAGCAGGCCCACGCGGCAGAAGCCACGTGGCGCAGCGAGGCGCAGCGCATCTCGCGCCTGCGCCGCAAGGCCGCGCCGGTGCTGGGCAGCGCCGTCAGCGCCGCGATGCAGCAGCTGGGCATGGACGGCGGCCGCTTCGAGGTGGCCCTGGTGCCCGAAGACAGACCCCAGGCCCATGGCCTGGAGACGGTGGAGCTGCGCGTGGCCGGCCACGCCGGCAGCACGCCGCGGCCGCTGGCCAAGGTGGCCTCGGGCGGCGAGCTCTCGCGCCTGGCGCTGGCCATCGCCGTCACGGCGGCGCAGGGCCAGAGCACCGCCACGCTGATGTTCGACGAGATCGACGCCGGTGTCGGCGGCAGCGTGGCCGACAGCGTGGGCCGGCTGATGAAGCAGCTGGGCGCCCGCAGCCAGGTGTTCGCCGTCACGCACCTGGCCCAGGTGGCGGCCTGTGCCGATGCGCACTTCGTCGTGCGCAAGGCGCTGCAGGGCCGCAGCACCGTCAGCGATGTGCAACCCGTCACCGGCGAGGCCCGCGTCAGCGAGATCGCCCGCATGCTGGGCGGCGAACGCCTGGCACCGGCCACCAGCCGCGCCCATGCCGAGGCCATGCTGGGCGAAGGGAAACGCGCGTGACACAAGCAGCCGGCACGCCGGGCGGCGCCGAGGTGGTGCTGGTCACCGGCATCTCGGGCTCGGGCAAATCGGTGGCGCTGCATGCGCTGGAGGACGCCGGCTATTTCTGCGTCGACAACCTGCCGCCCGAGCTGCTGCGCGATTTCATCCGCCTGGAGCAGGCGCGTTTCACCAGCCGCGTGGCGGTGGCGGTGGACGTGCGCACCGCCGTCTCGCTGCCGCAGCTGATGCCGCTGGTGGCGCAGCTGCGCGACGAGGGCCAGCGCATCCGCGTGCTGTTCCTGGACGCCAGCACCGATGCCCTGGTGCGCCGCTTCTCCGAAACCCGCCGCCCGCACCCGCTGTCGGCGGTGGAAGGTGAACTCTCCCGCGCGCTGATCGAGGCGCTGGAGATGGAGCGCCAGCTGCTCTCCGGCGTGCGCGAGATCGCCACCGTGGTGGACACCAGCCAGCTGCGCCCGGCCCAGCTGCGCACCTGGGTGCGCGACCTGGTCGGTGTGCCCAGCTCGGCGCTGACCCTGGTCTTCGAATCCTTCGCCTTCAAGCACGGCGTGCCGCTGGACGCCGACTACGTGTTCGACGTGCGTGTGCTGCCCAACCCCTTCTACATCCGCGAGCTGCGCCCGCAGACCGGGCGCGACGAAGCCGTGGCGCAGTACCTGGAGGCGCAGCCCGAGGTGGGCGTGATGCTGGCCCAGATCGAAAACTTCGTGCGCCACTGGCTGCCTGCGCTCAGCGCCGACCAGCGCGCCTACCTGACGGTGTGCATCGGCTGCACCGGTGGCCAGCACCGCTCGGTCTACATGGCCGAGACGCTGGGCCTGCGCTTCCGCAGCGCCGTGACCACGCTGGTGCGCCACCGCGAGCTCGATGGCCATGCCCACTGAGCACCGCGCGGCGCTGCCGCTGTTCCCGCTGCAGCTGGTGCTGTTCCCGGGCGGGCTGCTGGGGCTCAAGGTGTTTGAGGCGCGTTACCTGGACCTGATCACACGCTGCCTGCGCAGCCGCGAGCCCTTTGGCGTGGTCTGCCTGCGCCAGGGCCACGACACCAGCCGAGGCGCGGTGCAGCTGGAGCCCGTGGGCACCCTGGCCCATGTGGACGAGGTGGACAGCGAACAAGCCGGCATCCTGCGCGTGCGCTGCACCGGCGGCAGCCGCTTTGCACTGGCCGCCGCGCCGGTGCAGCAGGCCGACGGGCTGTGGACCGCCACCGTGGACCCGGTGGACGACGACATGCCTGAAATGCCCGCCCCGCCCATGCTGGCCACGGTGACGGCGCTGGCCCAGGCCATCGCCAAGCTGAAGGCCCAGGACAGCCTGCCCTTCCTGGAGCCCTTCCGGCTGGACGACGCCGGCTGGGTGGCCAACCGCTGGTGCGAGATCCTGCCCATTCCGCTGGCGGCCAAGCAGAAGCTGATGGCGCTGGAATCGCCCGCGGCGCGGCTGCAGATCGTCGACGAGTACCTGCGGGGCAAGCAGGTGGTGCAGTGACGAAGCCCGTCAGCTGATCAGCTTGCGGATCGGCGCCGGCAGGCCGAGCTGCAACGCCACTTCTCGTGTGAACCACTGGCCCGGCAGCGCTGGGCTTTGAGCACCGGCGGGCAGGCGCCACACGTACGGCGCCAACGTCCAGTCCAGGTGCGTCAGCACATGCACAAAAGGTGGCAGGCGTTCGCCCTCGCCCGGCCAGCCTGCGCACAGGTCTTCCCAGGCGTCGGCATCGGCCGCTTCAGGCAGGCTCCACAGGCTGGCCCACACGCCGGTGGCCGGGCGCTGCTGCAGCCAGACGCTGCCGCCCTGCCACAGGCACAGCAAGCCGTTGTGGCGCCGGCCGCGCTTGAGCTTGCGCGTCTTCACCGGGTAGGCCTCGGGCCGGCCCTGGGCCAGGGCCACACAATCGCTGCGCAGCGGGCAGTTGTCGCACTGTGGCCGGCGCTGCAGGCACACGGTGGCGCCCAGGTCCATCAGGCCCTGGGTGTAGACCTCGACGCCCTGGGCCGGCAGCAGGCCTTCGGCCAGCTGCCACAGGGCACGCTCCTGCCGCTGTTCGGCCAGGTCGCCGGCAAAGCCCAGCGCACGGCCCAGCACACGCTTGACGTTGCCGTCCAGGATGGCCACTCGCTCGCCAAAACAGAAGGCGGCGATGGCTGCGGCGGTGGAACGCCCGATGCCGGGCAGCGTGGCCAGGCCGGCCGCACTGGGCGGGAAGGCGCCGCCATGTTCGGCCACCACGGCCTGCGCGCAGCGGTGCAGGTTGCGCGCGCGGCTGTAA
>CAYTWU010000372.1:0-3613 GCA_964442175.1 uncultured Rubrivivax sp.
ACCGCCGGCCACCATCGAGTGGGAATGAGCCAGACTGGTGCCATGGTGTCTCCGGCCATCCCAGAACAATTTGATTTCGCTGTGGGAACAAGGACTTAGCGTCCGCTGGCGCCCCACGCGGTCCAGCACCGTCCCGGGCGTCCTGACGGTTGATTTGACGGTATCCGGGAACCTACGCTTGCGGGCCTTCGGCGATGCCGTCAAGCCCGATGACGGTATCCCGATCCTGCGACAGGCAGTGGATCGGAGATCTCATGGACACCTCGTTGGATCGGGCTTGCGGCGGGCCAACAACGCCAAGGCACGACAAAGTGCCCGAGTGCGGAGGGAACTCCAGTGTCTCGCGACCCGATACCGCAGGCCCCGGTGTGATGTGGTGCAATTGCGATACACTGCATCGATGAAGACAACCACCATCCCGTCGATTCGTGTCGAGCCTGACTTCCGTGCCGAGGTCGAAGCGGTGCTGGCTGAAGGAGAGACGCTCTCTCAGTTCGTCGAAGCCTCGGTGCGTGCCAGCGTCGAACGCCGCCGCATGCAGGCCGAGTTCATCGCGCGCGGTCTTCGCTCGCGCGACGAGGCGCGGCGCACGGGTGACTATGTCGATGCCGACACGGTGATCGACGTCCTGCAACGCAAGCTTGACGCCGCGCGCACTGCCTTGGCGAAGAAGGTCAAGTGACGTTCAAGGTTCGGCTGACCCGGGACGCTGAGGCGGACCTGGACCGTCTCTTCGACTTCCTGCTGGAGCGAGAACTGTCCCGCGACGGCGGTGACCTCACCTTGCCGGTGCAGGCCATCGTTGCCTTGCGGTCCGGCATCGCTACCTTGAAGACATCGCCCTTTACGTGCCGCAAGGCCGGACAGAGCCCGTTCCTGCGGGAACTGATCGTTCCATTCGGGCGATCGGGCTACGTCGCGTTGTTCGAGATCGAGGACGAGAGCAACGTCGCCGTCCTCGCCGTGCGCCACCAGTTCGAAGACGACTACCATTGACGCAGTCTTCTGCGCGTTTTGGCTCGCGGGCAGGCAAAGGGGCGATGCCGTCAACCCGGCCGCGAATACCGTCATCGGGTTCCGGAACGAGCAGGTCCATACCGTCAATGTCATCTCAATCGATCCCACGCGATCTCCATGGCTGTGCGAAGGCTGGTCATGCTTGCCGAGATCGGCGCGATGCGGCCCGGACGTTGGCCAAAGAGGCGACGGTAAATATGTCGGTATCGCGCCCGCGGCACGCTGCCAGAGGGCCCAATTGACCTATGAGCGCCACCCGCCTGTTGACAATAGAGTGGGAATGACGAGAGAAAAAGTCTTTATGGATCAATGACTCGGAACTCTCTTTGTTGAGGTAACCGAATCATCACCAGCAATCGTGCCGATGGCCGCGCCGGGTACTCCAGCAGCTCACGCCGTCTGATCGTCTGCCGGTCGGTCGGTATGGACGACAGTAGAACCGACAAGGTTTGAGAGGTGGCCGGGCAGGTTTGCAGACTGATTGCCGACTCTCTGGACTGTCGTTGATGTCACCCAGTCGCTTCCGAACAGCTCGGCCGGATGAAGTGTCGCGACACTGCCATTGCCGCAGACCATGTCGTCGACACGGCAGTACCGATCGCATCCCCAGCAGATGCGCTCCGGATGCGCCGGGTTCAGCGGGAACTTCTTGGACACGGTGCGTCTTCAGCTGCGCTGCGCCTCGAACCGCGGAAACAGCACCTCATCCTCCAAACGAATGTGCTGCTGCCGGTCGCCCACAAACGCCCTGACGCCTATGCAGAGCTGCTGCCATGCGGATCAACTCAGGGAGTTGCCTGCGATGCACCTCGTGGTAACGCATGAGGGTGTGGCGGATGAGTTCATCCGCAAAGACTTCGACCGCTTGCGCGAGTGCTTGAAACGTGGCGTTGGCGCGGTGTGCCTGCGCCAATTCGCGGACCCGGGCATGAAAGCAGTCCATGCCCTGCTCGTGCGCGACATGCTCGCGGTCCAGGTCCTCGATCAGCCAGCCGCTCGATCAAGGTGTTGCCGCCTTCCTCCATCATCGGGAACGGACGCATCTCTTCCTTGAACATGTGCAGTTCCAGCTCGTGGCCGATGGCGCGCAGGGCGTCCACCAAACCTTTTGTGCTCGATCAGCGCGGTCGCACGCTGGGTCAGGTCGCGGGTCATGTGGGGTGACAACGGTCGATTTCGGGCCAGTCTGGACGGCGGCCCTGCTGAATCACGTTGACCCAAATCAACGTCTGAGACGTCACCCCCCGGCGTAGTACTTCAGAACTATGTGCGCCCCGGCGCGCATCGTTCTTCTGCCGTGTCCCGCCTAGCCACCGTGCGGATGTTCGCAGCGGCGCTGCAGGCAGACAGTCTCGTCATACCCAAGACGAGTCTGTTCCATGGCCACCCTTGTAACCCCCATCCCACGCCAGGCGTGGTCCGTGCTTATCGTCAGCACCATCGCCTTCACCGTGTGCTTCATGGTGTGGATGATGTTCGGCGTCATCGGCATTCCGCTGAAGAAGACGCTGGGCCTGAGTGCCACCGAGTTCGGTCTGCTCACCGCCACACCGGTGCTCACCGGCAGCCTGATTCGCGTGCCGCTGGGCATCTGGACCGACCGCTACGGCGGCCGCATCGTCATGACCGTGCTGATGGCGGCCACCGTGCCGGCCATCTGGCTGATGAGCTACGCCACGGCCTACTGGCATTTCCTGGTCATCGGCCTGTTCGTGGGCCTGGCCGGGGGTTCGTTCTCCGTCGGCACACCGTACGTGGCGCGCTGGTTCCCGAAGAGCCGCCAAGGCATGGCGATGGGCGTGTATGGCGCGGGCAATTCCGGCTCTGCCGTCAACAAGTTCGCTGCACCCGTGCTGCTGGCCATCGGCGGATGGGCGCTGGTGCCGCAGGTGTATGCCGCGGTGATGCTGGGCACGGTCATCCTGTTCTGGCTGGGCAGCAGCAGCGACCCGAAGCACCTGGTGCCATCGAACGTGAAGTTCACCGACCAGCTGAAGATGCTGAAGGACCCCAAGGTGCTGAAGTACTGCCAGTACTACAGCATCGTCTTCGGCGGCTACGTGGCCCTGGCGCTGTGGATGGTGCAGTACTACGTGGGCGAGTTCGGTCTCTCGATCCAGACGGCCGCGCTGCTGGCCGCCTGCTTCAGCCTGCCGGGCGGCGTGCTGCGTGCGGTGGGCGGCGTGCTGTCCGACAAGTTCGGTGCACACCAGGTCACCTGGTGGGTGCTGTGGGTCAGCTGGATCTGCCTGTTCCTGCTGAGCTATCCGCAGACCGACTTCACCGTGCTCACGGTCAACGGCCCGAAGACCTTCCACATCGGCCTGAACGTCGTCGCCTTCACGGCGCTGATGTTCGTGCTCGGCATCGCCTGGGCCTTCGGCAAGGCCAGCGTCTTCAAGTACATCAGCGACGACTACCCGACCAACATCGGCACCATCAGCGGCATCGTCGGCCTGGCCGGCGGCCTGGGCGGTTTCGTGCTGCCCATCCTGTTCGGCGTGCTGCTCGACCTGACCGGCATCCGCTCCAGCGCCTTCATGCTGATGTACGGCGTGGTCTGGGTCTCGCTGATCTGGATGTACTGGACCGAGGT
>CAYTWU010000373.1:0-267 GCA_964442175.1 uncultured Rubrivivax sp.
GTGGCCCTCGTAGGCCGGGTCGGCCTCGGCCGCCGCCAGCATCAGCGGCGTGAAGACCCGCACGCCATGGGCCACGCCAAAGAGGTTGACGCCCAGCACCCAGTCCCAGTCCTTGGCCGTGTGCTCCCAGACCAGGCCACCGGCGCCGACACCGGCGTTGTTGAACACAAAATGCGGTGTGCCGAAGCGTGCCACCGTGGCCGCAGCCAGGGCCTCGACTTCGGCGGCGCGCGCCACGTCCAGCCGGAACGGCAGCACCTCGGCGCC
>CAYTWU010000373.1:277-3612 GCA_964442175.1 uncultured Rubrivivax sp.
TCGGCCTGCACATCGGCCATCACGATCTTCATGCCGCCGCGCGCGGCGATGCGCGCCGCCTCCAGGCCGAAGCCGGAGCCGGCCCCGGTGATCACGGCCACGCGGCCCGACAGGTTCTTCATCGTTGTTCCTTGATCTGAAAGCCCAGGCGCGGGAAGTGCACGTGCACCGTGCCCGCCCGTTCATCGGTTCGGCGCAGCACCACCTCGTCGGCACTCAGGCCGACCAGCGTGCCGGCGACCAGGTCGCTGCCATAGTCGGTGGCGGCCACGGTGACGGCGGTGCCGGCGCTGAAGCCAAGCCCAGGCTCGACGCTGACCGGTGCATGCGTGGTGGCGGTGGCAGCGATGGACAGCGCGTCCGTGCCGCTCAGTTTGGTCTTCTGGCCATGACCAAAGGCCAGCATGCGGTCCAGCCAGTGCGACAGCGCCGCGTGCGCGTCCAGCACCGCCGCCATCGGTCCGGCCAGGCGGATGAACCACAGACAGTGCGCCACCGAAAAGTCGGCGATGCCGGGCGCCGGGCCGAACAGGAATGCACGCCCATCCGCGAGTTGCGCGTCCAGCCGCGCCAGGTAGGTCCGCAGGGCCGCGGTGGCATCGGCCACGGTCTGGCGTGTCATGCCGGCCGTGAAGGGCCCGCGGTCGGCGGCGAAGGCCTTCATCATCTCGGGCGGCGGGTTGTTGAAGATCGCGGCGGCGCCCGCCGGCTGCATCACGTAGGGGATCATGGTCCAGAACAGCGTGCTGTCGGCCCATTGCGCCAGCGTCGGCGCCAGCGGCTGGTCGCCTGGGAACAGCGGCGGCTGCGGGTGGCGCTGGTCGATCACCCGGGCCATCAGCGCGGTGTCGCAGTAGATGTCGGCGCCAATCTGCAGGAAAGGCGTCTTGCGGTAACCGCCGGTGAGCGCCACCACGTCGGGCTTGGGCATGACCACCGGCACGTTGACCGATTGCCAGGTCCCGCCCTTGAAACCCAGGATCAGCCGGATCTTCTCGGAGAACGGCGAGCCGGCGTAGTGGTGCAGGATCAGTTCGGACATGGCATCAGACAGGCATGGAACGTTGCACGAGGGCCTGCAACGGCAGGGACGAGGGCAGCAGCCCGAACACATCGGCTGCGCCTTGCAAACGAGCCGCGCAGAAACTGTCAAACACGGCTTGCGGGCTGTGCGCGTGCAGCAGCGTGGCCTGCAGCAGCAGCGCGGTGTCGCGGGCCAGGCCGCGGGCACCGGCTTCGTCCACCGTGCCACCGTCCAGCGCATCGGCCACACGCGCGGCCTGGCGGGCCACCGCCGGGTGAGCCGCACGCGCAGCGGCGGTCTCCTGCATCAGCGCTTCGGCCACCGGGCCGGCACGCAATGCGCGCAGCAGGTCCAGCGCCATGATGTTGCCGGCACCTTCCCAGATCGAGTTCAACGGCATCTCGCGGTAGATGCGGGCCATCACGCCCTCGCCTGCCGCTTCGACATAACCGTTGCCGCCCAGGCACTCCATCGCCTCTTGCGCAAAGGCGCTGCCACGTTTGCAGACCCAGAACTTGGCCACCGGCGTCAGCACGCGCCGCATCACGGCCTCGAAACCATCCGGGTCCTGGCCCTGTTCGGTGCGGTCCACCGCACGCGCCAGGCGCAGCGCCAGCGCGGTGGCGGCTTCGCTTTCCAGCGCCAGATCGGCCAGCACGCTGGCCATGGCCGGCTGGTCCAGCAGGCGTTTGCCGAAGGCCTGGCGCTGCGACGCGTGGTGCAGCGCCAGCGACAGCGCCTGCCGCATCAGCCCGGCGGTGCCCAGCGCACAATCCAGCCGAGTCAGCGTGCCCATCGCCAGGATCTGCGGGATGCCGCGGCCCTCTTCGCCCACCAGCCAGGCCTGCGCGCCCTGGAACTCCACCTCGGAGCTGGCGTTGGCCTGGTTGCCGAGCTTGTGCTTCAAGCGCTGGATGGCGATGGCGTTGACCTCGCCGTCCAGCGTCCAGCGCGGCAGGAAGAAGCAGCTCAAGCCAGCCGGCGCCTGCGCCAGCACCAGGAAGGCATCACACATCGGCGCCGACATGAACCACTTGTGGCCGGTGAGCCGGTAGCGCCGGCCCCAGGCATCGTCGCCATCGCATTCAGCCCGCGTGGTGTTGGCCCGCACGTCGGAGCCGCCTTGTTTCTCCGTCATGCCCATGCCCATCGTCAGCGCGGTCTTCTGGTGGAAGGGCAAGAAACGCGGGTCGTACGCGGTCGCGGCCAGGCCGGGGCCCCAGGCCTGCGCCAGCGCGGCGTTGCTGCGCAAGGCGGGCGTCACGGCATAGCTCATCGACACCGGGCACAGCACCGAGGGCTCCAACTCGGTGAAGAGCATGAAGGCGGCGGCGCGTTCCAGGTGCCCACCGGGGCCTTCGGTCCAAGGCGTGGCGTGCAGCCGGTGGCGCAGCGCCGCCGCCATCAGGGCGTGGTAGCTGGGGTGGAACTCCACCTGGTCCACACGGTGGCCGCGGGTGTCGTGGGCGTGCAGCACCGGGCCGTGGCTGTTGGCCAGGCGCGCATGCGTCTGCATCTCGGGCCGGCCCAGTTCTTCGCCCAGGGCCTGCAAGCGTGCACGGTCGTACCCGGGCAGGTGGTGGGCCAACGCGTCCTGCAGCGGGCGGTTGCCGCTGAAGAGGTTGTGGCCCGACAGCGGCTCGACCTGGTTGAAGACCTCGTGTGTCATGGGCGCCTCAGCATCTCGATGTGCGGGATGTTGTCTTCGGCGTAGGGCTCGCCCACGGCGCGGAAGCCGAAACCGCCATAGAAGGCCTGCAGGTGCGCCTGCGCGCTGATGCGGATGGGCTCACCGGGCCAGGTGGCGTCGCAACGTGCCAGGCCTTCGGCCATCAGCTGCCGGCCGGCGCCGGTGCCGCGCACGTCGGCGGACGTGATGACACGACCGATGGAGCGTTCGGCGTACTTCACGCCAGGGTCCACCACACGCAAGTAGGCCTGCAGCGCACCCGCGTTGTCACGGCCCAGCAGGTGCCATGCCGACCGGTCCAAGCCGTCAGGGTCGAGGTAGGCGCCCTGCTCCAGGATGAACACGCGGCAGCGCAAGGCCAGCGCGTCGTACAGGTCGTCCAGGCTCAGGTCCGCGAATCGGACCCAGGTCCAGTTCATGCGAGTCTGACCAGCTGCTTGCCGAAGTTGCGTCCCTTCAGCAGGCCCAGGAAGGCCTCGGGTGCGGCGGCCAGGCCCTCGGCCACGGACTCGCGGTACTTGAGCTTGCCGGTGGCCACCAGGCCGCCCAGTTCCTTCAGCGCCGCGGGCCACAGGCCCATGTGTTCGCTGACGATGAAACCCTGCAGCTTCAGCCGCGAGA
>CAYTWU010000374.1:0-3607 GCA_964442175.1 uncultured Rubrivivax sp.
CTCTTCGTGTTCTTCGAGGTGCTGCTGATCGCCAGCTACGTGCTGATGACCAACGGCCTGGGGCGCCAGCGGCTGAAGCTCGGCCTGCAGTACGTGGTGCTCAACCTCACGGCGTCGGCGCTGTTCCTGGTCGGCGTTGCGCTGGTCTACGCTTTCACGGGCACGCTGAACTTCGCCGACCTGGCGCTGCGTGTGCCCCAGGTCACCGGGCCGGAGGCTGCCCTGGTGCAGGCCGGCGGCCTGATCCTGCTGGTGGTGTTCGGCTTCAAGGCGGCGATGGTGCCGATGGCGATGTGGCTGCCGGCCACCTACGCGGCGGCCAGTGCGCCGGTGGCGGCGCTGTTTGCGATCATGACCAAGGTGGGTGTCTACGCCCTGCTGCGGGTGCATGGCGTGGTTTTCGGCCCCGAGTGGGTGCAACCCGTGCTGCTGCCGCTGGCCCTGGCCACCAGCGTGGTGGGCGTGCTCGGTGCGCTGGCGGCGCACACCTTGCCACGCCTGGTGGCCTGGCTCACGGTGGCGTCGGTGGGCACCATCCTGGTCGCGGTCGCGCTGTTCGAGCCTGCGGCCTGGTCGGCCGGGCTGTACTACCTGCTGAACTCCACGCTGGTGATCGCCGGCTTGTTCCTGCTGGCGGAGCTGGTGGCCGCGCAGCGCGGCCCGATGGCCGACCGGCTGGAACCCTGCAGCCCGGTGGCGCAGCCCGCGCTGCTGGGCCTGATGTTGCTGCTGGCCGCGGCCTCCACCGCCGGTCTGCCGCCGCTGCCGGGGTTCATCGGCAAGCTGATGCTGCTGGAGGCTTCGCTGGGCCATCCGCAGGTGGTGGCCATCTGGGTGGTGGTGCTGGGCGTGGGTTTCTTCACGCTGGTGGGGCTGGCGCGCGCCGGCAGCGTCTTGTTCTGGTCGGTGCGGCCAGAGGTGCCTGGCGCTTCGGCCGGTGCCAGCCCGGCCTTGGTGGGTGCCACCGTGTCCTTGATCGGCCTGAGCGTGCTGCTCAGCGCGCTGGCGGCGCCGGTGCAGCGCTACACGGCCGCAGCGGCCGCCCAGCTGCTGGACCGTGCGGCCTACGCCGAGGCCGTGCTGGGCGGCGCGCAGGCGCAGACCACGCGGCCTTACCGCATCCCGCAGCCGACCTTGCCGCAGGAGACCCGATGAAACCCGGCTGGTGGGACCACCCCGTGCAATCGGCCTTGATCGCCGGCACCTGGCTGTTGCTGCAGCAGAGTGCCGCGCTGCCGCAACTGATCACGGCCACGGTGCTGGCACTGGTGCTGCCGCGGCTGCTGCGCGGTTTCATCGGCGCCCCGGCGCGGCCCAAGGCCTGGGGCGTGGCCTTGCGCCTGTTCTTCGTGGTGCTGCGTGACATCCTGGTCTCCAACATCGTGGTGGCCAGGCTCGTGCTGCTGCCGGGCGCTCGCCCGCAGCCGGTGTGGGTGCCGGTGCCCTTGACGCTGCGCGACCCGATGGGCATCACGCTGCTGGCCACCATCATCACCACCACCCCGGGCACGGTGTCCTGTGTGGTGGACGAAGCCGGCCACCGCATCCTGGTGCATGCGCTGGACGGCAGCGCGGGCGCCGACGCCATCGCGGCCGACATCCAGGCCCGCTACGAAGCCCCGCTGAAGGAGATCTTCGAATGATCCTGTCGCTGGCGCTCGACATCGCCACCGGAGCGGTGGCCCTGGCCCTGGCCCTGTGCGGCTGGCGGCTGTTGCGCGGGCCGGAACTGCCCGACCGGCTGCTGGCGCTGGACACCATGAGCGTCAACGCCGTCGCCCTGGTCATCCTGCTGGGCCTGCGCTGGCAGACGGCGCTGCTGTTCGAGGCGGCGCTGATCATCGCGATGCTGGGCTTCATCGCCACGGTGGCGCTGGCCCGTTTCATCAGCCGCGGCGACGCCGTCGAGTGAGTCCCCCATGACGCTGGACACCTTGCCCCTGGGCCTGCAGATCTTCCTCGCCATGCTGCTGCTGGTCGGCGGTGCGTTTGCGCTCATCGGCGCCATCGGCCTGCTGCGCTTCCCGGATTTCTACATGCGCCTGCATGCACCTACCAAGGCCACCACGCTGGGCGTCGGGGCCTTGCTGATCGCCAGCATGGTGGTCAGCTGGACACGCGGCGACGTGGGCCTGCACGCGCTGCTGATCACGCTGTTCCTGTTCGTCACGGCACCCGTCTCGGCCAACCTGATGGCACAGGCCGCGCTGCACCTGCGCGTGCCGTCGAAGGCGCCGGTGCCCGACGACCAGCCTGCGGGGCACTGACAGCCGACGCCTCAGCGTCGGCTGCTGCGCATCAGGCTGGCCACCAGCGCCACCAGCGTCAGCGGGGCCACGAAGCCGATCAGCACCTCGGAGAACACGCCAATGCTCTGGTGCGCCTGTGCCGCGAGCAGCAGGTACACGGTGTAGGCCGCGTAGTAGCTCAGCAGCACCACGCCTTCCCAGCGTGCGATGCTGCGCCCGGTGATGAAGATCGGCAGGCAGGCGAGCGAGGCGGCCAGCATCACCCAGAGGTCGAAGCGCAGCACCGAGGCCGCCACCGGCACGCCGCCACCCGCCACCAGTGCCGTCAGCCCCAGGCAACCCAGGATGTTGAAGATGTTGCTGCCGATGATGTTGCCGACCGCGATGTCCCGCTGGCCGCGCAGCGCCGCCATGATGGACGTGGCCAGTTCCGGCAACGAGGTGCCGACGGCCACGATGGTGAGGCCGATCACCAGCTCGCTGAGGCCGAGTTCGCGCGCAAACGAGGTCGCTGCCGCCACCAGCGCCTGCGCACCCGCCACCAGCAGGACCAGCCCGCCGACGACCATCGCCGCACTGAGCAGCGGGCGGGTGGCCGTGGCGTCGCCGATGTCGGCGGCAAACTCGGCGTCGTCGGCGGCCGTGCCGGTCTTGCGCGACTGCACCACCAGGAAGCCGGTGTAGGCGATCAACAGCCCGAACAGCAGGGCGCCGTCGGCTAGGCCGATCTCGCCGTCCAGGGCCAGCAATGCCAGCATCAGCGAGGCGCCGATCATCACGGGCACCTCCTGCCGGATGATCTGCACGTTCACGGCCAGCGGCAGGATGAGTGCGGACAGCCCCAGGATGCCCAGGATGTTGAAGATGTTGCTGCCGACCACGTTGCCCAGCGCGATGTCGGTGCGGCCATTGAACGCCGCGCCGACGCTGACGGCCAGTTCCGGCGCGCTGGTGCCGAAGGCCACCACCGTGAGGCCGATCACCAGCGGCGACAGGCCCCAGCCCAGCGCCAGACGGGCGGCGCCGCGCACCAGCACATCAGCGCCCAGCACCAGGGCGCCCAGGCCGAAGGCAAACTGCAGCAGCTCGATCATGTCAATGGCCGGTGCTGCCGGATGCAGGCGCCATCACGCGGTCAGCCAGCGCGATGGCCAGCGCCGAGAACAGGAAGGCGATGTGGATCACGGTCTGCCAGATCAGCACCTTCTCGTCGTAGTTGGCGGCGTTGATGAAGGTCTTCAGCAGGTGGATGGAGCTGATGCCGATGATGGCCGTGGCCAGCTTGACCTTCAGCACGCTGGCGTTGACGTGGCTCAGCCATTCCGGCTGGTCGGGGTGGCCCTCCAGCCGCAGGCGGG
>CAYTWU010000375.1:0-3587 GCA_964442175.1 uncultured Rubrivivax sp.
AGCGCACCTCGGCGTTGTTGATGGGGAAGACGCATTCGGTAGCCACGGCATCCTGGTACAGCGGGATCGGGATCGCGCCAAGTGATTGGGCCGCCAGCATGGTGGCGTACAGGCGAGGGCGGTTCGCGCCAATCACCACCATGTGCTCGCCACGTTGCAAGCCGGCCTGGTGGAGCCCGCAAGCCAAGGCCTCCACCAACTGCGCCATCGCGGCCCAGGTCGTGGTCTGCCAGATGCCGTATTCCTTCTCACGCATCGCCGGCCGGTGACCGCGTTCAGCTGCCTGCATGAGCAGCAATCGGGGGAAGGTCGTGTTCACAGTTCGCCTGCCTTCGCAACACGTGTTTCCCCCCGGCGTGGTGTGGCCTCGCGGACGAATTGGGCGGTGTGCTCGAAGTAAGCTCGCAGCGCACTGTCCTGCACCAACGCGAGCACGCCCCTGCAGTACGTCCATTGCTCCGTGTCGACCACGGCGCCCAGGTCAAGGGCTTCCTTCAGTCGCAGCAGCGCCAGTCGGCGGTGCTTGAACTTGATGCTGCGATCCAGGAGCGCCAGCGCAATTGCTTGGCTCTGGAGTTTGAGTGCGGGTGCCGCGTCCGTGCCGCTACCTGCCCGCGCGAGACGCTTGAGAGAACGAAGGCGCCGCCGATCCCGGCCAACGAGTAGCGCTTCTGTAAGCACGCTCATCACACGCTTCCGCCCATGGCCGCTTCGAGGGATTTGTCCAGCACGTAGACTGTGCCATGGAGCATCGCAATGTGTTCGCCATCGCGCGCCCGTGTGATCTTGACGTGGTAGCTTCCGATCTTGCGCGAGCGCGACACCTCATACGCGTGCGCGACCAACCACTCGCCTTCTTCAACCGCGGTGGAAATGCTCAACTGCCCATCCACCAGGGTCGCGATTTTTCCGTACGAGTTGCAAGCTAGACCCAGTGCCATGTCGCCCAGCGCAAAGAGCGCGCCTCCGTGGCATCGATCGTTGAAGTTCATGTGCTTGCGCATCACCTTCATACGCAATGTCGTGCTGCCCATCGACGCCGACACGAGTTCAATGCCGAGCAACTGGGCCATGTTGTCGCCTGAGATGCATTTCGAGACCAGCTTGTAGGCGGTGTTGGCGCCGCCCGCTGCGTGACGTCGGCCGCGCTCGCTTCGCGCGTCGAGCCAGTCCACCAGTGCGTCCGTTCCTTCTTCGCCGGCCGCTGACACGCGTTTGACCTCGGGTACCACCGTCTGCGAGCGCCTTAGCGTCAGCATGGCCAGCAGCTCGGATTCGGTCTTGCGCGCATCGGGCAGATCGGCCTTGCTCACGACAAAGATGTCGGCAATTTCCAGCACGCCCGCCTTGATGGCCTGCACGTCGTCACCGAGCCCGGGAGGGCACACCACCACACGGGTGTCGGCAAAGCGCGTGATTTCCACTTCCGATTGGCCAGCGCCCACGGTCTCGACGATCACCACGTCAAAGCCCGCCGCGTCGAACAGGTCGATGACATCACCGGCCGCCACCGACAGGCCGCCGAGGTGGCCGCGAGACGCCAGCGAGCGGATGAAAACACCTTCGTCCCACTGGCGCTCACCCATGCGGATTCGGTCACCCAGGACCGCTCCGCCGGTGAACGGACTGGAGGGGTCGATAGCGACGACGGCAACCGTTTTTCCCTTTTTCCTCAAACCCTTGATCAGCACCGACACCAGCGTGGACTTTCCGCCACCGGGTGGCCCCGTCACGCCGATGACGTGCGCGCGGCCCTGGGACGCCGCGATGGCGCGGCGAACCTCGTAGGCCATCTCACCGCCGTTTTCCAGCGCACTGATGGCCTGTCCGATCGAGCGCCGATCGCCGGCCAGCGCTTTTTGAATGCACATGTTGCTCACGACGCTCACACCATCGTCAGCGGTTGTCCGAAGCCGAGTTCCTTACGCAAGGTGCCGCAGATCTCACCGTGGGTGGCGCCAACCTCTGCGGCCGCGACCACGTGCTCGAAGACGTTCGACTTGGGCGTGTTGGCCGACTTGGCCAGGGCGCTGATCGCCTTGTCGACGTCCGTGTTGGAACGCGATTTCTTGAAATCCGCCAGCCGCTGCAGGTACGACTGCATGCGTGCGGCGTCGGGGTACTCCAGCGAGGGGTAGGTCGCGGGGTCTTCCTCGACCTGGTAGGCATTGACGCCCACGATGGTCTGTTCGCCGGCGTCGACCTTCTTCTGGAAAGCCAGCGCGGATTCACCGATCATGCGCTGGACGATGCCTTTTTCCACCGCCTGGTACATGCCGCCGGCCTCGTCGATCATCGAAATGATCCCGTTGATCTTTGCCTCCATGTCGTTGGTGAGCGACTCCACGTAGTAGGAGCCGCCCAGCGGATCGATGACGTCGGTGAGGTGGGCCTCTTCCCGCAGGATATTCTGAGTGGCGACCGCGATGCGGGCGGCCTCGGCGGTGGGTGTGGAGAACACCTCGTCGTAGCCGTCCGTGTGGAGCGATTGCAGGCCGCCGAAGATGCCTGCCATCGCCTGCGTCGTGACCCGGGCCACGTTATTGAGCGGCTGCTGGCGGGTGAGGTCCACGCCCGAGGTTTGCCCATGGAATTTGAACCGCCAGGAGCGCGGATCCTTCGCGCCGAAACGCTCACGGCACAGCTTCGCCCAGATGCGCCGGCCGGCACGGAACTTGGCCACCTCTTCAAATAAGCTTACCGAGACATCGAAGAAGAACGTGAAGCGCGGGAGGAACTGGTCCGGGTCCATGCCACTGGCGATGCAGTCTTCCGCGTACTGGATGCCCGAACAGAGCGTGAAGGCCATGGCCTCGGCCGGGGTCGCGCCGGCCTGTTGCATGTGCTGCCCGACGATGGACAAGGGGTTCCAGCCCGGCACGTGCCTGTTCACGAACGCGATGTGATCCACGATGACCCGTCGCGCGCCCTGCAGCGCCAGGCGGAAGAACATGTGGTTCGCGACGAAGTGCGAGATGCAGTCGCTCTGGTTTGAGGTGCCCGTGATCCTGGTCCAGGGCACGCCGCGACGCTTGGCCACCGCCAGCTCGAACGCCAGCAGCGTGAAGGGCGAAGGGTCGTTCATGGCCGTGGAGAGATCGCCGATGGGCACGCCGTCGAGGGCGACCTGCATGTCTTCCACGTGGTTGATGACCGTTCCGCACGTACCAAGCAATTCCGACGGTACGCTGTCGGCGTCGTACCCACGGAACACCGAGTTGCATGGAATGAGCGACAAGGCGGACGCGCCCAGCTCGAGCATCTCCTTGACGCGCAGGTTGTAGTCTTCGGGAACGCCAAGCCCGATGAGCTGGCGCTGGGACCAACTGCGCCCCCGGTACATGGTGGAGTAGATGCCGCGTGTGTACGGGTACTGGCCGGGATACCCCAACGATTCCTCGTAGGTGCCGCCTTGATCCTGCGGGGTGTACAGCGGCTTGATGGCGATGCCCGACCGGTTGTGGATGGTGGCGTCTCCAACCACGCCTTTGGAGAACTCGGCTTCCCACCGCGCGTGGCCATTCACGCTGTGCTGGCTGCTCATGTCGATGCTCCTTGTATGGTGCGACGCTTTTCGGCAAGCGCCC
>CAYTWU010000376.1:0-3576 GCA_964442175.1 uncultured Rubrivivax sp.
TGGCGCTGGGCGAAGCCAACGGCGGCAAGAACGGCGGCGCCAGCGCGCTGTACTTCGGCGGCCCGGTGGCCCTGGGGTTTGCGTGGCAGAACGCCACCAAGGGCGCGACGGTGGACAACACCAAGACCTGGCAACTCGGCGGCTCGTACGACTTCAAGGTGGCCAAGCTGTTCGGCCAGTACGGCAGCGTGGACAACGACGCCAGCGGCAACGGCTACGACATCACCGGCCTCGGTGTCTCGGCGCCGATGGGCGCGGGCAGCCTGCTGGCGCAGTGGGGCTCGGTCAGCCCCGACGTGGGCAGCAAGCGCACCACCTTCAGCGTGGGCTACGACTACTTCCTGTCCAAGCGCACCGACCTGTACGCCGTGTACATGAGCGACAAGATCAGCGGCCTGGACACCGGCACCACCTACGCGGTGGGCATCCGCCACCGGTTCTGATCACGGGCTGATCACAAACCGTAGCGGCCGGCCAGCGCCAGGCTGAGACCGGCCCACATGATGACGAACAGCGGGCCACCGACGCGCACGAAGTCGCGGAAGGTGTAGCCCGCGGCGTTCATCACCAGCAGGTTGGTCTGGTAGGCCATCGGGGTGATGTAGCTCAGGTTGCAGCCGAACAGCACCGCCAGCACGTAGGGCTCTGGCGGCAGCCCGATCAGGCGGGCCACCTCGATGGCCAGCGGCGTGCCGATGGCCGCTGCGGCGTTGTTGCTGACGAAGTTGGTCAGCAGGCCGACCAGGCCCATCAGCGCCGCCAGCACGGCCAGCGGCGGCCAGCCGGCCACGCCACTGACAAAGGCCTGCGCCAGGAAGCCGGTGGCGCCGGTGACGGTGAGCGCATCGCCCAGCGCCAGGCTGGCCGCCACGATCAGCACCACGTTGACCGACAGCGCGCCGCCCACCTCGCGCCAGGCCAGCGCGCGGGTGGCCATCAGCACCAGCACGCCCACCAGCGCGGCCAGCGCAACGGGCACGCCGCCAAAACCGGCCGATCCCACCACCGCCGCCAGCGTGCCCAGGGCCACCCACGCGTGGCGCTGGCGCGGCAGCGCCAGGCGCTCGTCCAGCAGCAGGCCGATGCCGTCGTGCTGCACGGCCTGCAGCGCCTCGGGCGGGCCCTGCAGCAGCAGCACGTCACCCGCGCCCACCGGCTGGTCGGGCAGGTCTTCGCGGGCCGCCGCGCCGCCCCGCGCCTTGCGCAGGCCGATCAGCACCAGGCCGTAGCGGTCGGCCAGGCGCTCGCCACGCGCAGTGCGGCCCACCATCGGCGACTCGGGCGTCACCACCAGCTGCGCCGCCACCGCCTGGTGGTCGGCGTCCACCGGCAGCGCGTGTTCGGCGGCCAGCGTGTGCAACGGCGTCTTGAGGCTGGCCTCAAAATCCTTCAGGTGCTCGGCCGTGTCCTGCACGACCAGGCGGTCGCCGGCCTGCAGCGTGGCCGTGGGCAACGGCGCGGCCAGGGCGCCGTTGGCGCGCCGGATCTGGCGCAGCGGCAGGCGCCCGCCGGTGCGGCGCAGCACCTCGCGCACCTGCGCGCCGTCGAGCCAGGTGCCGGCCGTGATGCGCAGCTCGGCGTCGAACACCGGCTGCGCGACGGCGGGCGCCGCGGTGTCGGCATGGCGCAGCAGCCAGGGGGCCACTAGCCACAGGTAGAGCAGGCCAGGGCCGGCCGCCAGCGCCACCAGCGGCAGGAACTCGAAGACCGAAAACGCCTGCGCCCCCAGGCTGGCCGCCAGCGCCACGACGATCAGGTTGGTGGAGGTGCCGATGGTGGTGGACATGCCGCCGATCAGCACCGCAAAGTTCATCGGCATCAGCATGAAGCCCGGGCGCCGCCCGGCGCGCTGCAGCGCGGCGATCAGCAGCGGCATCAGCAGCACGACCACCGGGGTGTCGTTCATCACGCCACTCAAACCCGCGGCGACCAGCAGCACGGCCAGCAGCGCCAGGCGCGGCGAATGCGCCACCAGGCCCGCCAGCCGGCGCGCCGCCGGCTCCAGCGCACCGGTGAGCACCAGCGCATGGCCCAGCACCATCAGCGCGCAGATCGCCACCAGCGCCGGGTGGCCGAAGCCACCGAAAAAGCGGTAGGGCTGGACCTCGGGGTGCGGAAAGACGAAGAACAGCGCCGGCAGCAGGATCAGCACGGCCAGGCAGACGGAGCCGAGCTGGAAGCGGTCCCAGGCAAAGACCACAAACAGCACCGCGGCAAACACCAGCATCAGGACGGCGTGGCCCGACAGACCCCCCAGCGCCAGGGCATCGAGTGAGAAGTGCATGCGGGGAAGCCTATCAGCCCGTCCCATCCCGGCCGCCGCCCTGCACCATGCGACAGGATGATGACCAACCGGACGCCGCGGCAGGCCATGCGGCTGGCCTCACACCTCCGTACAAACCCGCAGGCACAGTGGCGCACTCTTCGAACCACGGGAACCCCGTCATGACCCACCGACTTGTCCTGGCCGCCCTGGCCACCGCCGCGGCCGCCTCGGCCCATGCGCAATCCAACGTCACGCTGTACGGCCGTGTCGACCTCTCGATCGCCCAGCAGGCCGACGCTGTGAGCAACAAGGAAGTGCGCAACGGCTCTGGCAGCCGCTTCGGCCTGCGTGGCAGCGAAGACCTGGGCGACGGCCTGAAGGCCGTGTTCCACCTGGAGCACCGTTTCAACGCCGACACCGGCGCGCAGAACAACGCCACCCGCTTCTGGGAGGGCAAGAGCATCGTCGGCCTGGAAGGGGGCTTTGGCCGCCTGACCCTGGGCCGCGAAGAAAACCCGGCCTACACGCTGAGCCAGAACGCCGCCGACCCCTGGGGCGGCGACACCGTGGCCGGCAACGGCAGCATCGTGTCCGGCCGCATCGGCAGCACGCGTTACAGCGACGCGGTCAACTACCGCTACAGCGGCGGCGGTTTCACCTTCGGCGCGCAGATGACCGAAGGCGACGGCCTGGACGACCGCCCCTACAGCCTGGGCCTGGGTTACGCCGCCGGTGCGCTGAAGCTGGGCCTGGGTTTCGAGAACCCGGGTGATGCCGACGACGACTGGCTGACGCTGTTCGGCAGCTACAGCTTCGGCACGGTGGAACTGCGCGGCCTGGTGGGCAACGGCAGCAACACCAACGGCCAGAAACACGCCGCCTGGCTGCTGGCCAGCACCCTGAAGCTGGGCAGCGGCGAGCTGCGCCTGAGCTACGGCCAGCTGAAGAACAAGGACCTGGACGTCGTGGCCGATAAACAGCTGGGCCTGGGCTACCACCACGCGCTGTCCAAGCGCACCACGCTGTACGCCGACCTGACGAGCGAGAAGCGCGACAACCTGCCGGCCAACCGCCAGAGCACCGGCTGGGACATCGGCATCAAGCACAACTTCTGACGCCAGAAAAGAGGCCGCCCCGGGCTGTGACACCCGGGGCGGCCTGGTGGCTAGCAGGCAGCGGTCAGCGCACCTTGCCGGCCTTCCACGCGTTCAGCAGCGTGTCGTAGGCGATGGTCTCGCCCTTGGGCTTTTCGTTGGCCAGCTTGGCCCAGGGCGCGCCCTTGTCGCTGAGGTACTTCTTCGGGTCTTCCT
>CAYTWU010000377.1:0-1467 GCA_964442175.1 uncultured Rubrivivax sp.
CGTCTGCGGCAGCTGGACGAGGCGCAGGTGCAGGGCCTGGCCGCGCTGCTGCAGGATGCCGTCGACGGCGGCGCTTCGGTCAGCTTCATGGCGCCGCTGGCGCTCGAACGCGCGCTGGCCTTCTGGCGTGGCATCGGGCAGGCCGTGGCCAGCGGCGAACGTGCGCTGCTGGTGGCGGAAGACGCGCAGGGCATCGTCGGCACCGTGCACCTGGTGCTGGGCCAGCCGGAGAACCAGCCCCACCGGGCCGACCTGTCCAAGCTGCTGGTGCACCGCCGCGCCCGTCAACAGGGCCTGGGCGAAGCGCTGATGCGCGCGGCCGAGGCCATGGGCCGGGAAGAAGGCAAGACTCTGCTGGTGCTGGACACCGCCAGCGATGCCGCCGAGCGCCTGTACACCCGCCTGGGCTGGCAGCGCTGCGGCGTGATCCCGGGTTATGCGCTGCTGCCACAGGGCGGGCTGTGCGCCACGGTGCTGTTCTACCGCGTGCTGGGGACCAGCGGCAGCTGAAGCAACTGCTCCACGAAGCGGGCGCGTTCCTCGCGCTGGGCCGCCGAGCCCTGCGTGGCCAGCAGCGACTCGGCCACCTCGTAGCTGTAGAGCAGGAAGGCGCGTGAACGCGCCTCCACCAACGGAAACCCCAGCGCCGAGAACACCTGGGCGATGTAGCCCATGCGCGACGCATCGGCTTCATCCACAAAGGCGCGTGCCATCGCATCGCGGCGGGCCCAGGCGCGGATGGCCAGTTCGATGCGCGCCGCGCGCACCGCGGCGCGGCCGCGGAAGGGCAGGGAGATCAGGTCCCGGATCTGCGCCCGCGGGTCGTCGTGCGCACTCTCCAGGCGTTTGGTCAGCTGCTCGGTCGAGTGCGCGCGCCAGGCCTGCAGCACGGCGCGCAACAACTCGTCCCGGTCACGGAAGTGCCAGTAGAAGCTGCCGCGGGTGACCTTCAGCGTGCGGGAGAGCACGTCCACCCGCACGCTGTCGATGCCCTGGTCCACCAGCACCTCGGTGGCGGCAGCGATCCAGTGCTCGGGGGTCAGCGAGGCGCGGCTGCGCTCGGTCAGGGTCTCCATGGCCGCGCAGCATGGGACCATGCACATCTGTATGGAAGATCGGGCAAACCCTGATTCGCGCAGTGCAGCAGGCTTCTACCATCGCGCTCCAAACACATACACAGGTGTATGGAGACAACATGAGCGGCGACATCTTCAGCGACCCCCGGCAGCTGGCCCCGCCGCGCGTGGTGTGCGTGGGTTTCGACGACGGCAGTTTTGTGCTGCGCTCGCCCGAGCCGCTGAAGCCCTATGCCCGCTGCATCGGCGAGTGGCTGGACCACTGGGCCGCCACGACACCCGATGCGCCGGCCTTTGCCGAGCGCGCGCCCGATGGCGGCTGGCGGCGCCTGAGCTGGGCCCAGACGCGGGCCCAGGTGGGGACGAGCGGGGGGCCGAGGGGGTCGCCCAG
>CAYTWU010000377.1:1477-3573 GCA_964442175.1 uncultured Rubrivivax sp.
CATCGCGCAAAGCCTGCTCGGGCTGAAGCTGGCCCCGCAGGCGCCCATCGCCGTGCTGTCCGACAACGCCCTGGACCATTTGCTGTTGATGCTGGCCGGCATGCACATCGGCCGCGCCGTCTGCACCGTGTCCAGCGCCTACTGCCGGTTGACCCAGGACCACAGCAAGATCCACGGCATCCTGAACACCCTGGGCCCGGCGCTGGTGTACGCGGCCGATGCGCAGGTCTACGGCCCGGTCATCGCCAGCGCGGCGCTGCAGGCGGTCACCGTGTTCAGCCGGGGCGCGGAGAGCTTTCCGGGGGCGCTGGCCTTCGACAGCCTGCTGCGCACGGCGGAAGGCCCGGCCGTGCAGCAGGCCTTCGAGGCGATCACGCCCGACACACATGCCAAGTACCTGTTGACCTCGGGCTCCACCGGCCATCCCAAGGTGGTGATCAACACGCACCGCATGTTGTGCGCCAACCAGCAGATGATTGCCCAGGTGTGGCGCTTTCTGGACCATGAAAAGCCGGTGCTGGTGGACTGGCTGCCCTGGAGCCACACCTTTGGCGGCAACCACAACCTGAACATGGTGCTGCGCAACGGTGGCCAGCTGGTCATCGACGAAGGCCGGCCCGCGCCGGGCCTGATCGAAAAGTCGGTGCGCAACGTCTGCGAACAGCAGCCCACCATCTACTTCAACGTGCCGCGTGGGCTGGACATGCTGTTGCCCTTCCTGGAGGCCGACGAGGAACTGGCCCGCCAGTTTTTTGCCCGCCTGCGCGTGGTGTTCTACGCCGGTGCCGCGCTGCCGCAGGCCACCTGGACGCGGCTGCAGGCGCTGGCGCGGCGCGTGCGCGGGCAGGACATCTGGCTCACCACCTCCTGGGGCTCGACCGAGACCTCGCCCGCGATCACCAGCGCGCACTGGCGGCTGGAGCAGGCGGGGGTGATCGGCCTGCCGCTGCCGGGCATGGAACTCAAGCTGCTGCCCAACGGTGAAAAGCTGGAGTTGCGTGTGCGCGGCGTCAGCGTGTTCCCCGGCTACCGCGATGCCCCGAATCTGACGGCGCAGGCCTTCGACGAAGAGGGCTACTACCGCATCGGCGACGCCGGCTTCCTGGCCGACGAGACCCGGCCCGCAGCCGGCGTGGTGTTCAACGGCCGCGTGGCCGAGGACTTCAAGCTGACCACCGGCACCTGGGTCAGCGTTGGCACGCTGCGTGTGCGCGTGGTCTCGGCCCTGGCACCACTGGCGCAGGACGTGGTGATCACCGGCCACGACCGCGACGAGGTGGGTGTGCTGGTCTTCCCCAGCGCCGAGGCCGCCAAGCTGCCGGCGGGTGAACTGGCCACGCGCATCGCCGCCGCGCTGAAGGCGCTGAAGGCTGAAGGCGGGGGCTCGTCCCAGGTGCCGGTGCGTGCGCTGCTGCTGTCCGACCCCCCCAGCGCCGACGCCGGCGAGATCACCGACAAGGGCTACATCAACCAGCGCGCCGTGCTGCGCCACCGCGCCGAGGCCGTGCAACGCCTGTATGGTGCGGGCCCTGACGTCGTGCGCGCCTGACGCGCAACGGCGACACCCGACCGATTCAAGGAGAGTCTTTCATGCAGATCACAGGACACAGCGCACTGGTCACCGGGGGCGGCTCGGGCCTGGGCGCGGCCGTGGCCGTGGCGCTGGCCCAGGCCGGCGCCAAGGTGGCGGTGCTGGATGTCAACGCCGACAAGGCCGCGGCGGTGGCCGCGCAGGTCGGCGGCCTGGCACTGACCGGCGACATCACCGACACCGACAGCGTCAACGCCGCGCTCGATGCCATCGAGGCGGCGCACGGCACACCGCGCATCGTGATGAACATCGCCGGCATCGGCAGCGCCAAGCGCGTGATCGCACGCGACGGCAGCCCATCGCCGATGGCCGACTTCGAGCGGGTGATCCGTGTCAACCTGCTGGGCACCTACAACGTGCTGCGCCTGAGCGCGGCGCGCATCGCCAAGCTCGATCCGCTGGCGGACAACGAACGCGGGGTGATGCTGATGACGGCCTCGGTGGCCGCCTTCGACGGCCAGGTCGGCCAGCAGGCCTATTCCGCCAGCAAGGGTGGCATCGTTGG
>CAYTWU010000378.1:0-3548 GCA_964442175.1 uncultured Rubrivivax sp.
GCGGCACCGAAAACTGGATCGCGCCGGTCTCAGCCAGCTGCAGGTATTGCAGCGCGAAGAAGTTCAGCGCGGTCATCGCCGCCAGCATGCTGCCGCGCAGCGCCTGCAGCCGCCAGTTGCCCACCCGCACCAGCGCGGCGCCCTGGTGGGGGGCCAGGATGACGGCCATCAGCAGCACATGCAGCGCAAAACGCAGCCACACCACCTCCAGCACGGGCAGGTGCTGCACCAGCCATTTGGCGCAGGTGTCCAGCACCGCAAAACACAAGGTGGCGCCGGTGACGAGCAGGATGCCGGCACGGCGGCTGCGGGCGGAGTCAGGGTTCAGCACAATCGGGTGCATCGTAGCGCCCACCAGGACAGCCCCATGATTCTCGAGATCGCCGACATCCGCATCGCACCCGGCCAGCAGGCCGCGTTCGAAGAAGCCATCCAGCGCGGCCTGAACACCGTGATCAGCCGCGCGCAGGGATTTGCCGGCTGGAAGGTGAACCACGGCATCGAAAGCCCGGAGCGCTACATCCTGCAGATCTTCTGGCAGACGCTGGAGGACCACACCGTGCACTTCCGCGGCGGCCCGCTGTTTGCCGAGTGGCGCGCCATCGTCGGCCCGTTTTTTGCGGCACCGCCGGTGGTGGAACATTTCGAACTGGTCGGGATGTCGGCATGAGCAGAAACGAGGTGCTCGAACGCGCCGCCGCGCACCTGGACAGCGGCGCCTTCGAAGCCGAGCTGGCCGCGCGCGTGGCCATCCGCAGCGCCAGCCAGGAGCCCGATGCGGTGCCCACGTTGCAGGCCTACCTGGACGAAGGCCTGGCCCCGGCGCTGCGCGCGCTGGGTTTCACGCTGCAGGTGCTGCCCAACCCGGTGGCCGGTGCCGGCCCGTTTTTGATCGCCAGGCGGGTGGAAGACCCGGCCCGGCCGACGGTGTTGATGTACGGCCATGGCGACGTGGTGCGTGGGCAGGACACGTCGTGGACGCGCGGCGCCGGCCCCTGGACGCTGGCCCGCGATGGCGACCGGCTGTATGGCCGCGGCACGGCCGACAACAAGGGCCAGCACAGCATCAACCTGGCCGCACTGGCCCAGGTGCTGGCGCTGCGGGGCCGGCTGGGTTTCAACGTCACCTGGTTGTTCGAGACCGGTGAAGAAACCGGCTCGCCCGGCCTGGCGGCCTTCTGCGCCGCGCAGCGCGAGGCCTTGTCTGCCGACGTGCTGATCGCCAGCGACGGCCCGCGCCTGACGGCCGACCGGCCCACGGTCTTCCTGGGTTCACGCGGCGTCGTCAACTTCGACCTGCACCTGGACCTGCGCCATGGCGCGCACCACTCCGGCAACTGGGGCGGCCTGCTGCGCAACCCGGGCACGGTGCTGGCCGCGGCCATCCACAGCCTGGTCGACGGCCAGGGCCGCATCCAGATCGACGCACTGCGCCCACCGCCCATCCCCGCGAACGTGCGCAGCGCCGTGGCAGGGCTGGACGTGGGCGGCGGCCCCAACGACCCGGTGGTGGATGTGGACTGGGGCGAGCCCGGGCTGACACCCGCCGAACGGGTGTTTGCCTGGAACAGCATGGAAGTGCTGGCGATGAAAACCGGCAACCCCGAGTTCCCGGTGAACGCGATCCCGCCCACGGCCAAGGCCACGATGCACCTGCGCTTCGTGGTCGGCACCGACGTGTCGCGGCTGGCCGAGCTGCTGCGTGCCCACCTGGACGCCCACGGCTTCCCGCAGGTGCAGGTGAGCGTGGGCGAGGTCATGGGCGCGACCCGGCTGGACCCGGACAACGCCTGGGTGCATTTCACGCTGGCGTCCATCGAACGCAGCACGGGTGCTGCGCCGGTGCTGCTGCCCAACCTGGGCGGCTCGTTGCCCAACGACGTGTTCGCCGACATCCTGGGCCTGCCCACGGTGTGGGTGCCGCACAGCTACCCGGGCTGCCAGCAGCACGCGCCCGACGAGCACCTGCTGCGCCCGGTGGCGCGCCAGGCACTGCAGATGATGGCCGGGCTGTTCTGGGACCTCGCCGACTTCAGGGCCGACCTCAACCCGGCGCGCGCGCCAGCTTCTGCAGCAGCAGCCTGAGCTGCGTGCGCTCGGCGGGGCTCAGCACCGCCTGCACGCTGGACTCCATCGTCAGCGACACGGCACGCAACTGCTCGGCCAGCGCCCGGCCGGGCGCGCTGAGCGTCACGCACACGGCCCGGCCATCGTGCGGGTCGCGGCCACGCGCCACCAGGCCGCGCTCGACCAGGCGGTTCACCAGCGTGGTCACGTGCGGCGCCGGCAGGCGCAGCACACGGCCGATCTGCTTGGGCGCGGCCTGGCCGTTGGCGAGCAGCAGCACCAGCAGCGAAAACTCCACCGGCCGCAGGTCAAACGGCTGGCCCACATGGGTCTGAAACGCCCGCCGCGTGGGCACCTCGGCCAGGGCCAGCAGGTAACCGAGCAAGTGGTCGACCGCGCCGGCGTCCAGGTCGGCGGCGCGCGGCCGCCCGGAGCCGCCGACAGCCCCCTTGGGGGGTGGCGAGTGCAGCGAGCCTGGGGGCTCCACTTCAGCGGCGCGGGACGATGACTTCAGCGTCGCGGACATCGGCGTACAGGCGTTCCACGTCGGCCGTGCGGTGCGCCAGCACGGCGCGCTGGTTGATCGAACCCTTGTCGGTGACCTCGCCGCGGTCGATGGACGGCGGCTCGGCCAGCAGAAGCGCCGCGGCTGGCCGGCTGGCGCTGCCGGTGCCCTCGGCCCAGAGCTTGTCCATCAGCGCCTGGAAAAACGCCCGCACCGGCTCGGCGGCCAGCACCTGGGCCGCGCTCCAGTCGGCTGGCAGCTTGAACCGGCGGCGCGCGTCTTCCACACGCGGGAAGATCAGCAGGCCGATGTCGTCCCGGTTCAGGCCGGCGACCACGGCGTCCTGCACCAGCGGGTCGCCGGCGAGGATGATCCTGGCGCGCATCGGGCCCACGCTGACGAAGGTGCCGGTGGCGAGCTTGAAGTCCTCGGCGATGCGGCCGTCGAAGCGCAGGCCCTTGGCCGGGTCGGCCGGGTCCTTGAACACCACGGCGTCGCCGGTGCGGTAGAAACCTTCTTCGTCGAAGGCGGCCGCGGTTTCTTCCGGCATGCGCCAGTAACCCGGCATCACGTTGGGCCCGCGGAAACGGATCTCGGTCTTGCCGCTGCCCTCGGCGTTGGGCACCAGCTTGACCTCCACGCCCGGCACCGGCAGGCCGATGTCGCCGCTCCTGACATCGGTGCCGACGGCAAAAGTGCAGGACGGCGCGGTTTCGGTCATGCCCAGGCCGGTGAAGATGCACACCCGTTCACCCACGGCCTGCTCGCCGTGGCGGTCCAGGTGGTCCCACACGGCCTGGCTCAGGCCGGCGCCGGCGAACATGAAGGCCTGCACACGCGAAAACAGCTGGTCGCGCAGCGCGGTGTCGTGGTCCATCGCACGCGCGATCTCCTCGAAGCCCTTGGGCACGTTGAAGTAGATCGTCGGCGCGATCTCGCGCAGGTTGCGCAGCGTGGCGGTTATGCCCTTGGGCGT
>CAYTWU010000379.1:0-3537 GCA_964442175.1 uncultured Rubrivivax sp.
CGGCTGCAAGATCGCGCCCGGCGTGCTCAGCGAAATCCTGAAGGGCACGGCGGCCATGCCGATCCCCAAAGAGCTGCTGGTCGGCATCGAGACGGCCGACGACGCGGCGGTGTACCAGCTCAACGACGAGCAGGCGCTGATCGCCACCACCGATTTCTTCATGCCCATCGTCGACGATCCCTTCGACTTCGGGCGCATCGCCGCCACCAACGCCATCAGCGACGTCTACGCGATGGGTGGCCGGCCCATCCTGGCGCTGGCGCTGGTGGGCATGCCGATCAACGTGTTGTCCACCCAGACCATCGGCCGGGTGCTCGAGGGCGGGGCCAGCATCTGCCGCAGCGCCGGCATCCCGATTGCTGGCGGCCACACGATCGACAGTGTCGAGGCCATCTACGGCCTGGTGGCGCTGGGCCTGGTGCACCCGAAACTTGTGAAGCGCAATGCCGACGCACGCCCCGGTGACCTGCTGGTGCTGGGCAAGCCGCTGGGCGTGGGGGTGATGTCGGCCGCGCTGAAGAAGGGCGAACTGGGCGACGAAGGCTACGCGCGCATGATCGCCACCACCACGCGTCTGAACACGCCGGGCCCGGACCTGGCCGCCTTGCCCGCCGTGCACGCGTTGACCGACGTCACCGGCTTCGGCCTGGCCGGCCACGCGCTGGAGATGGCGCGCGGCGCGCGCTGCGAGGTGCAGCTCGATTGGTCCCAGGTGCCGCTGCTGGCCGGTGTGCGCGGCCTGGCGGGGCAGGGTTTTGTCACCGGCGCTTCCGGCCGCAACTGGGCTGGTTATGGGGCCGACGTGCAGCTGCCGGCCGGTTTTGCCGCCGAAGACCAGGCCCTGCTGACCGACCCGCAGACCAGCGGCGGCCTGCTGGTGTCCTGCGCGCCTGAAGGCCTGGACGAGGTGCTGGCGGTGTTCCGCCGGCATGGGTTTGACGCCGCGGCGGTGGTCGGGCAGATCGGTGCGGCCAGCAACTTGCCGCGGCTGGTGGTGCGCTGATCGCGGGCTGATCAGCGGCTGAACCAATCCCGCAGAGCCTCGCGGGCCTGCGGGTGGGACAGCAGGTCCCAGTGGTTCGCGCCGGTGATGAGCTGCTTGCGGTCGGTGGGCACAGCCAGCGCCAGCGCCGGCCTGGGGTGCTCGCCCCAGGCGCTGGCCAGCGGCACCAGGCCGTCGCCCAGCCAGCGGCTGCGCCGTCTGTTGGCCTGCGCCGCGGTGGTGGCGGCCAGCAGGTACGTGGGCACCCCGAGGGGCAAGGGCGTGGGTTGGCGGTCGTCGTGGTGCTGCATGAAGCGGTCGCGGCCCTGCCAGTCGGCGTCCTGCACGTTGCCCCAACGCAGGTCGGTGATGCCGGCGCTGCGCGCCTGGCCCAGGCGTACAAACGGCGCGGCGTAGCGGCTCAGCCCGAACAGGCCGTCCACCACGCGCCCGCCACGCTCCAGCGGCGCGCCATGGTGGGGCGTGCCCAGGCAAACCAGGCGCTTCACCTGGGCCAGCCAAGGCCTGGCGTCCTGCCCGGCCACGTGGCAGGCGCTGCGCAGCACCAGCCCGCCCATGCTGTGGCCGAGCAGCGAGATCTCCGTCACCGGCACCGGCCAGGCGGCCACCAGGCTGGCGACCGCATCGGCCAGATCGCGGCCGTTGTCCGAGACATGGCGGCCGCTGTTGTAGAACAGGTAAACCGGCGTCACACCGGCCACCTGGGCCAGCCATTGGCCGTGGTCATGGCCGTCGTGCAGCCATTGGCGGTCGTTCATGCACAGGCCGTGCACCAGCACCGCGATGTGGCCCGTGGCCCGGGGCAGTTGTCGCGCCAGGGCCGCGCGCTCCGCCGCCAGCACCTGCCCGCCCACCCGCCATTGCATCGGGATGGCCAGCGGGTTGCCCGTGGCGACCAGGTGATCGCCCCAGACCCCGTTGAGCACAGCCAGGGCGGCATCGCGGCCCGGCGTGGAGGGCACGGCGGCCGAGCGCATCGGCCCCAGGCCTGACAGGGCGGCAAAGGCGCGGCCACCGAGGCGCGCCCCGCTGCGCACCGCGCCGTAGACACCGCCGGTCAGGCCGGCGGCCCGCCCGCCGACGGGCGGGCCCGCGATGCCGATGCGGTGCAGGATGGTGGCGTGCAAGGCTTCGGCGATGCCGGTCACGCCGACGGTGGCATCGCTGCCCAGCCGCAGGACGCCCAGCAGGTCCGTCCAGGAGGCGGCCAGCGTCGCGGCTGCCGGGACGGTTGGTGCGGGAGATGGCGAGGGCATGGACAAGGCTCCGCAAGGAACATCACCCTGCGCCCGCATCATCCGGGACGGCGCCCCGGCCCGGCAAGCTCAAGATTGGAGGCGGCTCCCTGAACCAGGAGCGCCTCAACACTCAGCCGCTGGTCTTGGCCACCGCGTCCGCATCCACCTCGACGGGCTGGATGTTCTGCGCGAGGCTGCCTTTGGGGCCCTCCACCAACTCGTAGCTGACCCGGCTGCCTTGTTTCAGCGTCCGGAAACCGTCCATCTTGACCGCGGAAAAGTGGGCAAAGACGTCAGCACCGCCACCCTCGGGTTCGATGAACCCAAAACCCTTGGCATCGTTGAACCACTTGACGGTACCGGTGAGCATGGCGGACTCCCTACTGCACAACAAGGCCAAAATTCTGGCGGGCGTCGAGGGCGGATGTCAAGGAAACGACTGCAAAGACCGGCGAGCGGCATCGACAGCCGCTGAACAAAACCCGGGTAAATCCCCATCGGGGCAAAAGCGGGAAGAGCCGGGTTGCCGCCCCGCACATCAAGCTCTTGAAAGCGGCGCGAAGCGGCCAACATGCCACGCAGGGCCCTGTTCCCGCGGCGCGCGGGAGGCCCTGGCTGTGCATAGAATGAACCATGCCTGACGAGCCTTCCCAACCCCCCGAATCACCCCCGTCCACGCCGCGGCGCGACGCTGGCGACGGCGCGGTGGTGGCAGAGCGGCAGACGCTGCGCACCCAGCCCCCCGGCCTGTACCAGGTGGTGCTGCTGAACGACGATTACACGCCGATGGAGTTTGTCGTGATGGTGTTGCAACACTACTTCCAGCGTGATGCGGACACGGCCACCCACATCATGCTGAAGATCCACCATGAAGGTCGCGGGGTCTGCGGCGTCTACACCAAGGACGTTGCCTCGACCAAGGTTGAATTGGTACTGGCTGCCGCACGCCGCGATGGCCATCCCCTGCAGTGCATTATGGAGGCCGCATGATTGCGCAAGAACTGGAAGTCAGCCTGCACATGGCGTTTGTCGAGGCGCGTCAGCAGCGGCACGAATTCATCACCGTCGAGCACCTGCTGATGGCGCTGCTGGACAACCCCAGCGCCGCCGAGGTGCTGCGCGCCTGCGCCGCCAACATCGACGAGCTGCGCAAGAGCCTGTCCACCTTCATCAAGGAGAACACGCCCACCGTCTCCGGCAGTGACGAGGTGGACACGCAGCCCACGCTGGGTTTCCAGCGTGTGATCCAGCGCGCGATCATGCACGTGCAGTCCACCGGCAGCGGCAAGAAGGAAG
>CAYTWU010000380.1:0-3531 GCA_964442175.1 uncultured Rubrivivax sp.
TGCCGAGCACCAGTTCGCTCGTAAATCCACTGGAAACAAAGTAACTGCGAACGATACCTCGTACGCCCTCGCCGCTTAAAACCGGTGAGCCTCTCAACGGCAGGCCAATGGGCCGGGTTTGAAGACCGCAAGGTTCGATAGCTGAGAGGTCATTCACATTGGCTGGCGCTGCACCGGGTCACTTGGTGCAGGGTGAGATCTAGGTGACTGGCGGTCTGGACAGCGTGCTGCTGCGCGGTTCAGGACGTGAGACTCAAATCAGTCAGCTACGCATGTAGAACTGTCCGGCAATGGCTTGCGGACGGGGGTTCGATTCCCCCCGGTTCCACCACCTACGACAATCCGCGCCAGTCAAATCCACTGGCGCGGGTTCCCTCAAACCGTCTGAAACCGTCCCTTGTCCTTGTCGGCGTCGGTTTCGCATGTCCGTCGTACGTCAATTCGCACGTGCAGACGCCTGCAGCGGTTCGCTCTTGCCCGCCCCTGCTGGCCAGCCGCAGCCGCGCTGTGTCCAAGGTCTGCTGCCCGCGCTGCTGCATCTGGCGCGCGACGCTGACCTGGCAGTCGCCCGAGTTGTCCATGGGTTGCGGTTCCAGGCTCCGTATGACCTGCTGTAAACCCTGGTGTCGCGACGTTCCCAAGTGCTCATTGCTGCTGATGACTCGGCAAGCCATTCCCGTACCATGATCGGGGTCCGTCAGAGGGGCGGGCGGAAAAGCGGGTCGGCCGCTGAACACCAACGGAGAATCACCGAATGATCAATCTCGATGTATCAGGCCGCTGCGCAGCCTTGCGCAGTCTTTCGGTTGCTGCGGCCATGGCTGCTGGCGCTGCGCTGGCGACGCAGCCGGCATTCGCCCAGACCTGGGTCAGCTACGACACGTTTTCGGGTTCCACCATCTCTTCGGCGCGCTGGGCCGGCGAGGAAGGCCGGCAGGCCGGCGGCCTGCGGCTGGATTCGCGCCGTGGGATCACCAGTGGCCAGCTGCGCATCGAAATGCGCGGGGTTGGCGACAACGTCCGCAACGACCTCAGCAGCTCGGTGCGCAACTCGGTGCTGTTCGCCAACGGCGCTGCCGTCACCGGAATGCGATCCACAGTCACCATGCGTTCGTTCACGCTCAACAACTGCGCTGCCAACACGTCCGTGAGCAGCGGCATTCGCGCACGCCTGTTCGGGTTCTTCTTCAATGCGGGCACGCCAGTCGTCGGATCGTTCATGAACGATGTCTTCGCGGGCATCCAGGTTGGCCGGACCTCGACGACGACAGACGACGCCAACCTGTTCCGCGTGACCGCATTCATCGGCATGTGCTCCGATGACAACTGCGTTGGCAGCAAGTCCGTGGCTTCGAAGGACATCCTGCTGAACGTGGGCCTGAACACCCCGATCGACATGTCGGTCGCTTGGGACAGAGACAACAACGCGTTCCTGTTCAGTGCCAATGGCACGACCGACACCCTGACCTACACACTCAACGACACCAACCTCGCCGTCAATCCGAACAAGCGGATGGAGGTCAGCAACAACATGCAGACCTGCACTTCGCGCATCCTCACGGCTGCCGTGGCTGACTTCGACAACGTGTACACCAGTGCACCGTCCGCGGCCGCCGCTGTGCAGTCCGTGGGGCCAACCGGCGTCGAGACAGCTGCCCAGGACGACCGCGTTTCGGCAAACTGAGACCCGGTGCGGCCGGGGCTGACGGAAGGGGCCGTCAGCCCCGAGGGCTGGCGCGCCGCCTCGGCTTCGACCGGGGATCGCCGGGGCTGTTCAGCCGCGCCGGAGCGCCTCCACCGTCGCAAACCCCGCCAGCGTCAGCAGCAGCGAGCCGCCCAGGTGCAGCGCCATGGCTGCGCCGGCCAGCGCCAGGCGGCCTTGCTGCAGCAGCAGCGCCACCTCACCGGAAAACGCCGAGAACGTGGTCAGGCCGCCCAGGAAGCCGGTGACGATGAAGAGCCGCCACGCAGCATCCCACTCCGGGTGCGCGGTGAGCAAGGGCAGGGCCAGCCCCACCAGGTAGCCACCGATCAGGTTGGCCGCCAGCGTGCCGGGCGGGAGGGCCGGGAACAGGCTGTTGAGGGCCAGGCCCAGGCCCCAGCGCGCGAGCGCGCCCAGCGCGGCACCGATGGCAATGGCGGCAATCGTCAGGCCCATGCCCCGGGTTGTATCAGAGCGGTGTCAGACCCAGGCGCTGGCTCTCGGAGAACACCGGTTCCTCTTCGTCGCCGTGCGCTGCGACCGCGCGCGACCGCCCTTGTCGCTTGGCTTCGTACAAGGCCTGGTCGGCACGCCGCAGCGCATCGTCGACGCTTTCGGTGCGCAGCACCTGCACCAGGCCGAAACTGAGCGTGAGCACCGGCAGGTGGTGCTCGGCGGACTGGGTCTGCAGCTGCTGCACGATGCGCTCGGCCACACCGATGGCCTGCTGCAGCGATGCACCACCCAGCAGCAGCGCAAACTCGTCGCCGCCCAGGCGGCCCGCCAGGTCGTTGGCCCGCAGCGCGTCCTGCATGCAGCGGCCCACCAGGCGCAGCGCACGGTCGCCCGCCGGGTGGCCGAGTTTGTCGTTGATGAGCTTGAAGTGGTCGATGTCGAACACCAGCAGCACCGGCCGCTCGTCATCGGTGCGGCGCAGCAGGCGCGTGGCCAGGTCGTGGAAGTGGCGGCGGTTGGGCGTGCTGGTCAGCGGGTCGGTGTTGGCCAGCACACGAAGGCGCCGGCGCGACTCCCGCAGTTCACGTTCGGTGCGCTCGTGCATCAGCGACAGCATCACGAAGGCGATCACCAGCAGGGCCAGCCCGCCGCCCACTGCCTGCCCGATCACGGGTGCGCGGCCCAGGTCCCAGGGCGCCAGTGACGGCGGCAATGCCACGGCCGCCACCACCAGGCCCACCAGGCGCAGCGGGCCGGCGTCTTCGGGCGTGCGGGTGCTCCACATCAGCGCCGCGACATACAGGTGCACCAGCAGCACCGCTGGGCCGGGCTGCCACACCGCCAGCGTGGCGCCGCCGGCCAGCACGGCCCAATCGATGCGCTCCTGCCCCGGCAGGCCCAGCCGCGCATGGAAGCGCCGCAAGCCCACCAGCGTCAGCGGTGCCCAGACCAGGAGCAAGGCCTGCACGGCGGCAGCGGCGCCGGACCCGTTGGCCGCCCACGGTGCCGCAAGCAGCCCGACGGCGCCGACCACCATCGCCGCGACCCACCACCGCCAACCGCGGTAACTGCGCTGGCGCGCACCGGCACGCGCCAGGGTGCCGGCCGCCACGGCCAGACCGCCGGCAGCCATTGCCAATGCGCCGGTCTGTGCGTCCATGAGCGCCGGATTCTGGTCGGCCTTCACGGCGGGCCTGCAACCGGTTGCTACCGTGTCAGTCGCCTTCGGTACGATGCGCGCCGCACGCGCGATGCGCAACAGGAGTGAACGATGGCGATGGACGTGGTGGACTACGAGATCAAGGGCGCCGAGATGCAGTTCGTCGAGGTCGAGCTCGACCCGGGCGAAGCCGCCGTCGGCGAGGCCGGCAGCA
>CAYTWU010000381.1:0-3513 GCA_964442175.1 uncultured Rubrivivax sp.
TGGGACCAGAGGGTCGGGAGTTCGAATCTCTCCACCCCGACCAAGTTTGTCGTCTCGTTTGCCTGGCCCGGCCTGTGGTTCAACCCGCCGTGGCACGTGCGCCTGACGCCGCCGGCGCGATGCGTTTGGCCGGCTCGGCCGCTGCTGCAGCCCAGGCGCCCACACCGTCGTCCAACGCACCCGCCAGGCGCTCGGCCAGCGCCAGCGCGCTGGCCACCAGCCAGGTGCCGGTGTCCCGGTCGTCGTGCGAGTCCTGCTCCAGGTAGACATCGGCCGCGCGGCTGGCCGCGTGCAGCTGGTGTGCCACCTTGCGCCACGGCGCCAGGGCCTGCTGGCGCGCGGCATCGCTGCCGGCTTCACGCAGGCCACGGGCCATGCTGTCGAGCTCGTCGGCTACTTCGCGTGCCAGCTCCACCGCCGTGCAGACCAGCCAACTGGCGCTGTCCCTGTCCTCGGCGTCGCCGGCGGTGACAAACCGGTCGGCCGCACGCAACGACGCGCGGGTCTGGTGGGCCAGGCCGCCCAGGCGGCGCAAGGACTGGGTACGCAGGGTCTGGTCGGCGGTGTTCATGGCGGGCATGGTACGACGGCTGAGCACCTGCGCGCGCGCACAGGCGCACACACGCGCGCTGCCAGCGCCATCTGCGGCCTGCGGCGATCAGTATCGGGTGCGGGCGCCGTCGGCCAGCGGCGCCGGCCGTGTGCCCGGCTCGGCGTGGTCGCTGTGGCGGCGCCTACGGCGCCGGCGCTCAGGCGCCGCGGGCGCTTCAGTCGCAGTGCTGCCGCTGCCGGGCCGGCGCGCAAACGTGGCCGTGGCCCAGATCATCACGAGCAGCGCGGTGCCGCCGGCGGCCACCCATTCGCGATGGGCCTTCAGCGTGATCACCAGCTCGCGCGGGATCAGGCTGCGCAGCCAGCGGTCGACCCCGGTCTCGGGCGAACCGCCCGGGTGCTCGAGCTGCGATTTCTGGCCTTCGCGCAGCCGGCGCTGCTCTTCCAGCACCCACTCCAGCGTCTTGATGTCACGGTCGGCCTTGCCGGCGGCGTCGTCCAGGCTCGGGAAATCCGCCAGGTTCACCGTGGCACCGGCCTGTATCCACGTGGGCGCACGGTCTTGCCAGCCGTGCTCCAGCAGGGCCAGGCGGTCGTGTTCCGCAGCGCGTTGCAGCAGGTCGGCCGTGGTTTCGCGCTCCACCCAGGCCTGCACGTCGACCGGGCTCTCGGCTGCATCCGCCGCTTCCGGCATGGGAAGCCCGGCCGCCGCATCTTCCTGCTCCAACGCCGGCAGCGGCTCGGCCAGGGCCAGGCCCGCCGCGAAGGCCCATGTCCCCAACCCCAACCACCTGATGCTTCTTGGAATCATCTGTCACCGGCCTGCACAACGCCGCCGCACGCAAACTTCGCGCCAGTGGTGCATCCACGGGGGCGTCAGCGCCAACGAGCGTGGACCCTGCTGCGCAGTGTCAAGTTTGTCGACAAGCCCAAAGCACCAGATTTTAGCAGCGGGCCTGGCGGTTGGCGGCGGTTCGCGGGCTGGCACGAGGCGCCCGCCATGCGCCCGCGCACATGCCAGCTTTGCGCCTGCCCGGGCTGGCAGGCGCATGGCACGCTGCCTAGAGTGCGGCGGCCCGCGCCGGTCGGCGCCACGCCTGCCCATGGATACGGAGACCGCATGAAACTCGTCACCCTGCTCGCCACGGCCGTGCTGGCCGCCGCGCCCGCCCGCGCCGTGGAGCGCGCCGCTGCCGACTGTGCCGCCTTGCTGCAGCACAGCCTGCCGGGGGCCAGTGTGCTCCGCGTGTCCCCGGTGGCGGCCGCCGCCGCCATGGCTGACGCCGCGCCGCTGCCCGCGCATTGCCTGCTGCAGGGGGAGACCACACCGCGCACCGGTGTGGACGGCGTGCGCTACAGCATCGGCTTCGAGCTGCGTCTGCCGCTGGTGTGGAACGGCCGCTTCCAGTTTCAGGGCGGGGGCGGGGTGGACGGTGTCATCCGCCCGGCCCACGGCACGCTGCGCCGCGGTGTGACGCCGGCGCTGGCGCAGGGCACGGCCGTGGTCAGCAGCAACATGGGCCACACCGGCGCCGACCCGCGTGACGCCCGCTTCGGGCTGGACCCGCAGGCCCGCATCGACTGGGGCTACAACGCGGTGGACCAGGTCACGCAGCTGGCCAAGGCCTTGATCAGCGGCTTCTACGGCCAGGCGCCGAAGTACAGCTACTTCGTCGGCAGTTCCGGCGGCGGCCGGCAGGGCATGGTGGCGGCGCAGCGCTACCCGCAGCACTTCGACGGCATCGTCTCGGGCGCGCCCATCCTGGAGCAGCACCTGGCGCAGATCGGCTCGATGCAGCTGCTGCAGGCCTTCAACGCGATCGCACCCCCCAACGCCGCCGGCCAGCCGATCCTGGCCCAGGCCTACAGCGATGCCGACCTCGCGCTGATCACCGCCGGTGTGCTGCGCCGCTGCGATGCGCTGGACGGCGTGGCCGACGGCCTGATCGAGAACTACCCCGCCTGCCGCTACGACGTGGCCGAGCTGCAATGCCCTGGCGCCAAGGACGCCAGCTGCCTGTCGCCCGCCCAGGTGACCGCCTTCAACGCCGTGATGGCGGGCCCGCGCAACAGCGCCGGCACGCTGCTGTACCCGCCGCAGCCCTGGGACACCAGCATCGCCGAGCCCGACTGGCTCGCCGACCACCTGGGCACCGCCACCGGCCCGGTGCCCAACGCACGCAAGTTCAGCAACCAGTCCATCCGGCTGGTCTTCATGACCCCGCCAGCGCCCGACTTCGACTACCTGCAGTTCAAGCTCGACACCGACCCCGCCCGCATGCTGGCCTCGGCCGCCATCACCGCCAGCAACGGCACCGACATCGCGGGTTTCAAGGCGCGGGGCGGCAAACACATCGTCTTCGTGGGCCTGGGCGACACGCTGGTCAACCCCGCCGGCGTGAACCGCTGGTACCAGCAACTGGTGGCCGCCAACGGCGGCCTGGCGGCCACGCAGCAGCATGTGCGCTTCTTCAACGTGCCGGGCATGGGCCACTCGGGCGGTGGGGCGGCGATGGACATCTTCGACCCTGTGAGCGCGCTCTACGACTGGGTGGAAAAGGGCCAGCCCCCGGCCCAGCTGCTGGCCACCAGCAGCCGCTTCAAGGGCCGCACCCGCGCGATCTGCGCCTGGCCGCAGATCGCGCGCTACACCGGCAGCGGCAGCGTGGACAGCGCGGAGAGCTTCCGCTGCACGGCGCCCTGAAGCCGCTGGCCCGCCGGGGCCAGGGCCTCCAGGGCCTGTTCACACTACGGCAGGGAGCCGCGAAGGCCCGCCGGAACGGGCGCGTCTAGGCGCAGCGCGCCGCCCGCACTGGCGTGCGGGTAAGCGATGCAACGACGAGGGGCCCGTTCCGACGGGCCTTCCCGAAGGGTTGTGACCAGAATGGCCGCAGGCGGCGTTGCAAATCCTCGCCGGGTGTCCAACCCGGCTGCGGTTTGCACCTTGCCTGCGGCCATTCT
>CAYTWU010000382.1:0-3507 GCA_964442175.1 uncultured Rubrivivax sp.
GGCCACGTGCTTCAGCGCATCGGCCTCGGACACGTAGCGCGCGGTGCTGCCGATCACCACGCCCAGCTCCACCTCCCAGTCGGTCTTGACCGAACCCTGCGGCAGCACGATGGGATGGTGGCAGCCCACGGCGCAGTCGGGCGACTTCATGAAGACGATGGGCTCTTTTGGGATCGGCAAGTTGGACTCGGCCGCGTGGTCGGCAAAGTTCAGGCCGATGGCGACGAACTTGCCCAGCCCGCTCCAGGGCACGGCCAGCCGGCCCTGCGGTACCACGGGCAGGGCGTTGATGTCCACCGCGCGCAGCGCGGCCAGGCCGGCGGGTGAGAGCGTGGCGGGTGTGATGTCGGCCATCAGTGCCGAGAGGTCACGCACCTGGCCCTGGCTGTCCAGCACGCCGGGTCTTTCCTGGCCCTTGGGGCCGTGTCGCAGCAGTTTCATGTTCGGGTTCCTTTCAAGTGCTCAGTTGGACCAGCCGCCGTCGATGACTTGCGCGGTGCCGGTGGTGAAGGCCGATTCGTCGCTGGCCAGGTAGACCGCGAGCGCGGCGATCTCGTCCACACGCCCCAGCCGGCCCATGGGCTGGCGGGCGATGAAGGCGGCTTCCACCTGGGCCAGGGTCTGGCCGCTGGCCTGGGCCTGCGCGGCAATGCGGTCGCGCAGCGAGGGAGATTCCACGGTGCCGGGGCAGATGGCGTTGCAGCGGATGCCCTTGGTGATGAAATCGGCCGCCACGGCCTTGGTCAGGCCGATGACCGCGGCCTTGGTGGTGCCGTAGACAAAACGGTTGGGCGCACCCTTCAGGCTGCCGGCCACCGAGGCGATGTTGATGATGGAGCCGCCGCCCTTTTGCAGCATGCCGGGCAGGAAGGCCTGGATGCAGCGGAACTGCGAGCGCACGTTCAGGTTGAAGGCGAAGTCCCAATCGGCTTCGGTGCATTCCAGCACCGTGCCGGCGTGCACAAAACCCGCGCCGTTGAACAGGATGTCCACGGGGCCGTGCGCTGCCGCAGCGGCTTTGATCGCGGCCGGGTCCAGTGCGTCCAGGCGCAGCGTGGTGCAGCCCTGCAGCGTGGCCAGCAGGCCTTCGTTCAAATCGGTGGCGATGACCTTGGCGCCTTCGCGCACGAAGGCCTCGGCCACCGCGCGGCCGATGCCCTGGCCGGCGGCGGTGAGGAACGCGGTCTTGCCTTGCAGTCTCATGTCGTGGTGCTTTCTGTGAGGGTGTGGGTGGCGCTGGCGCGCCGCTGGATGGCGTCCCAGTCCCAGGCGATGCCCAGGCCGGGGGTGTCAGGGGCCAGGGCCAGGCCGTCCAACACGGCCATGCGGCTGCTGGCGATGGCGTCGAGCTGCGGGATGTACTCCACCCACGCGGCCGAGGGCACGGCCGCGCACAGCGACACGTGCAGCTCCATCAGGAAATGCGGGCACACGGCCAGGTTGTGCGCCTCGGCCAGGTGCGCCACCTTGAGCCAGGGCGTGATGCCGCCGACACGCGCCACATCCACCTGCAGGATGTGGGCCGCGCCTTGTTGCACGTAGTCGGCGAACTGGCCGATGGAATACAGCGACTCTCCCACCGCGATCGGCACGGCGCTCTGCGCGGCCAGCCGGATGTGGCCGCTCAGGTCGTCGGCCGGCAGCGGCTCTTCGAACCAGGCGATGCCCAGGGCGGCGTAGTGCGGCGCGCGGCGCAAGGCTTCCGAGAGCGTGAAACACTGGTTGGCGTCCACCATCAGCTCGAAGCCGTCGCCCACCGCATTGCGCACGGCCTTCAGCCGGGCCACGTCTTCGCTCAGCTGCGGTTTGCCGACCTTGAGCTTGGCACCGCGAAACCCGGCCTGCTGCGCGGCCACGGTCTGTGCCACCAACGTGTCGGTGGGCAGGTGCAGCCAGCCGCCTTCGGTGGTGTAGACCGGCGTGCCGGCCTTGGCACCGCCGGCGGCGCGCCACAGCGGCTGGCCGTCGCGCCGGCAGCGCCAATCCCAGAGCGCGGTGTCGATGGCGGCCACTGCCAGGCTGGTGATGGCGCCCACCGTGGTGGCGTGGGTGGCGAACATCAGCTCGCGCCAGATCTGCTCGATCAAGGCCGGATCGCGCCCGATCAGGCGCGGCGCCAGGTGGTCACGCAGCAGCGCGATGACGGAAGAACCCCCGGTGCCGATGGTGTAGCTGTAACCCGTGCCCTGGTGGCCGTCGTCGCAGGTGATGCGCACAAAGGGCGTCTCCTGCACGACAAACGACTGGATCGCATCGCTGCGTGGCACGGGCGGTGGCAGGTTGACCTGCAGCACCTCGACGGAGACGATCTTGCTCATCTCAGAACCCCATGGCCCGCGGCAGCCACAGCCCGATCTGCGGCACATAGGTCAGCAGGATCAGGCTGCCCAGCAGCGGGAACAACCAGGGCAGGATGGCCATGGTGGTGCGCTCCACGCTGAGCTTGGCCACACGCGCCAGCACGAAGAGCACCATGCCCATGGGCGGGTGCAGCAGGCCGATCATCAGGTTCAGCACCATGATCAGGCCGAAGTGGATCGGGTCCACGCCCAGCTTCAGCGCGATGGGCAGCAGGATGGGCACGAGGATGGTGATGGCCGCCGTGGGCTCCAGGAAGCAGCCCACGAACAGCATCAGCAGGTTGGCCAGCAGCAGGAAGACCCAGGCTTCGTTGGTGAAGCCCAGCACCCATTGCGCGATGTCGGTGGTCACGCCGGTGGCGGTCAACATCCAGCCGAAGATGGAGGCGGCGGCCACGATGAACATCACCGTGGCCGTGGTTTCCACCGTGTCCAGGCTGACCTTGATGAACATCTTCCAGTGCATGGTGCGGTACCACACCAGGCCCAGGAACAGCGCCCAGGCGCTGGCGGCAATGGCGCCTTCGGTGGGGGTGAACAGGCCCGTGGTCATGCCGCCGATCAGCAGCACCGGCGTCATGATGGGCAGCACCGCCTGCCAGTTGAAGAAGCGGTCGGCCGCCAGCAGCACCGCCAGGCCCACGCCCACCGTCAGCTGCGGGTTCAGGCCGGCCTGCACCGCAGCCCAGACCAGCAGCGGCCAGGCGGCCACCACGGCCAGTTCGACCAAGGCCTTGGCCACGCGGCCGCCGTTGAAGCGCACGTCGCCGCCCCAGCCGTTTTTGTGCGCAAAGTAGGCCACCGTGACCATCATCAGGATGGCCATCAGCACGCCGGGCATCAGGCCCGCCAGGAACAGCGCACCCACCGAGACGTTGGCCATCATCGCGTAGATCACGAACGGCAGGCTGGGCGGGATGATGGGGCCCAGCGTGGCCGACGCGGCGGTGACGCCGACCGCGAACTCCTTGCTGTAGCCGTGGTCGCGCATGGCCTTGATCTCGATGGTGCCCAGGCCGGCGGCGTCGGCAATGGCCGTGCCGCTCATGCCGGCGAAGATCACCGAGCCGACGATGTTCACGTGGCCCAGCCCGCCCTTGAGCCAGCCCACCAGCGCCAGCGCGAAGTTGTAGATGCGGTTGGTGAT
>CAYTWU010000383.1:0-3493 GCA_964442175.1 uncultured Rubrivivax sp.
GCGAGTTCACCGTCGGCCAGGCCAAGGCGCTGATGGCGCGTGACGGCATCCCGGTGCGCCTGTGAGGCCTGGCCAGCCCTCCACCGGGCGCGCCGCCGTGCGGCCCATGCTGCGCCGTTCCAAGGTGTTGCCGCGCGAGGTGCGGCTGATAGCCGGCACGCTGCGCGGCAGCAAGCTGCCGGTGGCCGACCGCCCCGGCCTGCGCCCCACGCCCGACCGCGTGCGCGAGACCCTGTTCAACTGGCTGGGCCAGGACCTGAGCGGCTGGCGCGTGCTGGATGCCTTTGCCGGCAGTGGGGCGCTCGGCTTCGAGGCGGCGTCACGCGGCGCGGCCGAGGTGCTGCTGCTGGAGCGCGACCGTGTGCTGGCCACGAGCCTCAAGGCCTCGCAGCAGCGCCTGAAGGCCGAGGCCGTGCGTGTGCAGGAAGCCGATGCGATGAGCTGGATGGGCCGCACCGCGCCGCAGGCCTTCGAGCTGGTGTTCCTGGATCCGCCGTTTGACGCCGGTCTCGCCGCCCAGGCGGTGGCGCTCGCGCAGCGGCTGCTGGTGCCCGGCGGCTGGCTGGTGCTGGAAGCTGGCGAGCCGCTGGCCGAGCTGCCGGCCGGCCTGCGCGAGCACCGCCGCCTCCAGGCCGGCGCCGTGAGCGCGCAACTGCTGCAGGTAGACTGATCGCCCCTGGGCCCACGATGGAGACGCGTGTTGTGACCACCCTGACCCCGCTCACCGCCGTCTACCCCGGCACCTTCGACCCGATGACACTGGGCCACGCCGATCTGATGCGGCGTGCTGCCGGCCTGTTCGACCGCCTGATCCTCGCGGTGGCCGCCGGCCACCACAAGCGCACGATGTTCACGCTCGGCGAGCGGCTGGACATCGCGCAGGAGCTGGCGGCCCCCTACCCCAATGTCGAGGTCGTGGCCTTCCGCGGCCTGTTGCGCGACTTCGTGGTCGAGCAGGGCGGCCGCGTCGTGGTGCGCGGGCTGCGGGCGGTCAGCGACTTCGAGTACGAGTTCCAGATGGCCGGCATGAACCGCCAGCTGATGCCCGAGGTCGAGACGGTGTTCATGACCCCGTCGGACCAGTTCCAGTTCGTCAGCGGCACCTTCGTGCGCGAGATTGCCAGCCTGGGCGGTGATGTCTCCAAGTTCGTGGCACCCTCGGTGCTGCGGCGACTGCAAGAGCGCGTCGCGCAACCGCAAGAGTAGGCACCACCGCCATGGCCCTGTGGATCACCGACGAGTGCATCAACTGTGATGTGTGCGAGCCCGAGTGCCCCAACCAGGCGATCTCGCTCGGGCCGGAGATCTACGTCATCGACCCGGAGCGCTGCACCGAGTGTGTGGGCCACTTCGACGAGCCGCAATGTGTGCAGGTCTGCCCCGTCAGCTGCATCCCGGTGCGGCCGGACCGGGTTGAAACACGCGAGCAGCTGATGGCGCGTTTCCTCAGGCTTCAGCAGGACGCCGAGGCGCCGAAGGTTTCTTGACCATCGGTTTGCGGTGGGCCGGCGGCTCCGCGCGGGCCGGCCGGATGCCCGAGGGGCCGGCCACGGCCTGCTGCTCGCGGGCCCGGCGTTCAGCCGCCAGGGTCTGCAAGGCTGCCTTTTCGCGTGCGGCCACGGCCTCGGCTTCGGCCCGGGCCTGATCCGAGGGCGCCGCGCCCAGGTCCAGCACCTGCCCGCTGGCGCAAGGTGTGGCCTGGAACATCCGGCCGTCCGGCCCGCAGCGCCAGACGCCTTGCGCCTGCGCAGCGCTGCCCAGCAAGGCCAGGCCCAGGAACAACGAAGCGGTGCAGCGGCGGTTCATGCGGGGTCTCCGGTCGGGGCAGGGCGGGGCGGCTTGGGCCGCGGGGGTTGGGCGTGGATGCGGGCCAGGGCCTGGTCCATCTGGCCGGCGACCAGCAGCTCGCGCGACTCCAGCGATTTGGCGATGGCCTGGTCGATCGCGTCCCGGTGCTCGGCCGAGGGCTTCTTGAGCACCCAGTGGATCACCTCGGACTTCACGCCCGGGTGGCCGATGCCCAGGCGCAGCCGCCAGTAGTCGGCCGTGCCCAACATGCCGTGGATGTCCTTCAGCCCGTTGTGGCCGGCGGCGCTGCCACCGAGCTTGAGCTTCACCTGGCCGGGCAGCAGGTCCAGTTCGTCGTGCACGACCAGGATCTGCCGCGGCTCGATCTTGAAGAACCGCGCCAGCGCCGCCACCGACACGCCGGACTTGTTCATGTAGGTCATCGGCTGCAGCAGCCACACCGGGCCGCCGGGCAGGTTGGCGCGCGCCACCAGGCCCTGGTAGGCCCGTTCGGCGACCAGGCGCGTGCCCAGGGCCTGGGCCAGCGCGTCTATCCACCAGAAGCCCGCGTTGTGCCGCGTGGCCTCGTATTCCGGGCCCGGGTTGCCCAGGCCGACGAAGAGCTTGATCATGGGCCGGGATTATCGAGCGCCGCCCCATGAAAAAAGCCCCACCGCAGTGGGGCCCCCTGATGGACGAGTGCCAGGGATTACTTCTTGTTCTGCTTCTCGTCCTTCTTGGGCTTGGCGCCCTTCTTGTCGGCCACGGCCACCACGGGCGCGACCACTTCCTCTTCTTCCTTCGGCACCGTGGCGGTCACCACGGCCGGGTTCAGCGTGCCACGCTTGACGGCCTTGATGCCGGCGGGCAGCTTCAGGTCGCTGACGTGCAGCGACTGGTTCTTCGCCAGGGTCGACAGGTCGATGGCGATGAACTCGGGCAGCTGGGCGGCCAGGCACTCGACTTCCAGCTCGGTCATCACGTGGCTGACCAGGCACTTGTCGGTCTTGACGGCCGGCGAGCTCTCTTCGCCGTTGAAGTGCAGCGGCACCTTCTTGCGCAGGCGGGTGGTTTCGTCCACGCGCTGGAAGTCCACGTGCAGCACCTGGGGCTTGTAGGCGTGCATCTGGAAGTCGCGCAGCAGCACCTTCTGGGTCTGGCCGCCGATCTCCATCTCGAGCAGCGACGAGTGGAAGGCTTCCTTCTTCAGCGCGAAGAAGAGGGCGTTGTGGTCGAGCTCGACCATCTTCGGCTCGCCGGCGCCGTAAACGATGCCGGGCACCTTGTCAGCGCGGCGCAGGCGGCGGCTCGCTCCGGTCCCCTGCAGCGTGCGCTCGTAAGCGGTGAATTTCATGTTCACTCCAAGTAAAAAAAGGCCCCGCGACCAGGGCCCTTCGGGCTAAGGGGCCGACGGCCCCGGGTTCAGAAGTTGTTGTTCTGCTCGGCAAACAGCGAGGTGACGGACTCACCGTCGCTGATGCGGCGGATGGTCTCGGCAAACAGGAACGCCACCGACAACTGGCGGATCTTGCCGCAGGCCTTGGCGGCGTCGCTCATCGGGATGGTGTTGGTGATCACCACCTCGTCGAGCTGCGACTTGGCGATGCGCTCGATGGCCGGGCCGGAGAACACCGGGTGCGTGCAGTAGGCGAACACACTCTTGGCACCGCGTTCCTTCAGCACCTCGGCCGCTTTCACCAGGGTG
>CAYTWU010000384.1:0-3476 GCA_964442175.1 uncultured Rubrivivax sp.
CTCGTGCTTGGTCATGAAGTACGGGTGGTCCAGGCCCTCGGCCTCGTCGAACATGTCCTCGCGGAACACCCCTTCGTACAGGCCGGCGGCGGCGATGCTGCTCACGTGGTGCACGTGGCCGGCGTCGATGGCCTTGGCGAACTCCACCATGTTGCGCGTGCCTTCGACGTTGACGGCCACCTGGCTGTCTTCGTCGGCGCTCAGGTCGTAGACGGCGGCCAGGTGGTAGACGGCGTCGATCTGGCCTTTCAGCGTCTTGAGGTCGTCGGCGCTGACACCCAGCTTCTTCGCGGTGAGGTCGCCGCTGACGGCGATGGCGCGCGCCTTGGTGGTGCCCCAGGCCTGCAGCAGATCGGCCACCTTGCCCTCGCTGCCCGGGCGCACGAGGAAGTAGACCGTGGCACCACGGCGTGCGAGCAGGGCCTTGACGAGGCGTTTGCCGATGAAGCCGGTCGCGCCGGTGACGAAATACCGCATGGGGATCCTCCTGGACGTTCAGCCGTGGATTCTTGTCCAGCCGGCAGGCCGCGCCGTCTGGCGCTTACCCGCAGCGGCGCTAGAGCCGTCTCACTAGCGATCTAGGCTGCGTTCTCCAGGGCTGCGGCCTACAGTGCTGGTATTCCCCATTCCAACCCGAGGACGCACACCATGGTCAAGAAGCTCAAGAGCATCTCCGAGAAGAAGAGCACCGGCGCCGCCGGCCTGATGGACGGCCAGCTGGCCAGCTCGGTCAAGGATTCGGCGCAGCAGATCTGGCTGGCCGGCATGGGCGCCTTCAGCAAGGCGCAGGAAGAAGGCGGCAAGGTCTTCGAGGCGCTGGTGAAAGAAGGCATGAACCTGCAGAAGAAGACCACCGGCATCGCGGAAGAGAAGATCGGCGAAGTCACCGGCAAGATGACCGCGATGGCCGACACCGTCACCGCCAAGGCCGGCCAGAACTGGGACAAGCTGGAATCGATCTTCGAAAGCCGCACCGCCAAGGCGCTGGCCAAGCTGGGCGTGCCCACGGCCAAGGACGTGGAAGCGCTGAGCAAGAAGGTCGACACGCTGGCCGCGCAAGTGGCCAAGCTGTCCAAGGGCGCTGCCCCGGCCGCCGCCAAGAAGGCCCCGGTGGCCAAGAAGGCCGCCGCCCCGGTGAGCCCGATCATGCCGGCCGCCAAGGCCCCGGCCAAGCGTGCCGCGCGCAAGACCGCCTGAAGCCGTCAGCCCGGCTGAGCGGCCCGGCCGGCCCCGCATCGGGCTGGCCCTGGCCGGCGGCGGTCCGTTGGGGGCCGTCTGGGAGATCGGCGCGCTGTGCGCGCTTGAAGAAGCCCTGCCCGGCGTGGACTTCGTGGCGCTGGACGGTTACGTCGGCGTGTCCGCCGGCGCCTTCCTGGCGGCCGGCCTGGCCAACGGCCTGGGGCCACGCGCCCTCTGTGCCGCCTTCATCGAAGAAGCCGGCCCGCCCGGTGACCGCATCCACCCGGCCGCCTTCCTGCAGCCGGCCTGGGGCGAGTTCGCCCAGCGGGCCGCCAGCCTGCCGCGCCTGGCCCTGCAAGCCGCCTGGCAGGTGGCCACGCGGCAGCGCTCGCTGCTGTCGGCCGCCGAAACCCTGGGCCGTGCCCTGCCCACGGGATTTTTCAGCCACGCGCCGCTGGAAGCACAAATGCGCCGGGTGCTGAGCCAGCCCGGGCGCAGCAACCACTTCCGCCAACTGCAGCGCCGCCTGGTGCTGGTGGCCACCGACCTGGACCGTGGCACCGCCGCGCCCTTCGGCATGCCGGGCTGGGACGATGTGCCCATCTCGTTGGCCGTGGCCGCCAGCGCCGCGCTGCCCGGGCTGTACCCGCCGGTGGCGATCGGCGGACGCAGCTACGCCGACGGTGCACTGAAGAAGACCTTGCACGCCAGCGTGCTGCTGGACCTGGGCCTGGACCTGGTGCTGTGCCTGAACCCGCTGGTGCCCTTCGACGCCCGGCCGACCGGCGACGCCCGCATCCCGCCGCTGGTGCAGGGTGGGCTGCCGGTGGTGCTGGCGCAGACCTTCCGCACGTTGATCCACTCGCGGCTGGAACTGGGGCTGAAAGGCTACGAACACAGCCACCCGGGCACCGACCTGCTGCTGTTCGAGCCCGACCACCACGACGCGACCTTGTTCGCCGCCAACATCCTGGGCTACCGGCAACGCCGGGCCCTGGCCGAGCACGCCTACCAGCGCACCCGCGCCGACCTCTGGCAACGGCGCACCGCCCTGGGGCGCACCCTGGCACGGCACGGGCTGGCGCTCGACCTGCGCGCCTTGAAGGCCCCTGGCCGGCGGCTGCTGGCGCCAGCAGCCGATGGGCCAGCGCATGATGCCGGCCTCAAGCCGCGCCTGGCCATGCCGACAACGCGTTAGGAACCGCCCCGCCGGGGTGGCCCAGCCGCGTGCCGCCCATGCCGTCCAAACCCGCACCGACAGCGCCTGCCGACCCCGACCCCGACCGCAAGGCCGGCCGCACCATGGCCCTGGCCCTGCGGCTGTTGCTGAACCAGGTGCCCGGCGCCCGCGAGGTGCTGCCCTACCTGGCCGCGCTGGAGCGCGGCCTGGCCGCCGAGGGCGTGCGGGTGCTGGAGCAGGTGCCGCTGCCCTCGTTGAAGAAGATGGGCGCACAACTGGCCAGCCTGCCGGTGAAAGCCGACGACCTGCCGCTGCGGGCCCTGCAGGTGCAGCTGCTGAAGGCGCTGGCGCGCCGGGAAGCGAGCGCCGCCGCTGCCCCCGTGATGTCCAGCTTCCTGGACGCCGACAAGCTGGAGGTGGTGGAGATCAGTGCCAGCGCCTGGGCCGCAGCCAGCCAGATCGCCGAGGACGGCCCGGGCCGCGGCTGAACCTCAGACGCCCAGGTAGCGCCGCTCCAGGTGGGCCCGGAAGTGTGCCGGGTTCAGCACCTCGCCACTGGCGCGCTGCGCCAGCTCATCCGTGGTCCAGCGGCTGGCCTGGGTCCAGATGTTCGCCTTCAGCCAATCGAGCGCGGGCGCCAGATCGCCCGCGGCGATGCGGCTGTCCAGGTCCGGCGTCTGACGGCGGATCGCCGCGAACCATTGCGCCGCATACATCGCGCCCAGCGAATAACACGGGAAATAACCCAGCAGGCCGGCCGGCCAGTGCACGTCCTGCAGCGGGCCGTCCTGGAAGTTGCCGCGTGTGTCCAGGCCCAGCAGCTCCATCATCTTGGCATCCCACAGCGCGGGGATGTCCTCGGCCTCGATCTCGCCTTCGATCAGCGGACGTTCGATCTCGTAGCGCAGGATGATGTGCGCCGGGTAGGTGACCTCGTCGGCGTCCACGCGGATCAGGCCGGGCTTCACACGCGTGATCAGCCGGTGCAGGTTGTCCGGCTCGAAGGCCGGCTGCGGCCCGAAGGCCTCGCCCAGCAACGGTGACATCAGCGCGGCAAAGCCCGGGTGGCCGCCGATCTGCATCTCGAAGCTCAGGCTCTGGCTTTCGTGCAGCGCCA
>CAYTWU010000385.1:0-3455 GCA_964442175.1 uncultured Rubrivivax sp.
CTGGTGGCCAAGGTGCTGATCGACGCGGGCAGCCGCATCCTGGTGGAAACACCCACCTACCTGGGCGCGCTGCAGGCCTTCACGCCCATGGAGCCCGAGGTGGTGAGCGTGGCCAGCGACGCTGAAGGCATTGACGTGGACGACCTGGCCACGAAAGCCGGCACCGGCGATTCGCGAGCCCGCTTCCTGTACGTGCTGCCCAACTTCCAGAACCCCACCGGCCGCACCATGAGCGAGGCACGCCGCGCCGCCCTGTCGGCCCGCGCCGCTGCCCTGGGCTTGCCCATCATCGAGGACAACCCCTATGGCGACCTGTGGTTTGACGCGCCGCCGGCCCTGCCGCTGACCGCGCGCAACCCCGAGGGCTGCATCTACCTCGGCTCGTTCTCCAAGGTGCTGGCACCGGGACTGCGCCTGGGCTTCCTGGTCGCGCCGAAGTCCATGTACCCCAAGCTGCTGCAGGCCAAGCAGGCGGCCGACCTGCACAGCCCCAGCTTCAACCAGCGCATCGCCCACCAGGTGCTGGCCGACGGCCTGCTGCAGACCCACCTGCCGGCGGTGCGCGCGCGCTACCAGGCACAGCGGGATGCGATGCAGGCGGCGCTGGAGCGCCACCTGCCGCCCGGTTGCCACTGGGTGCGCCCCACCGGCGGCATGTTCTTCTGGCTGGAGTTGCCGGCGGGCCTGGACAGCACGGCACTGCTGCCCACCGCGGTGGAAGCCGGTGTGGCCTACGTGCCCGGCGCCGCGTTTTTTGCGGCTGCGCCGCGCGCCAACACGCTGCGCCTGAGTTTTGTCACCGTCTCGCCGGAGCGCATCGAAGCCGGCGTTGCGCTGCTGGGCGCGGTGCTGAAGCAGGCGCTGCGGTGAGCCGGCCTCGGCGTTTCCACCAGGTCGACGTCTTCAGCGCCGTGCCGCTGCGCGGCAACCCGCTGGCCGTGGTGCACGCGGCCGAAGGCCTGGACGACGCGCAGATGGCCGCACTCGCGCGCTGGACCAACCTGTCGGAAACCAGCTTCCTGCTGCCGCCCACCGTGCCGGGCGCCGACTACCACGTGCGCATCTGGACGCCCTTTGGCGAGCTGCCGTTTGCCGGCCACCCGACGCTGGGCAGCTGCTGGGCCTGGCTGGCGGCCGGCGGTGTGCCGCAGGCCGCGCGCGAGGTGGTGCAGCAATGTGGCGTGGGCCTGGTGCGCGTGCGGCGGGATGGCCAGCGCCTGGCCTTTGCCGCACCACCGCTGCGCCGCAACGGCCCGGTCGAACCGGAACTGCTCGCACGCGCCTGCGCCGGCCTGGGCCTGCAGCCGGACGAGGTCGTGGCCCATGCCTGGGTCGACAACGGCCCGGGCTGGTTTGCGCTGCTGCTGGGCTCGGGCGAACGGGTGCGCGCCCTGCAGCCCGACTGGGCCGTGCTGGGCCGGATGAAGTTTGGCATCGTCGGGCCGCAGGCGCCGGGCGACGACACGGCCTTCGAGGTGCGCGGCCTGTTCGACGGCATCGAAGACCCGGTCACCGGCAGCCTGAACGCCGGCCTGGCGCAGTGGCTGATCGGCAGCGGCCGCGCGCCGCAGGCCTATGTCGCAGCCCAGGGCCACGCGCTGCAGCGCGCCGGCCGCGTGTTTGTGCAGCGCGATGGCGACACGGTCTGGGTGGGCGGTGACGTCACGCCGGTGGTCGAAGGCATGATCCACCTGTGACCACCGAGATCGACCACCTCATCATCGCCGCCGACACGCTGGAAGACGGCACGGCCTGGTGCGAAGCCACGCTGGGTGTCACACCGTTGCCCGGCGGCCAGCATGCGCTGATGGGCACGCACAACCGGCTGCTGAACCTGTCGTCGCCGACTTTTCCGGCCAGTTACCTGGAGATCATCGCCATCGACCCGGCGGCCCCGCCGCCCGGCCGCGTGCGCTGGTTCGGGCTGGACCAGCGGCCGCCCGGCCCGCCGGCCCTGGTGCATGGGGTGGCGCGGTCACGCCTGCTGGACATGCACCGCTGGGGCCTGATCAACAAGGGCATCGACCCCGGCGTGCCGGTGGCCGCGTCGCGCGGCGACCTGCGCTGGCAGATCCTGCTGCGGCCCGACGGTCAGCTGCCCGGTGCCGCGCCCACGCTGATCCAGTGGGAGGGCCCGCACCCGGCGGACCGGTTGCCGGACAGCGGCTTGCGCCTGCAGCACGTCGTGCTGGACGGGCTCGCCGCGCCGGCGCGTGAGGTGCTGCGGCTGCGGGGTGTGAAGGGCGAACCGGATGGCCCGGTGCGCTGGACGGTGATGCTGGACACCCCGCTGGGGCCGCGCACGCTGCAAAACTGAGCGCCGCGGCCCCTCCGGGGGCAGCGAGCGAAGCGAGCGTGGGGGCTCTGTCAGTTGCTGTACTTCTCGGTGCGGAAGTCGTCGTGGCAGCCCTTGCAGGTGCCGCCCACACCGCCGACGGCGGCCTTGATGTTGTCCAGGCTGCCGGTCTTGGCGGCGGCGTCGAGCTTGGCCATCGCGGCCACCATCTCGTCGCCCTTGCCCTTGAAGGCGGCGGCCTTGCTCCAGATGTCGGGCGAGGCGCGGTTGGGCATGCCCTTGTCGGTGCCGGCGCCGAAGGCCGTGAAGGCCAGCGGGGCCAGGCTGTTGGCCAGCGCGGCGTTGTCGGCCGCCGCCTTGGCGTCGAACGGGATGCGGCCCTGGGCCATGCCGGCCACACGGCCGAAGTGCGAGGCCATCACGGTGAACACCGACTGGCGGTACTTGATCGCGTCTTCCGGCTTCTGGAACTGGGCAGCGGCCGGCAGCGCCGTCAGGCAGGCGGCGGTGCAGGTGGCGGCCAGGAACAGTTTTTTCATGCGGGGGTCCTTGGGTTGGGCGGCGCCCGGCATGGGCAACGCAGGCGAAGCGTATACGCCAAACGGCGCCCGATCATTTCACTCGGGCCTTGTTATCGTTGACGGCAACGCCGAGTGAGGACCGAGATGAGCACCGCCACCACCGAGATCCGCGTCTGGGACCTGCCCACGCGCCTGTTCCACTGGGCCCTGGCGGCCAGCGTGCTGGGCGCTGTGGTCAGCGTCAAGACGGGCGCGATGGACTGGCACTTCCGCTGCGGCTACGCCGTTTTCACGCTGCTGGCCTTCCGGCTGCTGTGGGGTTTTGTCGGCGGGCGCTGGTCGCGTTTTGCCAGTTTCCTCTTCGCGCCGGGTACGGTGCTGCGCTACCTGCGCGGCCAGGCGCGGCCCGGTGAGATGCAGGACGGGGGCCACAAACCGCTGGGCGCGTTGTCGGTGTTCGCGGTGCTGGCCATCCTGGCCGTGCAGGTGGGCACCGGCCTGGTGTCGGACGACGAGATCGCCAACCTGGGGCCGCTGAACCGCTTGGTGGACAGCGCCACCGGCCTGGCCGCGACGGCCTGGCACAAGACCTGGGGGCAGTGGATCATCCTGGGCCTGGTCGGCCTGCACATCGCGGC
>CAYTWU010000386.1:0-3454 GCA_964442175.1 uncultured Rubrivivax sp.
CGGAGGGCTGAGGATGCCGCAACGGCGCGCCAGACGGGCCGTGGTGGCGCGATCGCGGGTGCTGGGCTACCTGGGGCTTGGCGGTGCCCCGGAGGCTGTAGGCGCGCTCATTTTTGGAATATGAACCGCGCTTCCCGGGGCCAATTTCCAGAAATTCGGCCATTTTTGGAATATGAATCGGGTCTGAAACCCGCGCCAATGCTCGCGCCACCACCCGGCCTGTCACGCCGGGGGTCGCGGGTTCGAGCCCCGTCCACTCCGCCAACATTTCTCAATGGCGACGCCCACTTAGCAGTGGGCGTTTTCCTTTGTGCGGCCGTTTTTGGAATACGGCCCGGCCATTTTTGGAATATGGCTGCCGGCGTTCGATCAGCCGGCGGGCTTCGCGACCCGCAGCTTCCGGCGGTCGTAGGTCGCCCGCATCATCCGCTCCGACGTGTGCATCGTCGCGTCCTGTGTGTCGCGGTCGCCGCGCTCGAGCTTGGCGGTCACGCCCGACGGCCGGCAGTCCTGCAGCGAGAATGGCGTGAACGCGAGCTTGCGCCGCGCGGCCTCTTCGACGCACGCAGCCATCAGCCGCGACATCGTCGCCTTCCAGCCGCCCTTGGTGTAGCGCTGGCCGCTGAGGTTGCCGAACACGTACCAGCTGCCGGCGATCTCGTGGCGCTTGATCGCGAGCGCCTCGTCGATCGTGGCGCGCAGCGCGGGGCTCCACTCGATCAGGCCCACCAGCTCGGCCTGGCCCTTCTGCCGCTTCGCCGCCCTCCAGAAGATGCCGCGCTCATCGTCGATCTGGTCGCGCGTCATCGCGCGCACCTCGACCGATCGGCGCACGCACAGGCGCGCGGTCTGGCACGCCAGCGCGGCGATGTGCTGCGGGCCGCCCATGCGCCGGCCGACCTCGACGGCGAGGGCGATCTCCTGAGCGGCCACCAGGTGCTTCTGCTTCTCGGTGATGAGCTTCTCGACGCCGGCGAAGGGGTTGTCGCTGAGCCAGCGCCGGCGCACGCCCCACTCGAGCATGGTGCGCGCGAGCGCGATCTCCTTGTTGCCCTTCTCGGGCCGCGGCCGCAGGTTGCCGTCGCGGTCCTTTGCGACCAGGCAGGCGTCGAGGTGGTCGTAGGCGTCGGCCTTCTCCATCTCGGTCACCTGCATGGTTCCGAACGAGCGGTTCAGCGCCGCGATCTCGCGCGCGTTCTCGGCGAGCGTGGTCTCGGCGCGCTTCGCGGTCGACCGGTCGGGAAGGGTGCGCTGCCACAGCATCCAGGCCGCGGTGAGCGCTTCGAAGCTGCCGTTGGCCGGCACGCCCTTTGCGACGTCGGCCGCGCGGCGGATGGCCTCGAGCCGCAGCTCGGCGACCTTGGCCGGCTGGGTGGTCGGGCACTTGAGCCTGAACGCCCAGGCGCCGTCGGCACCCTTGTAGCCGATCGAGTAGGTGCGGGTGCCGAAGCGCTCGTAGACGCGCGGCGGCAGCCCGTCTGGCCGAGCCCTTGGGCGGATCATGCTGGCTGCGTCATCCAGGAGGTGTTGGCGCGCGCGCGGGCCTTGCCGGCGACGGCCTGGCCGCTCATGCGTGCGTCATGGTACGCCCGGGCCACTTTGGGGTGGTCGCCGCGGCGCGCGGGCAGCTCGAAGACCCAGCACCGCGCCTGCAGCCACGCGACTTGGCGCGCCGCCTGGCGGTAGCCGGTCAGCGCCTCCAGCTCGGTCGGCGTCAGCAGCAGCTCGGCGGTGGTGAGCATCAGTCCTCCCTCTCCCACGGCAGGGGCTCCCGCTTGTCGCGGCGCTGGCGCTTGCGGCGGCTCATGATGCGACTCGCGCCGGCCGCACGCTGACGACGGTTCGGTAGTTGCCCATCGCCAGCGGCTGCAGCGGCTGCTGCTCGACGGTCAGCACCAGGCCGTCGCGCGCCATGTCGGCGACGATGCGCTCGACCTCGGCGCGGAAGTAGGCCGGCGCGAGCAGGCGCCATGCGTGGCGCTGACAGCCGCTGTCGCTCGTGCACCCGTGCGGGCAGCGGTCGACGTGGCAGATCTCAGGTCCGGCGATCAGCATGTCGTTCCCTTCCGGGTCTGTTCTCCTGTGGGCTCCTCCCACGGGCGCTGCAAGTTGCAGGCGGGACCGGTCACTGGCTTGTCGGTCAGCAGACCCTGCCGCTTGCACAGCTCACGCAGGTAGGCAATGGCCTCCGGCCCCTTCACCACGAACACGGCCGCCTCGGTGTCGGCCACCGTGCAGCCGGCCATGAACACGCTCACCGCGTCGGTGTCCTTCTCGGCCGCCGCCAGCAGTTGCGTCACGGTGCGGCGGTCGCTGCGCAACACGCTCCGATTGCTCATCGTGTCTGTGCTCATGATCGATCCTTCATCGCCGCTTCCTTCGCGGCATTGAGCTCGGCCATGCGCTCATGCGAGCCGCCGGGCCGGTCGGGGTGCGCGGCGCTGGCCAGGCGGCGATAGGCGGCCTCGATGCCGCTGCGCTGCGCGTCGCGCGGCAGCTTCAGCACGTCGCTCCAGTGCGAGCCCGCCGGCGCCGGCAGCGCCAGGAAGCCGGTGAAGGTCGCGCGCACCAGCGCCAGCGTGCCGTGCCGCAACTCGACGCGGCGTGCCTCGAGGATGTGGTGGATGGCCTGCAGGTTCGACGCAACGCTGTAGTAGCGGTCGACCGGGATGCAGACCTGCAGGCCGTCCCAGATGAACCAGACCGACACGCCGGGGTCGGCCGGTGCGTCGTTGCCCAGCGTCACGTTGCTGCTGATGACGAGGTTCTCGAGCTTCTTGCCCGAGTCGCTGGCGAAGCCTCGCAGGCTGGTCTGCACGTTCTTGATCGCGTTGGGCAGCGCGGTCTTGAACTTGCCGTTCTCGCGGTACTTGGCGCGCGGGAATTGCGCCGGCCAGGTGAGGGGGTAGGCGGTGGCGGTCATACTTTTGCGTTCTTCGAACGGCTGGAGGTGACGAGATGTCGATGGACAGCGAGTACCAGGTGCACAGCGAGCTGATGGCTCAGTACGACGAAGCGTTGCGCCAGTCGCGGGAGGTTCAGCGACGCGTGACGCGGGCCTTCTACGACTGCGGCCAAGGGCGCGGAACGGGGCCTGGGGAGAGTGACCTCAAGTTGGCCGAGGAGCTGCAGGCCCATGCTGATGATTTGTGGCGACAGGTCCGCGCACACATCGACGGTCTGTTTCGCTGAGGCATTCAGGCGCATGCCACTCGGCGCGAGTGCGCCGCCTTCTCGTAGGTCTTCGTCAGCCCGCCGCTCACGCAGTGCCCGCGCCGCCGCACCGCGTTCGCCAGGCGCGCCTGGTCGGCATGCCCGTGCGAGGCCTGGCGCAGCAGCCCGAAGTAGCTGTTGGCCGTCTGCACCAGTTCGGCCGCCGGCACGCTGGCCACGCGCTGCAGCGCGGCCTGCACGGTGCGCGCGCGGGTGGTGCGCCGCCACGGCTTGATGACGT
>CAYTWU010000387.1:0-3439 GCA_964442175.1 uncultured Rubrivivax sp.
GAGCAGCTGCCTTCTAAGCAGCAGGTCGGGGGTTCGAGTCCCTCCGGGCAGGCCACCCAGCCGTTCCAAAAGATCCCGAGACGTCCCAGATGTGGACGGAAGCCTAGCAACGGCGGGGCCTTCAAGGCCAAAGCCGATCCAGACGGTTTCGTAACAACCGGCTGAACTTGGGGCACACACAGGGGAACAGGAGCAAAATCGGGACACCCGATCCGGTTTGTTCCCCTTGCTGCTCACCGATGTCACCTGCCGCAATTCGGCCTGCCCTGCCGACAAGGCACGCGTGCGCCTGAACGACGGCGGCGGGCTGTACCTGGAGGTCGCACCCAACGGCTCGCGGCGCTGGTTCTGGAAGTACTACTTCGGCGGCAAGGAGAAGCGCCTCGCCCTGGGGCACTACACCGAGGTCGGCTCGAAGAGGGTCTCGGTGTCGCTGAAGGATGCCCGCGAGGCTCGCGACGACGCACGCAAGCTGCTGCGCACCGGCACTGATCCCACGCAGAAGCGCCAGCTCGACAAGCTCACCCGCCAGGCCGTGGCGGGCATCACCTTCGAGTCCGTGGCTCGCGAACTGCAGACCACCAAGCACAGCGGCTGGAGCCCGCGCTACGCCGTGCGTTGGATCGAGCGCATGGAGAAGGACCTCTTCCCCTGGATCGGCAGCCTGCCGCTGCAGGACATCACCGCCCCCCTGCTGCTGCACACGCTGCGTCGCATCGAGAACCGCGGCGCGCACGAGACCGCCCACACGCTGCGACAGACCGCCGGCCAGGTGTTCCGCTTCGGCATCGCCACCGGCCGATGCGAACGCAACCCGGCGCCCGACCTGCATGGTGCCCTGAAGCCCATCGTCGTGAAGCACATGGCCGCGGTGCTCGACCCGTCCGGCGCCACCGCGCTGATGCGAGCCATCGCCGCCTACGAAGGGCACCCGCTGACCCGCGCCGCGCTGGAACTTTCGGCGCTGTTGTTTCAGCGCCCCGGCAACATGCGGCAGATGGCGTGGTCCGAGGTGGATCTCGACAACGCGCTGTGGACCATCCCGGCCGCCAAGATGAAGCGCACGGTACATGGCAAGGTGAACGGCCGCCCTCACCTCGTGCCGCTGGCCAAGCGCGCCGTGACGATCCTGCGCGATCTGCACCCGCTCAGCGGCCATGGCCAGTATGTGTTCCCGAGCTTGCTGACCGGCGAGCGGAGCATGAGCGAGAACACCCTGCGCACTGCCCTTCGGCGCATGGGCTATACCAACGACGAGATGACGCCGCATGGCTTCAGGGCCATGGCACGCACGATCCTGGTCGAGCAGCTGAACGTGAACCCCGATGTGATCGAGGCGCAACTCGCGCACGGCAAGAGCGGGCCGCTCGGCACCGCCTACGACCGCGCCGAGTTCATGGCCCAGCGGCGCGCGATGATGACGCAGTGGGCCGACTATCTGGACGGACTGCGCCTTGGAGAGACATCGCCCGCGCGCGGTGCTCGCGGTCGGCGGCGAGGAAGCACCACGGCGAACCCTGTCGCCTGAAGGCTGTGCTGCGCGCGCCTCACCTCGCGCGCAAAGTTGAAAGCGTGTGTATCTGGGCCGAGACGCCTTAGTACGCCTGAAGACGCTCCGGTACCTGAAGGGACGGCGCGCGCTTGTTTTGCCGCAGACGCCGGCCCCCTGGTGCATCCCTAAACGGACCGGCAGCATGTGCCCATGCGCATGCCATGGGCCAAGTCGAAGGGCGAACAGCTCGATCTTCTGGACGCCGAGCCAGTGGTCGGCGAGCCTGCGAAGTCCGCGACGACGAGACTGCCTTCGAGGGCTGGGCAGCCGCTCTTCGTCGCCACTTTGGCGCTGCACGAGGACCCGAGCAACCCACGGACGGAGTTGCCCGCGGATGAACTCGCCGAGCTGGCCGAGGACATTCGTCAGCGCGGCATCCTTCAGCCCATCGTCGTGCATCCGGTTGATGCCGACGGGCGCTATCGCATTCACTTCGGCGCCCGTCGCTGGCGCGCAGCGCAACTGGCGGGGCTCGACCAGGTGCCCGTCGTCGTGCGTGACGCACCGGCCGATCCGTACGCTCAGGTAGCCGAGAACCAGAAGCGGCACAGCCTGACACCGCTCGATCTGGCTCGCTTCATCCGCGGGCGGATCGACCTGGGTGAGTCGAACTCCGAGGTTGCACGACGACTCGGCATGAACCTCACGACGGTGGCACACCACCTCGCGCTGCTGGACCTGCCCCCGGTGCTCGACGAAGCGCTCAAGTCGGGTCGCTGCACCTCGCCGCGCACGTTGCACGAGCTTGGCAAGCTGCACAGCGAAGACCCTGACCTGGTGGCCCATCTGCTGTCCAGCGGCGCCGACATCACCCGCGCAAAGGTCACCGCGATACGGGCCGCGCCGCCCACGCGACCGGCGAGGGAGACATCCGGGTTGGCCTCGACCGACCTGGTCGCCCGAGCCGTCGCGGCGTTCGACCGATTCGAGCAGGCACTCATGCGCGTCGACCCGTCGAGCCGCGGCACCACCGCGACCCCTGAACTCGACGGCTTGCTGGCTCGACTCGAAGTCATCGCCCAGCGTTGGCGACAAGACTCTGACCATCAGACCCCTTCGCCGGCCGAACGCTGAATCCATGGAGAGTGGAGTGAAGAGGATGAGAAATGACAGATGGCAGGATAGGCGGCACGCCAGTGAATGGATGCCATGCGGCATCCGGCGCGAGGTTCGACGTGTCGGGCAACTCGCGTGATCGCGTGACGATCGACCTGCGCGGCATCGGCGATGCCGTGCGCCGCTGCCACAGTTCGTGGCATGGGAATCGCGCAGCTTATCCGCCGCGCCTTGGTGATGAGCCTCGACCTTCGCGCGACGGCAGCCGTCGCCCCGATGGAGCGTGGGTCTGACGGTCAGACCCCCGGCCCGGTTCCGACGCGAGAGACCGCCAAACTGACGCTGCGACTTTCCCAAGCCCACGCCGATGCCTTGGTGCTGAACGCGGGCGCCCTCGGGCTGTCCTACGGCGACTACGTGGGGCGGCTTGTGGCCGGCAGCACACTGCCGCAACCCCCTTCCGAGCGCCAGGCCGATCGCGCGGCGCTGCTGGCTTCCAACGACCGCATGGCTGCACTGTCGACCGACCTCGTCGCGCTCGTCACCCTCCTGCGCCAGGCGAATGTGGAGCAGGCCAGGCCCTACCGGGTTCGCCTCGAAACGGCCGACGCCGAAATCCGCCGCCACCTCGATCGGGCCTCGGCGCTGATCGACCGCTTGTGAGAGCAGAGGAGCTGCCATGCCTAGCACCATCGACGGCCTGCTCGTGCAATGGGGCGATCGGCTGTTTTACCCACCGAACCGCATGACAGCGTCGCGCACGCCGGTGCTGACCGAGGCCGCATTTCGGCAGCGCGCGCTGGTCCTGCGGCAACGCATCCGCGCGACGGT
>CAYTWU010000388.1:0-3439 GCA_964442175.1 uncultured Rubrivivax sp.
TCAGCTCGTTGACGTTGGTGCCGTTCAGCCCCAGCTTGCGCCACCAGATGCCCAGGCCGTTCACGACGCCCGGCCGCGCGCGCTCGGAGACCTCGGCCTTGCAGCGGTATTCGCCACGGTCGTTGAACAGCCGCACCAGCGCACCATCGGTGATGCCGCGCGCAGCAGCGTCCTGCGGGTGGATCTCCACCAGCGGCTCACCTTCGATCGCGCGCAGGCTCTTCACGTTGACGAAGCTGGAGTTCAGGAAGTGGCGCGCGGGCGGCGAGATCATCGCCAGCGGGTAACGCGCGGCCAGGGCCGGCGCGGCCTCGGCGCACTCGTGGTTGGGCACGTGCCGCGGCAGGCCCAGGCCGGGCACGGTGACCTGCACGCGGCCATCGGGTGTGGGGAAACCACCATCGGCAAACGGCGCTTCGGGAAGCGCCAGTTTTGCCCAACCCTGCTCGCGCAGCACCGCCATGTCCACCCAGGCCGGGCGCCAGGCCTGCATCGTCATCTGCTCGTCGGTGTCTTGAAAGCAGGGCTCGGTGAAGCCCATGCGGGCCGCCAGGTCGCGGAAGATCTGGGCGTTCGAGCGCGCCTGGCCCAGCGGCGCGATGGCGGGGCGGTTGAGCATGGCGCAGGAGTGGCCATAGGCGCCCTGTGTGTCCCAATGCTCCAGCTGCGTGGTGGCGGGCAGCACGATGTCGGCGTGGTCCGCGGTGTCGGTGAGGAAATGCTCCAGCACCACGGTGAACAGGTCTTCGCGCGCAAAACCCTGGGCCACGCGCCCGCTCTGCGGCGCCACGGCCACCGGGTTGCTGTTGTAGACGACCACGGCTTCGATCTGGGGGCCGAAATCGGCGGAGGCCTCACGCAGGAGGTCGTCACCGATGGTCGACATGTTGATCGTGCGCGGCCGCCGCCCGGCCAGCAGATCGGGCCGCTGCAGCGCGGCGCTGTCCACCGCGGGCTTGAACCAGCCCGAGGCCGACAGCAGCAGCCCACCCGCCGGGTGGCGCCAGGCGCCGGTGAGGCAGGGCAGCAGCGCCACCAGGCGCACCGCGTTGCCGCCGCCCTTCACGCGCTGCATGCCGTAGTTCAGCCGGATCGCGGCCGGCTGCGTGGTGCCGTAGTCGCGCGCCAGCTCGCGGATGTCGTCGGCCGCCACGCCGCAGACGACGGCGGCACGTTCCGGCGGCCACTGCAGCGCCTGCTCGCGCAAGGCCGGCCAGCCCTCGGGCCCGGCCTGCACATGCTGCGCGATGTAGGCCTCGTCCAGCCAGCCGTGCACCACCAGCTCGTGCATCAGGGCCAGCACCAACGCGCCGTCGGTGCCCGGGCGCAGCGCCAGGTGGCGGTGGCACTTGTCGGCGGTTTCGGTGCGGCGTGGGTCGATGCACCAGAGCTTGGCGCCGGCGCGCTTGGCCTGCTGCGCGAAGGTCCAGAAGTGCACGCTGGAGGTGATGGGGTTGCTGCCCCAGACCAGGATCAGCCGGCTGTGCACGAACTGCTCCACGTGCATGCCCACCTTGCCGCCGTAGGTGGCGGCGAGTGCATCACCGCCGGCCGAGGCGCAGATGGTGCGGTCCAGCAGCGAGGCGCCCAGGCGGTGGAAGAAGCGCGCCGCCATGCCATCGCCCTGCACCAGGCCCATGGTGCCGGCGTAGCTGTACGGCAGGATGGCCTGCGGGTCGCGCGCCGCGATGGCCTGCAGTCGGCTGGCGATGGTGGCCAGCGCTTCGTCCCAAGCGATGGGCACAAACTGCCCGGCGCCCTTGGGGCCCACGCGCTTCAGCGGCGTCAACACCCGCTCTGGGTGGTAGCTGCGCTCGGGGTAACGCGAGACCTTGGTGCACAGCGCGCCATGGGTGGGCGGGTGGTCGGGGTTGCCGGCCACGCGCACGGCGCGGCCGTCTTCCACGGTGACCAGCAAGGCGCAGGTGTCGGGGCAGTCGTGCGGGCAGGCCCCGCGCACGACGGCGACGGATTTCACTGGGACGGGCTCCATAACGAACTATTGCACATGGGCCCCGGCCAGCGCGCGCCTGCCCCTTACATTCACGCTTTCTCCCGCTTGCCTTCTCCATGCCGATGATCCACCGCCGCCGCGCCCTGCAGACCCTGGCCGCAGGCGCCGCCACCCTGTCCGTGCCCGCCTGGGCGCAAGCCGAGCGCCGCCTGGTGCTGGGCCAGTCCTGCGCCATGAGCGGGGCCGCCGCCCAGCTGGGCCTGCAGATGAACCGTGGCGCGCGCATCGCCTTTGACGCCATCAATGCCAGCGGTGGCGTCAACGGCCACCCGATCGAGCTGCGTGTGATGGACGACGGCTACGAACCCGACCGCTGCAAGGCCAACACCGAAAAGCTGATCGGCGAGGACGTGTTTGCGCTGTTCGGCTACGTGGGCACACCCACCGCGCTGGCCGCGCTGCCGCTGGTGAACGACGAACGCATTCCTTTTGTCGGCCCCTTCACCGGCGCTGAGGCGCTGCGCGAGCCCTTCAGCCGCAGCGTGTTCCATGTGCGTGCCTCGTACTACGACGAGACGGCGCTGATCGTCAAACAGCTCACGTCGCTGGGCTTGAAGAAGATCGCCGTCTTCCGCCAGAACGACAGCTACGGCCAGGCCGGCCTGGACGGCGTGGTGCGCGCGCTGAAGGCGCAGAACCTGGCGCCCACCGCGGTGGGGCTGGTCGAGCGCAACAGCGTGGACGTGGCCGCGGCCGTGAAGGCCATCGTGCCCACGATGCCCGATGCCGTGGTGCAGATCGGCGCCTACAAGGGCTGCGCCGCCTTCATCCGCGCCGCACGCAAGGCGGGTTACGGCGGCACCTTCTACAACGTGTCCTTCGTCGGCACCCAGGCCCTGGCGGACGAGCTGGGCAAGGACGGCGCCGGTGTCGTGATCAGCCAGGTGATGCCCTTCCCCTTCAGCACCACCACACCCATCTCGCGCGAGTACCTGGCGGCGGTGCAGAAGGCGGGCGGCGACGCCACGGCCAACTACTCCAGCATGGAGGGTTACATCGCCGCCAAGGTGTTTGCCGAAGGCCTGCGGCGGGCCGGCCGCAACCCCAGCCGCGAGGCGCTGGTGACGGCGCTGGAATCGATGCAGCGCTACGACCTGGGCGGCTTCACCTGCAGCTTCGGCCCGCGCGACCGGGCCGGCTCCAGCTTCGTCGAGCTGTCCATGCTGACCGGCGACGGCAAGGTCCGGCGCTGAGGCATCACGCCGGCCCTGCGCAGGGCCGGCGCCGTCTGGCTAACATCGGGCACCCTCCTTGCAGGACCCGATGCGATGAACCTGATCGATTCCATCCTGGCCGACGCCCAGGCCATCACCACGCTGCGACGCGACATCCACGCCCACCCGGAGCTGTGCTTCCAGGAGGTGCGCACGGCCGACGTGATCGCCAAGGCGCTCACCGACTGGGGCATCCCCATCCACCGCGGCC
>CAYTWU010000389.1:0-3404 GCA_964442175.1 uncultured Rubrivivax sp.
GTGGCCACCATCCGCAAGAACTACGAAGCCCAGGTCAAGAAGGGCAAGCTGAAGCAGGACAAGTACGAGGCCCGCATGGCGCTCTTGTCCACCACGCTGGACTACGCCGACCTGAAGGATGCGGACATGGTGATCGAAGCCGTGTTCGAGGAGATGGGCGTCAAGGAAAAGGTCTTCCGCGCGCTGGACGAGGTGATGAAACCCGGCGCCATCCTGGCCAGCAACACCAGCACGCTGGACGTGGACCAGATCGCCAGCTTCACGAAGCGCCCGCAGGACGTCATCGGCACCCACTTCTTCAGCCCCGCCAACGTGATGAAGCTGCTGGAGGTGGTGCGTGGCCAGGCCACGGCCAAGGACGTGCTGGCCACCGTGATGCAGCTGGGCAAGAAGATCAAGAAGACGGCCGTGGTCAGCGGCGTCTGCGACGGTTTCATCGGCAACCGCATGATCGAGCAGTACAGCCGCCAGGCCGGTTTCCTGCTGGAAGAAGGCTGCACGCCGGCCCAGGTGGACAAGGCGGTGGAGAAGTTCGGCTTCGCGATGGGCCCGTTCCGCATGGGCGACCTGGCCGGCAACGACATCGGCTGGGCCATCCGCAAGCGCCGCTACCAGGAAAAACCGAACCTGCGCTACAGCAAGACGGCCGACCTGCTGTGCGAACTGGGCCGCTACGGTCAGAAGACCGGCGCCGGCTGGTACGACTACGTCGCGGGCAAACGCGATGCGATCCCGTCGCCCGTGGTCGTGAAGATGATCGAGGACCACCGCGCCACGCTGGGCATCACGCCACGCAAGATCGGCGACGACGAGATCGTGCACCGGCTGGTTTTTTCGCTGGTCAATGAAGCCGCGCACATCCTCGAAGAAGGCATCGCCAGCAAGGCCAGCGACATCGACATGGTCTACCTCACCGGCTACGGCTTCCCGCTGCACCGCGGGGGCCCGATGTGTTACGCCGACACCGTGGGCCTGTTCAACGTGGTGCAGACCATGCAGCGCTTTGCCGCCAACCCGCTGGATGACGCGCAGTTCTGGCAGCCGGCGCCGCTGCTGGCCCGCCTGGTGGCCGAAGGCAAGAGCTTCAACCCGTGATGCGGCGTCTGCTGCTCGGCTTGGCGCTGCTGCTGGGCGCGCTGGGTCTAGCCGTGGCGGTGAACACGCTGCGCCAGGGCTCGCGCCAGGTCAGCGTGCCGCCGGTGGCCGGGCTGAAGGTGGACGTGACCGGCGCCGGCGCGTCGCTGTCGGCGGCGGTGCAGGCGCGCACCATCAGCGGCCTGCTGGACCCGCAGGGCACGGCTGCCGCCTTCGAGCAGCTGCATGCACACCTGGCGCAGCGTTACCCGCGGGTGCACAGCACGCTGAAGCGCGAGGTGGTCGGCGGCGGCAGCCTGCTGTTCACGTGGGCGGGCCAAGACCCGGCTGCCAAGGGCATCGTGCTGATGGCGCACCAGGACGTCGCCCCCGTGGCGCCCGGCACCGAGCGCCTGTGGAAACAACCGCCCTTCAGCGGCGCCATCGAAGGCGGTTTTGTCTGGGGCCGCGGCGCCTGGGACGACAAGGGCAACCTGGTCGCGCAGCTGGAGGCGCTGGAGGCCTTGCTGGCCAGCGGCTTCCAGCCGCGCCGGACGGTGTACCTGGTGGCCGGTCACGACGAGGAGGTCGGCGGCCTGCGCGGGGCCAAGCCCATCGCCGAGATGCTCAAGGCACGCGGCGCCAAGATTCAGTTCGTGATCGACGAAGGCCTGCTGATCGCCGACGGCATGATGCCCGGCCTGCAGCCGCCGGCGGCCTTGATCGGCGTGGCGGAAAAAGGCTTTGTCAGCGTGCAGGTGTCGGCCGAGGCCACACCCGGCCATTCGTCCATGCCACCGGCCCCGGGGCAGAGTGCCATCGCGATGCTGTCGGCTGCGCTCGCCCGCATCGATGAACACCCCATGCCCGGCGGCATCCAGGGTGTGGCGCGCCAGATGTTTGACGCGGTGGCACCGGAGATGGGCGGCTTCAACCGCGTGGCGCTGTCCAACCTGTGGCTCTTCGGGCCGGTAGTACAGGGCATGCTCGAAAAGGGCCCGAGCACCAACGCCTTGATGCGCACGACGACGGCGCTCACCATCGTCAACGGCGGCAACAAGGAAAACGTGCTGCCGGGGCGCGCCGATGCCACCGTGAACTTCCGCCTGCTGCCGGGCGACACGCCCGAGACGGTGCTGGCGCACCTGAAGCAGGTGGTGGCCGACGAGCGCATCCAGTTCAGGGTGCTGGGCGAGCCGGCCTTGCCGTCCAAGGTGTCGGCGGTGGATTCCGACGCCTACCGGCTGATCGAGCGCACCGTGCGCGAGCTGTTCCCCGAGGTCGTCGTGGCCCCGGGCCTGATGCTGGGTGGCACCGATGCGCGGCACTTCGACGGCTATGCCGAGCAGGTCTTCCGCTTTTCCCCCGTGCGCGCCAAACCGGCGGATCTGGCGCGCTTCCACGGCACCGACGAACGCATCTCGCTGGACAACCTGGCCGAGCTGATCCGTTTCTACCACCGGCTGGTCGAGCAGGCCGCCCGCTGAAGGAGTTTTGACATGACCCGAGCCCTGATCGTCTCCACCGCCCGCACCCCGCTCGCCAAGAGCTGGAAGGGCGCTTTCAACATGACACACGGCGCCACACTGGGCGGTTTTGCCGTGCAGGCCGCGGTGCAGCGCGCCGGCATCGACCCGGCCGCGGTGGAGGACGTGCTGATGGGCTGTGCCACGCCCGAGGGCGCCACCGGCAGCAACATCGCGCGCCAGATCGCGCTGCGCGCCGGCCTGCCCATCACCACCAGCGGCGTCACGATCAACCGCTTCTGCAGCAGTGGGCTGCAGACCATCGCGATGGCGGCCCAGCGCATCATCGCGGGCGAAGGCGATGTCTTCGTGGCCGGCGGTGTGGAGAGCATCAGCTGCGTGCAGAACGAAGCCAACCGCCACATGATCGTGGACCCGGCGCTGATGGCGGCCAAGCCCGAGATCTACTGGAACATGCTGCAGACGGCGGAAAACGTCGCCAAGCGCTACAACATGCCCAAGCAACGCATGGACGAATACGGCGCCGCCAGCCAGCAGAAAGCCTGCGCGGCGCAGGAAGCCGGCAAGTTCAACGACGAGATGGTCAGCGTCACCGTCACCGCCGGCGTGGCCGACCCGGTGCTGGGCCTGCGCAGCAAGGAAGTCACCATCCAGGCCGACGAAGGCCTGCGTGCCGGCACCACGCTGGAGGCCGTGCAGGGCATCCGCCCGGCCCTGCCCGGCGGTGTGGTGACTGCCGGCAATGCCAGCCAGTTCAGCGACGGCGCCGGCGCTTGCGTGCTGGTGGACGAGGCCTACGCCAGCACCCATGGCCTGAAGCCCCTGGGCCGCTTCCTGGGTTTT
>CAYTWU010000390.1:0-3369 GCA_964442175.1 uncultured Rubrivivax sp.
TGCTTGAGCACCGCCACCAGCCAGCTGCGCAGCGCGCTGCGGCCACCGAAGGCGGCGCGGTCGGTGATCACGGCCTCGAACACGTCGTGCACCAGGTCTTCGGCCAGGGCCGGGTCCATGAGGCGGCGGCGCGCGAAGCGCACGAGGTAGGCGCGGTGGGCGGTCAGCTCGGCCCAGCCCACGGGAGGCAGGCCGGGTGTCAGGCAGGCGGCGGGGGAGGCGAGGGCGGTGGCGGTGTGCATGGCACGCATGCTCGGCGCCGCGTCTCGCGCCCGCCTCGCGCCGGATCACAGGAAGATCACAAGTGCATCAGGCCTGAACAACGGCGCGGGGCGCGGCGCGTAAGAAGCCCCGCGATCCGCGCGACACTCCCGGGCCATGCCCGCCAGCCGCATCCTCGTTGCCGAAGACCAGGCCGACATCCGCGACCTCATCGTGATGAACCTGCGCGAGGCGGGCCACGAGGTGCATGCGGTGGCCGACGGCCGCGCCGCGCTGGCCGCGGAGGCGGAGCGCGCCAGCGACCTGCTGATCCTCGACCTGATGATGCCGGGCCTGGACGGCCTGGAGGTCTGCAAGGCGCTGCGTGCGCAGGGCCGCGCCACGCCGATCCTGATGCTCACCGCCAAGAGCACCGAGCTCGACCGCGTGCTGGGCCTGGAGCTGGGCGCCGACGATTACCTGACCAAACCCTTTTCGATGGCCGAGCTGCTGGCGCGTGTGAAGGCGCTGCTGCGCCGCGCCGATGTGCGCGAAACGGCGGCCGGCGCCTCGGCGTCCGAACGCCCGCTGCAGCATGGCGCGCTGCAGATCTGGCCCGCCAAGCGCAGTGTGGCGGTGCGCGCGCAGGCGGTGGAGCTGACAGCGCTGGAGTTCGACCTGCTGCTGCACTTTGCGCAGCACCCGGGGCGGGTGTTCTCGCGTGCGCAGCTGCTCGACGCCGTCTGGGGCTACAGCCACGACGGTTACGAACACACGGTGACCACGCACATCAACCGCCTGCGCAACAAGCTGGAGCAGGACCCGATGCGGCCGGAGTTTGTGCTCACTGTGCGTGGTGCCGGCTACAAGTTTCGCGACCACGAATGAGCGTCCGTGCCCGCCTGGCGCTGACCATCGCGCTCACCGGCCTCGCCACCGCGCTGGCGCTGCTGTTCACGGTGGCCACGGCCTTCCAGCGCTTCGAGCACGAAAGCACCTGGGAGCGTGCCAACGGCTTCATCGGCCGCGTCGTCGCCGCCCATCCGGACCTGCTGGATCTGCACCAGCGCGACCCGGAAGGGTTCACCGGCTTCCTGCGCAACCTGCTGCTGTTCGAGCCCGACTCGCGGCTGTACCTGCTGGGCCCGGATGGCACCGTGCTGGCCAGCTCCGGCCGCATGCCGCTGGCGCCGGGTTTCAAGGTCAAGCTCGACCCGGTCAAGGAAGCGGTGATGACCGCTGGCGACCGCGCCCGTGCCGCCTACGTGATGGGCGACGACCCGGAGTACATGAGCCAGGACACGGTGATTGCCGCGCGTGCCCTGCGCGCCACCGTCATCCGCGCGGCCGATGGCGCGGCCGGTTACCTCTACCTGGTCTGCCAGAAGGCGCCGTTGCCGGCCGGCCGGCTGGAGGTGCTGCGCAGCAGCGTCACCGGCCCGGCGCTGGTCGGCGTGGCCGTGGTGGTGGCGCTGGGCACGCTGATCGCGCTCTGGGTCATCGGCACCGTGACGCGCCCCTTGCGTGAACTCAGCGACACCGTCGATGCGGCCGCGCGCGACGGGTTCGAGGCTGCGCAGCGGGTGCAGCCGGCCGTGCCCGCCGCACGTGGCGGCGACGACGAGTTCACCCGTCTGCGCGCCGGCTTCCAGGCCATGCTGGCCCGGTTGCACGCGCAGTGGGACCGTCTGCGCCGGCTGGACCAGTTCCGCCGCGAAGGCGTCAGCAACCTGTCGCACGACCTGCGCTCGCCGCTGACCGCCACCACCGCCGGCCTGGAGACGCTGGCGCGCCGCTGGGCCGACGACCCGGCCCGTGCCGACGACCGTGCGCTGCTGCAGGTGGCGCTGCGCAACACCGCGCACGCCGCCGGCATGGTGCGGGCGCTGGCCGACTTTGCGCTGTTGGACGAACCCTCGTACCGCCTGCAGCCGGTGCCCATGGACGTGGGCGAGCTGGTGGACGACGTGGCGATGCGCTTTGCCAGCCGTGCCGCGCAGGCCGGCATCACGCTGCGTTGCGAACATGGCGACCAGCCGCCGGTGGCCGCGGTGGACGTGGAGCTGTTCGAACGTGCACTGGCCAACCTGCTGGACAACGCACTCAAGCTCACGCCGGCCGGCGGCCGCATCACGCTGGGCGCACGGCTCGAGGACGACCAGGTCGTGGTCGCTGTTGCCGACACCGGCCCGGGCATCGCCGCTGACCAGTTGCCGCTGCTGTTCGAACGTTTTTACCGCAAGAGCGAAGGGGGCCACGGCCTGGGCCTGGCCATCGTCGGCCGCATCGTGGATTTGCACGGCGGCCGGGTGCAGGCGCAAAGCGCGCCCGCGCAGGGCATGCACATCACGATCAGGCTGCCGGCCAGCCGTTGACGCTGGCCAGCAGGCCGTCGTCGATCCAGCGCCGCAGCAGCGCACCGGCCTGTGCCGCCGCGTCTTCGGCCGGAAAGTCCGCGGCCAGCGCCGCGCAGGTGGCGGCGAAGCTGTTGCCCGCCGCGAGCTGTGTCAGCGCCAGCGCCTCCACCGGCCCCAGCGTGCGGAAGTGCGGCTGCAGGTCGCGCCGCCACACCAGCAAGGCACCTGGCGCGGCCAACGGCGCAGCGGTGGGCGGTGTGCTGTCGCCGTCCAGCGCCTGCCAGATGGCCAGGGTGTTGAAGTGCAGCGTCAACCGCCCGGCCGTGGGCTGCAGGGCAAAACCCAGCGTGGCCCAGGCCTCGGGCGGCAGCGCGCCCAGGTCGGCCAGTGTCAGCACCGGCGCATCCGGGCCGTCGAAGGCGCGGCGCAGCGCCCAGTCCAGCGCGGCCAGCTCGCCGATGTCACCGTCCTGCGGGTGGCGCTGCTGCAGCCAGGCGGGGAAATCGGCGCCGTACCAGCGCAGGCTGGCGCGGGTGGAGGGGTGGGTCTCGATGTAGGCCTGGGCGTCGGCCCCGAACCAGTCTTCGCCCAGGTAGGAGGCCGTGTGGCCGAAGGTGTCGGCCAGCGTCTCGACCAGGCGCGCGCGGTAGGCGTGGTGGTAGATCTGCAGCCGGCGTTCGACCCCGATGCCGGGGCCCGCGACGATGCGGTCCCGGATGCCGGCGGCCGAATCCAGCACATGCTGCTGCAGCGCCGTCTGCAGCGCGAGCAACGCGCTCACTGGACTACCCTCCGCGCTGCGCGCTTCGGG
>CAYTWU010000391.1:0-3356 GCA_964442175.1 uncultured Rubrivivax sp.
CGCCCACCTCGGCCTGCGGGGGTGGGGTGGACTCAGTGAAGACCTGCAGGCTCAAGCCCGAAAAACCCAGGCGCACCGTTTCGACCAGGATCCAGATCAGCCAGAACAAGCCGAAGGCCATGGCCGCCAGGGCCAGCATCAGCGCCACCACATTGACCAGCTTGCGGCGGCGGTGCAGCGACGCGCTGCGCGCGTCGAGCGTGAAGACACTCATGAACGGCTCCCCTCGTTGCGCTTCAGGCGGGCCAGCAGCAGGCGCGAGAAACTCAGCACGATGAAGGTGATCAGGAAGAGGATCAACCCCAGGTAGATCAGCGAGGCCTGGTGCAGCCCTTCGCTGGCTTCGGCAAACTCGTTGGCCAGCGCCGAGGTGATGCTGTTGGCGGCCTCGAACAGCGACAGCGACTCCAGCTGGTTGAAGTTGCCGATCACGAAGGTGACGGCCATGGTCTCGCCCAGTGCGCGCCCCAGGCCCAGCATGATGCCGCCCACGACACCGGTCTTGGTGTAAGGCAGCACCACCTTCCACACCACCTCCCAGGTGGTGGAGCCCAGGCCGTAGGCCGACTCCTTCAGCAGCGGCGGCGTGATGTCGAAGACGTCACGCATGGTCGCCGCGATGAACGGGATGATCATGATGGCCAGGATGATGCCGGCCGACAGGATGCCGATGCCCACCGGCGGGCCGCTGAACAGCGCGCCCAGGTAGGGCACGTCCCCAAACGCCGATTGCAGCGGGCCTTGCACGAACGTGGCGAGGATGGGGCCAAAGACCAGCAAGCCCCACATGCCGTAAACAATCGACGGCACCGCCGCCAGCAACTCCACCGCCACACCCAGGGGCCGCTTGAGCCAGCCAGGTGAAAGCTCGGTCAGGAAGATGGCAATGCCGAAGCTCACCGGCACGGCGATCAGCAGCGCGATGAACGAGGTCATCAGCGTGCCGTAGATCATCACCAACCCGCCGTACTTGTTCTGCACGGGGTCCCATTCGGTGGACCAGAGGAAGCCCAGGCCGAACTCGCGGATGGCCGGTGCCGCACCGATGAACAGCGACACCAGGATGCCGACCAGCAGCAACAGGGTGACCCAGGCCGCACCCTGGGTCAGCACTGCAAACAGGCCGTCGGCCCAGGGCGCGTTGCGCCGCCGCACGGGGGGCTCGCCACGGGGCGCCGCTCTCTCCATGTTTTTCTTCTCATCAAAGGGGGTGGCGGGCAGTGTAGCGGCCATGGGGGCTCCCGAAGCGGCGCGGCTCAGACCAGGGACGTCACTTGAAAGCGATGGGCTTGCCCGACGCGTCCTTCAGGTTGTCGGCCCACTGCTTGCGGACCAGGTCCTTCACGGTGGCCGGCAGCGGCACGTAGTCCAGGTCTTCCGACATCTTGTCGCCGTTGGCGTAAGCCCAGTCGAAGAACTTCAGCGCATTCGTCGCGTTGGTCGGCTTGTCCTGCAGCTTGTGCATCATGATGAAGGTGGCGCCGGTGATGGGCCAGCTGTCCTTGCCCGGCTGCTCCGTCAGCACCTGGTAGAAGCTCTTCGCCCACTCGGCACCGGCGGCGGCAGCCTTGAAGGCGGTGTCGTCGGGCTTGACGTAGACACCGTCCTTGTTCTGCAGCAGCGCGTAGTTCATCTTGTTCTGCTTGGCGTAGGCGTACTCCACGTAGCCGATGGCGTTGGGCAGGCGCTGCACGAAGGCGGAAACACCTTCGTTGCCCTTGCCACCTGCGCCCGTGGGCCAGTTCACCGCCGTGCCTTCGCCGACCTTGGCCTTCCACTCGGCGTTCACCTTGGAGAGGTAGTTGGTGAACAGGAAAGTCGTGCCCGAGCCGTCGGCGCGGCGCACCACGGCGATGGCGGCGTCGGGCAGCGGCACACCCGGGTTCAGCGCGGTCACGGCCGGGTCGTTCCACTTGGTGATCTTGCCCAGGTAGATGTCGGCCAGCACCTGGCCGGTCAGCTTGACCTGGCCCGGAGTCAGGCCCTTGATGTTCATCACCGGCACCACGCCGCCGATCACGGTCGGGAACTGGATCAGACCATCCTTGGCCAGTTCGGCATCCACCAGCGGAGCGTCGCTGGCACCGAAGTCGACCGTCTTGCCGCGGATCTGGCGCATGCCGGCGCCGGAGCCGACAGACTGGTAGTTGATGCGGGCACCGGTGGCCTTGTTGTAGGCGTCGGCCCACTTGGCGTAGATGGGCGCCGGGAAGGAGGCACCAGCGCCGGTGACGTCCTGGGCCAGGGCCACGGTGCCGATCAGGCTCAGGCTGAAGCCGAGGGCGGCGGTACGGGCGAAGGCAAATTGCATGGGAGATCCCTTTCGAGGCGGTCTTGGTTGACGGCGCGACTCTAGGGGCGGCATTTGACAGTCGTGTGACAAGGCCTGTGACAGCCGATGTCATGTGACAACGCCGAATGGTCTGTCACGGAAGGGTCACATCGGCCGCCTAGGCTCCCGGCCTGTCACATTCCGCCCTTGGAGACCACGATGATGATCCGCCGCACCTTGCTGGTGCTCAGCCTGACGGCCCTGGCCGCTGGCTGCGCGACCACCCCTGCCCCCACAACGATCGCCGACACCGCCGCGGCGAACCCGCAGTTGTCGACCCTGGCCAAACTGGTGGCCGACGCCGGCCTGGGCGATACGCTGCGCGGCGCCGGGCCTTACACCGTGTTCGCACCCAGCGACGAGGCCTTCAAGGCGGTGCCCGCCAAGACGATGCAGGAACTGGCGGCCAACAAGGAGATGCTGAAAGCGGTGCTGACGTACCACGTCATCCCCGGCAAGGTGATGGCGGCCGACGTGAAGAACGGCAACGTCAAGACCGTCAACGGCGCCAACGTCGCGGTGGCCAGGGCCGGCACCTTCGTGACGGTCGAAGAGGCGCTGGTCCAGCAGGCCGACGTGCCCGCGACCAACGGTGTGGTGCACGTCATCGACAAGGTCCTGCTCCCGCCGAAGCGCTGAGCCAACGCCGCCCCTGGGGGCGGCTGGCGTCAGGCCAACAGCGTCGCCGCCAGGCGCTCGGCGCTCTGGCGGGCCTGCTGCGGGTCGCGGGCTTCCACCATGACGCGCAGCACCGGCTCGGTGCCGCTGGCGCGAATCAGCACGCGGCCCTCGTCGCCGAGTTCTTTCTCCACCGCCTGCCGCGCCTGCGCCAGCCCGGCGTGCGCCTGCCAGCCGTCCAGGCGCGGCAGGCGCACGTTCAGCAGCGTCTGCGGGAAGAGCGTCACGCCTTCCAGCCACTGCGCGATGGAGCGGCCTGAACGCTGCACAGCGTTCAGGATCTGCAGCGCACTGACGATGCCATCGCCGGTGGTGTGGCGGTCCAAGGCCAACAGGTGGCCGCAAC
>CAYTWU010000392.1:0-3341 GCA_964442175.1 uncultured Rubrivivax sp.
TGTGCTGGTGCCGCTGCAGCCCAGCCTGTTCGACATCCAGGCCACGCATGCCTTTGTGCAGCAGTTGCAGGCCCACCACCGCGCCGGCGAGATGCAGATGGGCCTGGTGGCGATGCGCGCCCGCGACCACACCCTGGCCTTCGAGCAGCTGCAGCACTACCTGGCCACGCTGCCGCTGCCGGTGGTGGCGGCGCTGCGCGACACGCAGAACTACGTGCAGCTCGCGGCCCGCGGCCTGACGCTGTGGGACGTGGCGCCCAGCCGGGTCGAACGTGACCTGGCGCAGTGGGAGCCGTTGACGCGGTGGCTGGCATGAGGCACTTTGCCCATCTGTCAGACCTGCAGGCCCTGGTGGGGCAGGAGATCGGTGTCAGCGACTGGCTCACCGTGGACCAGCACCGCATCGACCTGTTTGCCGAATCCACCGGCGACCGGCAGTGGATACACACCGACCCGGCGCGCGCCGCCGCCGGCCCGTTTGGTGCCACGGTGGCCCACGGCTTCCTGACGCTGTCACTGCTGGCCGAGCTGGGCGACCAGGCCTTCGTGATCGACGACGTGCGCATGGGCGTCAACTACGGGCTGGACCGCGTGCGCTTCCCGTCCCCCGTGAAGAGTGGCAGCCGCGTGCGTGGGCGCTTCGTGCTGCAAGCCTACACACCGCTGGAGAACGGCGGCGCGCAACTGGCCGTCGAAGCGACGGTGGAGATCGAAGGCGGCAGCAAGCCGGCCTGCGTGGCGGTGTCGCTGACACGCCGCTTCCCGTGATCCCCCCAAAGGGGGTGCGGGCCGGGCTGTTGGCGCGGCTTAGCATGGCCCGATGACCCGGAGGACCTGCCCATGAAAGTGCTGCTGGTGGACGACCACCCGCTGATCCTGGCCGCGCTGCAGAGCGTGATCCTGGGCCTGGGCGACGATGTCACCGTGGTCGGTGTCGAAACCGGTGCCGCCGCGCGCGCCACGCTGCAGCAGGACGACAGCTTCGACCTCGTGCTGCTCGACCTCGCGCTGGGCGAAGAAGACGGTTTCCTCGTGCTCGAAGAGCTGCGCGCCACCTGGCCCGGCATCCCGGTGGTGGTGGTCTCGGCCTCGGAGCGCACCAGCGACGTGATCCGCGCGCTGGACACCGGGGCCATGGGCTTCGTGCCCAAGCGCTCGTCCAACGATGCCTTGTTCGAGGCCCTGCGCCTGGTGATGAACGGCGGCCTGTACGTGCCGCCGCACATGCTGGGCCTGGAGGCCGCGCCGCTGCGCACCGAGCCCGACACCGTGCCCGCGGTGATGCGCCGCCTGGCCGAACACGCGCAGCCCGAGCCGCACCAGAGCAAGCAGGTCTCGCTGGAGTCCATCGGCCTCACGCCGCGCCAGACCGACGTGCTGGCGCTGCTGCTGCAGGGCCTGCCGAACAAGCTGATCGCGCGCCAGCTCAACGTCTCGGTCGAAACCGTGAAGGACCACGTCGCCGCCGTGTTGCGCGCGCTCAACGTCAGCTCGCGCACGCAGGCGGTGCTGGCCGTGAGCCAGATGACGCAAGGGCAGGGTGTGTTCCCGGGCGGCCGGCCCGGCCCGCGTTGAAGGCCGCGGCCACGTCGGCCGGCACCGACCTGGACGCCGCCGACGAACACCACCAGCTGGACCATGTGCGGGCGCTGTTCACGCAGACGCCGGCCTCGCTGACGGGCAACGGCATCGGCCTGGCGCTGATGCTTCTGATGTTTGGCAACCTGGCCGAGCCGGTGCGGCTGGCGGTCTGGGCCGTGCTGGCCGCGGTGCTGTGGGTGCTGCGCCTGCTGCACTACCTGCGCTACCGCCAGAACCCGCGCGCGGACGACGAAACACTGCGCCGCTGGCGCCTGAGCTGGAAGGCCCTGGTGCTGCTGCAGGGCGCGATGTGGGGCATCGCCGCCTGGTTGTTCTGGGGCCTGGGCGAGCCCTACCAGCGGCTGGCGCTGCTGCTGATCGTCTACAGCTATTGCCTGGGCTCGGTGCAACTGCTGGCCACGCAGTGGCGCGTGTTCCTGGCTTTCATCTCGCTGGTGCTGGTGCCCACCATCCTGCGCGTGGCCAGCGATGTCTCGCAGCCCTGGCACTGGCAGCTGGCCGGCATCCTGACCCTGCTGTTTGCGATCACCGTGGTGATGGCGCGCACCTCGGGCAGCGCGCTGGGCCAGGCGATCCGCCTGAAGTCACGCACCGACGCGCTGGCCCTGCAGCTGCGCATCGAAAAGGCCGAAGCCGATGCCGCGCGCCGCGCCGCCGAAGCCGCCAGCCGCGCCAAGACCCAGTTTTTTGCCGCCGCCAGCCACGACCTGCGCCAGCCGCTGCACGCGATGGGCCTGTTCGCCGAGGCGCTGCGCCAGCGCATCAAGGACCCGGAGGTCGCGTCGCTGGTGAACAGCATCAACGAATCGGTCGATGCGCTGGAGGGCCTGTTCGGCGAGCTGCTGGACATCACCCGCATCGACACCGGCGGCGTGGAGGTGCACCCCGCGCCGGTGCGCATGCGCGAGCTGTTTGCGCGGCTGCGGCTGCATTTCGAGCCCATCGCGTTCGAGAAGGGCCTGCAGCTCAGCTTCCGCGGCGAGCAGCATGTGGTGCACACCGACCCGGTGCTGCTGGAGCGCGTGCTGCGAAACCTGGTCAGCAACGCCATCCGCTACAGCGACGACGGCGGCGTGCTGGTCAGCTGCCGCCCGCGCCAGGGCCAGCTGCTGGTGCAGGTGTGGGACAGCGGCATCGGCATCTCCGAGGCCAACCTGCCGCGGGTCTTCGACGAGTTTTTCCAGGTCCAGAGCAACCGCCCGCTGGAGGCCCACCACCGCAAGGGCCTGGGCCTGGGCCTGGCCATCGTGAAGCGCCTGTCGGACCTGATGGACACCGCCATCAGCGTGCGCTCGCGCGTGGGCCACGGCACGGTGTTCAGCTTCGAGTTGCCGGCCGGCCGCGCGCCGCGCCCGCTGGAGGCCGGCGGCGCCAGCACCCGCGCGCCCATCGGGCTGACGCTGGAAAACCGGCGCTTCGTGGTGGTGGAAGACGAGACCGCGGTGCGCGAGGGCCTGGTCGTGCTGCTGCAGGCCTGGGGCGCCAGCGTGCAGGCCTTCGAGACCGTCGATGCACTGGCCCAGTGGCTGGCCAGCACCGCCGCCGAACGACCCGACCTGATGCTGGTGGACTACCGCCTGCCCCAGGGCACCACCGGCCTGGAGGCCCTGGCCGCCGTGCGCGCGCGCTGGGCCGGGCAGCGCATCCCGGCCATCCTGGTCACCGGCAGCAGCCTGGGCGGGCACGAAGACGAAGCCCTCACGCACGACTTCCACCTGCTCATCAAGCCGGTGCTGCCC
>CAYTWU010000393.1:0-3328 GCA_964442175.1 uncultured Rubrivivax sp.
ATGTCGGCCTGATCCCCAGCTACAAGAACATCGACCCGCGGCTGCAGAAGGCGCCCTGGCACTACGAGAACAACACGCACTACGGCGTGCCCTACCAGTGGGGCTGGAACGTGCTGATGTACAACAAGGACGTCTTCAAGGACAAGCCGCCGACCAGCTGGAACGTGGTCTTCGAGGAGCAGACGCTGCCCGACGGCAAGAGCAACAAGGGCCGGGTGCAGGCCTTCGACGGCCCGATCTACATCGCCGACGCGGCGCTGTACCTGATGAAGAAGAACCCGGGCCTGGGCATCAAGGACCCGTACGAGCTGAACGAAACCCAGTACAAAGCCGTGCTGGAGCTGCTGCGTGGCCAGCGCAAGCTGGTCGGCAAGTACTGGCACGACGCGTTTGTGCAGATCGACGACTTCACCAACGAAGGTGTGGTCGCGTCCGGCAGCTGGCAGTTCCAGGCCAACATCCTGAAGAGCAAGAAGGCGCCGGTGGCCACCGTGGTGCCGGTGGAAGGCGCGACCGGCTGGGCCGACAGCACGATGCTGCACGCCGAGGCCAAGAACCCGAACTGCGCCTACATGTGGCTGGAGCACAGCCTGAATCCCAAGCTGCAAGGCGACCTGTCGGCCTGGTTCGGCTCGGTGCCGGCGGTGCCGGCGGCCTGCAAGGGCAACAAGCTGCTGGGTGACGACGGCTGCGCTCGCCAGGGCTACAACGACTTCGAGAAGATCTCGTTCTGGCGCACCCCGGTGAGCCAGTGCAAGAGCCAGAACAACGCGTGTGTGCCGTACCACAAGTGGGCGTCGGACTACATCGCCGTGCTCGGCGGCCGCTGATTTCATGACTGCAGCTGTCCAGCTCGAAGACGTCGAGTGCGTCTTCGGCAGCGGAGCCTCGGCCGTGCGCGCCGTGGACCGTGTGAACCTGACGATAGACGCCGGCGAGTTTTTCACGCTGCTCGGGCCCTCGGGCTCGGGCAAGACGACCTGTCTGCGCATGATCGGCGGCTTCACGCTGCCCACGGCCGGTTGCATCCGCATCGGCGGGGCCGACGTGACGCTGGCGCCGCCCTACGCGCGCCCGGTGAACACGGTGTTCCAGGATTACGCGCTGTTCCCGCACATGAGCCTGCGCGACAACGTGGCCTACCCGCTGATGGTGCGCGGCATGGCCAAGGCTGAACGCTGGCAGAAGGCCGACGAACTGCTGGCCCTGGTGCAGCTGCCGGGGGTGGGCGATCGCAAGCCGGCGGCCCTGTCCGGCGGCCAGCGCCAACGTGTGGCCCTGGCCCGTGCACTGATCGGCCAGCCGCAGGTGCTGCTGCTGGACGAACCGCTGGGCGCGCTGGACCTGAAGCTGCGCGAGCAGATGCAGACCGAGCTGAAGGCACTGCAGCGCCGCCTGGGCATCACCTTCCTGTTCATCACCCACGACCAGCACGAAGCGCTGTCGATGAGCGACCGCATCGGGGTGTTCAACGCCGGCCGGCTGGAGCAGGTGGGCACGCCGCAGGCGGTGTACGACACACCGGCCACACGTTTTGTCGCCCAGTTCGTCGGCGCGGCCAACGTGCTGGACGGTGAAGCCTCCCGCCGCCTGACCGGCCATGCCGCCGCGATGCTGCGGCCCGAGCGCATCACGCTGGGCGGCGCGGCCGACGCCCGCGCCAGCGGGACCGTGGCCGAGGTGCAGTACTTCGGCGCCTTCACGCGCCTGAAGGTGGACGCGGGCGGCGCGCTGCTGCAGGCCGACCTGCCGTCGGAGGCCGGTGGCGCGCTGCCCCAGACCGGGCAGGCCGTGTTTCTGCACTGGGACGCGCGGGCGGTGCACGCGCTCGCGGGATGAGGTGGTGCGCGTGAGGGTTTTTTCACCACCAAGACACAAAGGCACCAAGACACCAAGAACGCCATTGGACTCGGTCTTTCCTTGGTGTTCTTCGTGCTCTTGGTGTCTTTGTGGTGAAACAGGACGTGCCGCACCACGCTGCTGCCAGCGAGCCACGCCATGACCGCGCTCAGCCTGCTGCGCCGCACATCCGACCTGCTCTACACCCGCCGCGGCCTGTTGCTGGCCGTGTTGCTCGGCCCGCCGCTGCTGTGGTTCGGCGTCATCTACCTGGGCAGCCTGTTTGCGCTGCTGGCCAACGCGTTTTTCCGGCTCGACGACTTCACCGGCCAGGTGGTGCGCGAGGCCGGCCTGTCCAACTTCGTCGCGCTCACCGAGATCGCCAACCTCGACGCCGCGCGCCGTTCCATCGGCATGGCCATCGCCGTCACGCTGGCTTGCACGGTGCTGGCTTTTCCGCTGGCGCTGGTGATGGCCCGCCACGCCCGCGGCGCCAGCAAGGCCGCGCTCTACATCGCCGTGATGCTGCCGCTGTGGAGCAGCTACCTGGTGCGGTTGTACGCCTGGAAGCTGCTGCTGGCCAAGGAAGGCGCGATCAACTGGCTCGCCGAGCGCCTGCACGCCACGTGGTTGATCGACGCGCTGCTGGCCACGCCGCTGATCGGCGGGCCGAGCCTGAGCTTTTCCACGCTGGGCACCTTCGTGGTCTTTGTCTACATGTGGCTGCCCTTCATGGTGCTGCCGCTGGTGGCGGCGATCGAGCGCATCCCGCAGAGCACGCTGGAGGCCTCTGCCGATCTGGGCGCCGGCCCGGCCACCACCTTCCGCCGCGTGGTGCTGCCGCTGGCGATGCCGGGTGTGGCCGCGGGCTCGATCTTCACCTTCAGCCTGACGCTGGGCGACTACATCATTCCGCAGGTCATCGGCGACAGCACGCTCTACATCGGCCAGGTCATCTACCGCCAGCAGGGCGTGGCCGGCAACCTGCCGTTTGCCGCGGCCTTTTCGCTGGTGCCCATCGTGGCCATCGGGCTGTACCTGTGGTTCGCCAAGCGCAAAGGAGCGTTCGATGCGCTCTAGCGCTTGGTTGAAAGCGAGTGCCTGGGCCGTGGTGCTGTTCCTGCACGTGCCGCTGGCGCTGATCATCCTGTACGCCTTCAGCGCCGAGGACAAGAGCTACGTGTTCCCGCCGCCCGCGCTCACCACGCAGTGGTTCGGCGTGGCCTGGGAACGCGAGGACGTCTGGGCCGCGATGAAGCTCAGCTTCCAGGTCGCGGCCTGGAGCACGGCGGCGGCACTCATCCTGGGCACGCTGGCCGCGGCCGCCTTGGCCCGCGCCAGGTTCTTCGGCCGGGATGCCGTGTCGCTGCTCTTCATCCTGCCGATCGCGCTGCCCGGCGTGATCACCGGCATCGCGCTGCGGTCGGCGTACCACACGATGGAGATCCCGTTCAGCTTCTGGACCATCGTGATCGGCCATGCCACCTTC
>CAYTWU010000394.1:0-3325 GCA_964442175.1 uncultured Rubrivivax sp.
GGCCGTCGGCCGCCACCTCGCACAGCAGCAGATGCTCCTCGAAGCTCGGCGCACGGGCCTTCACCTCGCCCGCGGCATCCACCGCAAAGGAGGCTCCGTCGAACACGACCTCGTCCTGCCCGCCGACCAGGTGGCTGTACAGCAGCGGCAGGCCGACGGCGCGCGCGCGTTCGGCCATCCGGGCCTCCCGCTCTTCGGCCTTGTCGAGGTGGAACGGCGACGCGTTCAGGACACACAGCACCTGTGCGCCGGCGTCACGCGCCAGGCGGGCCGGTTCGTCGAACCAGGCGTCTTCGCAGATCAGCAGGCCGAGCCTGAGGCCACCCACATCGAACACCACGGCACCCTGCCCGGCGTCGCGGCCGGACACAAAGTAGCGACGCTCGTCGAACACCTGGTAGTTCGGCAGCTCGCGCTTGCAGTAGGTGTCCAGGATCTGTCCACCGGCCAGCACCGAGGCGGCGTTGAAGCGCTGCAGCACCGAGTGCGACTTGGACCTAATATCGCCGCTCTCGCCCCAGGGGTGCGGGTGTCCCACCACGACATGCAGTCCGTCGCAATCCGCCAGTTCCGTCGCCAGTTGCTGCAGTGCCTCGCGGCAGGCGGCCATGAACGCAGGCCGCAGCAGCAGGTCTTCCGGCGGGTAGCCGCAAAGCATCAGTTCTGGCGCCAGGAGCACCCGCGCGCCCTGCAGGTAGGCCGCGCGCGCTGCCTGCGCCACGCGGTGGCGGTTGCCGTCGATGTCGCCGACCGTGGCGTTGAGCTGCGCGAGCCCGATTTTCAACACAGGTTGCACTAGCTTGCCGGAGGTTCAGATCACCGCTCCAGTTTATGTCACCCAGGTCCACGAGGACCTCGAGGCCATCGCGGCCCCGGAGTGGGATGGCCTGCTCGCGCAACAGGCGGTGCCCACACCCTTCATGCAGCACGCCTACCTGGCGGCGCTGCAACGGTCCGGCAGTGCGGTGGCAGAGACAGGCTGGGCGGCGCGCTTCGTCACGCTGCGCGGGGCGGACGGCCATTTGGCCGCGGCCTGCGCGCTGTACCTGAAGAGCCACTCCTACGGCGAGTACGTGTTCGACTGGGCCTGGGCCGATGCCTACCGCCGGCACGGGCTGGCCTACTACCCCAAGCTGCTGGCCGCCGTGCCCTTCACACCCGTGCCCGGCAGCCGGCTGCTCGCGGCCGACGAGGCCGCACGCGACGCGCTGGCCCGCACGCTCATCGAGCTGGCGCAGCAGGCCGGCCTGTCGTCGGCGCACCTGCTTTTTCCTGATGAACGCGATGCTGCCGCACTGGCCCGGGCCGGCTGGCTGATGCGCGAAGGTGTGCAGTTCCACTGGACGCAGGACCCGGCCGCGCCCTGCCCTGACTTCGACACCCTGCTGCAGCGGCTGCAGCGTGACAAGCGCAAGAAGATCCAGCAGGAGCGCCGGCGCGTGGCCGAGGCCGGCGTGCATTTCGAGGTGGTGGCAGGCTCGGCCATCGACGAGGGCCTGTGGGACTTCTTCCACCACTGCTACACGCTGACCTACGCGGCGCACCACTCCACGCCTTACCTGACACGCGACTTTTTCCGGGAGATGGCCCGCCACATGCCACAGCATTGGGTGCTGTTCGTGGCGTGGCGGGCGGGCGAGCGCATCGCTGCCTCCCTGGTGGCCGTGGACCCCACACGGCGCGTGGCCTGGGGACGCTACTGGGGCAGCACGGTGTACGTGCCCTGCCTGCACTTCGAGGCCTGTTATTACCAGCCGCTGGCCTGGTGCCTGACCCAGGGCTACCAGCGCTTTGAAGGTGGCGCCCAGGGCGAACACAAGATGGCACGCGGGTTGATGCCGGTGCGCACACAGTCGGCGCACTGGCTGAGCCACCCGAGGTTTTCCGCCGCCGTGGCCGACTTTCTCGCCAGCGAGAAAGTCGGCATCGGGCGGTATGTGGACGAGCTGCGCGAGCGCTCGCCGTTCAAGGAAGATTCCGGCGACTGATCCCGGTCACGCCATCCGGCTGGCGGCCGGGCCGCGGGCTCAGGCCTTGTGCTTGGCCTGCCAGTTGCCCATGCCGGCGACGATTTCCGCCCGGGCGCTGTCCGCCCCCTCCCAGCCCAGCACCTTGACCCACTTGCCGGGTTCCAGGTCCTTGTAGTGCTCGAAGAAGTGCTGGATGGTCTTCAGCCGCAGCGGGTTCAGGTCTTCCGGCTTCTGCCACTGGGTGTAGATCGACAGCACCTTGTCGATGGGCACGGCCAGCAGCTTGTTGTCGCCACCGGCTTCGTCGTCCATCTTCAGCACGCCCAGCGGGCGGCAGGCCACCACCACGCCCGGGATCAGCGGGACCGGGGTGATGACGAGCACGTCCACCGGGTCGCCGTCGTCGGCCAGGGTCTGCGGGATGTAGCCGTAGTTGCAGGGGTAGTGCATCGCGGTCGACATGAACCGGTCGACGAACAGCGCGCCCGACTCCTCGTCGACTTCGTACTTGATCGGGTCGGCGTTCATCGGGATCTCGATGATCACGTTGAACTGGTCGGGGGCCTTGGCGCCCGGGGTCACGTTGTGCAGGCTCATGCTTGGCTTTCTGAAAAGGTGCTCGAAACTGGTGCGGGATTCTACTGAGGGCGCTGTCGGGGTCCTGACGGCGGGCCGCAGGAAAACCCCCTGCTGCCACGTGGAAACCATCCCCTAGCATGCCCTGCGCACCCCGGGGGAGGGGTGATCCGACTGTCAACGTTTCAAATTCAACGAAAGCGAGGTTGACCCATGACGACTCAGATGGCGCTCTACGCAGCGCTGGCCTGTGGTGTCGCTGCCGTGCTCTACGGCTTCATCCAGCGGGGCTGGATCCTGCGGCAGGATGCCGGCAATGCGCGCATGCAGGAGATCGCCGGTGCGATCCAGCAGGGTGCGGCGGCCTACCTGGCCCGGCAGTACAAGACCATCGCCATCGTGGGCGTGGTGCTGGCGCTGCTGATCTTCATCGCCCCGGGGCTGGGCGGCGTCACCGCAGGCGGTTTTGTGCTGGGTGCCGTGCTCTCCGGCGCCTGCGGCTTCATCGGCATGAACGTCTCGGTCAAGGCCAACGTGCGCACCGCGCAGGCCGCCACCCAGGGCATCGGGCCGGCACTGGATGTCGCCTTCAAGGGCGGTGCCATCACCGGCATGCTGGTCGTGGGCCTGGGCCTGATCGGCGTGGGCGTGTTTTTCATCGCCATCGGTGGCATGGCCAAACCCGATGCCGCGACGCTGAAACCGCTGCTGGGTTTTGCCTTCGGGTCGTCGCTGATCTCGATCTTCGCGCGCCTGGGCGGCGGCATCTTCACCAAGGG
>CAYTWU010000395.1:0-3322 GCA_964442175.1 uncultured Rubrivivax sp.
CCGGCTGTGCGGCCTGGACGCTGCCGGGTCCGTGGCGCGGGGCGCCAGCAGTCATCTGCAGCGCCGTGGCCATCTGGATGGCGCGGCTGCCCAGCCGTTGAACCGTCGTCAGTTGTAGTCGCTCTGCGGCCGCGGCGGCGGCCGGCGCTGCGGCGTGAAACCCAATGCCGCCTGCGCCGTGACAGCGCCTTGCAGCTGCAGCGTCTGCGTGGCCTGGGCCGCCAGCTGGTCCGGGTGCCACAGGCGCAGTTCGGCCGTGCCGTCGGGCAGGCCACGCAGCGTGGCGCGGCCGAACTCGTCGGTGACCGCCACCCACGGGGTGTTGGCGATGAACACATGGCCGCGCATCGAGCCGTGGATGTGGCAGCCCAGCACCACGCTGCCGGCCGTGTCGAACAACACCGCGGCGCTGGCCTTGGTGGCGCCCGCTTGCACGCCTGCCAGCCGCAGCTCGAAGGACTTGGCCGGTGGGACGGCGCCCATCGGCCCGCTGCCCAGCGAGCGCACATGGTGGTCGTAGCGGTCGCGGTTGACAAAACGCACGGTGGTGCCCGCTGGCACGGCGGTGACGTAGGGCTCGAAGCGGTTGTCGCGCTGCACGATGGTGGTGCCGTCACTGGCGGCCGGGGTGGCCCCGAGCGTGGCCGGCACGACCATCACGACGACATCGGCGGCTGGCCGGCCGGCGGCGGTGTTCACGGTGACCTGCAGGTCGGCCGCGCGCGCAGGGACCAGCGCGGCAAGCAGGGCGATCCAGCACAAGGGTTGGCGCATGGTGTTGTCCAGTCAGGGGCCTCAGCCGCCCATGGGCCGCGGTGCCGGGCGGCGCCGCGGGCTGAAGTTCAGCGTGGCACTGGCGGTGGCCACGCCCGCCAGTTGCAGGCGTTGTGCAGCCTGGTCGGTGAGCTGGTCCGGGTGCCAGACACGCAGTTCCACTGCGCCGTCGGGCACGCCCTTCAGCGTGGCGCGGCCTTCGGCATCGGTGACGGCCACCCAGGGCGTGGTGGCGACGTAGATGTGGCCGCGCATCGAGCCGTGGATGTGGCAGCCCAGCACCACGCTGCCCGGCACGTCGAACTTCAGGTCGGCACTGGTGGTGGTGTTGCCCTTGGCCGCCGCGAGCCGGAACTCGAAGCTCTTGGCCGGCGCCGTGCCACCCAGTGGCCCGCCGGGCAGGGAGCGCACATGGTGGTCGTAGCCGTCGCGGTTGACGAAGCGCACCGTCGTGCCCACGGGGATGGCCATCACGTAAGGGTCGAAGCGGATGTCCTTCTGCACCAGGGGCACGGGCTCACCGGGCTGCGGGGGCGACCAGGCGGCCGAGGGCAGCACCTGCACCACCACGTCACCGGCCGGGCGGCCCGCGGCGGTGGACACCGTCAGCGTCAGGTCGGCTGCGTGCAGCGGTACCGAGGTCAGCAGCAGCACCGACCAGTGCAGGGCGTGTTTCATCCAGCCATCATAGGGGCGCCACATCGCCGCGTGCCAACGAGCCGGCACGCACCCCGAGCAGGCGCAGCGGTCTGGCCAGGTCCACCCGTTTCAGGCACAGCCCGGCGGCATGGCGGATGGCGGCCGCCTCGGCCGTGGCCTGGGGCAGTGTGAGGTCACGTGTGACGGTGCGGAAGTCGTCGAAGCGCAGCTTGATGCCGATGGTGCGGCCCAGGTAGCCCTTGCGCTGCAGGTCGTGCGCCACCTGCTCGCACAGGCGGGTGAAGATCTCGCCCAGCGCCGCGCGGTCGCGCACCGCGTGCAGGTCGCGCTCGAAGGTGGTCTCGCGGCTCATCGACACCGGCTCCTGGTGCGTCGCCACCGGGCGGTCGTCGCGTCCGTGCGCGGCGTCGTGCAGCCAGCGGCCCTGGCTGCGGCCGAAGTGCTCGACCAGCCAGGCCCGCTCGCAGGCGGCCAGCTCGCCGATGGTGTGGACCCCCAGCCGGGCCAGTTTGGCCCCGGCCTTCGGGCCGATGCCGTTGATGCGCCGCACCGGCAGCGGCCAGATGCGGCTGGGCACTTCGGCTGCGGTCAGCACCGTCAGGCCATCGGGTTTGTCCAGCTCCGACGCGATCTTGGCCAGCAGCTTGTTGGGCGTGACGCCGATCGAGCAGCTCAGGCCCGTGGCCCGGCGCACGTTGTTGCGGATCTCCTGGGCCAACGCGCGCACGCCGCCGGTGGGGTCGAAGCCCAGCGTGTCCTGCGCGCCGGGTACATCGGTCAGGTCGATGTAGATCTCGTCAATGCCGCGGTCTTCGATCAGCGGCGCCACCTCGGCCACGGCGGCCTTGAACAGGCGCGAGTAGTGCCGGTAGCGCTCGAAATCCGTCGGCAGGAGGATGGCGTCGGGCGCACGCAGCGCGGCTTTCATCAGGCCCATGCCGGAGTGAACGCCGAAGTCGCGCGCTGCGTAGGTGGCCGTGGTGGCCACGCCGCGGCCGGCGTAGTCGCGCAGGGTCAGGAAGCGGCGGCTGCCATCGGGTTGCAGCTGCGGCTGGTGGCGCCGGCCACCGCCGATCACCACCGGCAGGCCGGCCAGCTCGGGGTAGCGCAGCAGCTCCACCGACGCGTAGAAGGCGTCCATGTCCAGGTGGGCGATCCAGCGGGTGCGGGGTGGCATGGTGATGGGCCGCATTGTCGCCACGCCGATGCACAGCGTCGTACCATCCGAGGCATGCGAGTTCGCGGAGGACGGAGATGACGGCCAAGCCCCCTGAATCAGCGGCCAGCCGTGCCCTGAGCGGGTCGACCCTGTCGCTGGTGGTGGCCTGCGGCAGCATCGTGCCCTTTCTGCCGCCGATGGTGGCGCACACGGTCACCAGCATCCCGCGCACCGTGCTGCTGGGCTGCGGCATCGCGGCCGGCATGTTCCTGCACTGGGTGTTCCTGGGTATCGCCGCACGGCGGCTGGAACGTTCGGTGATCGGCTGGGTGGCGCTGGCGGTGCTGCTGTTCCCGATCGGGGGCATCGCGGCGCTGGTGCTGCTGGGATTTTTCAGCGACGAGCGCCCGCAGCGGTCGCCGGCCCCGGCGCCTGGCGCCTGATCAGCCGCCCGGGTCAGCCCAGCCGCGCCCGGTGGCGCACCACCTGCGCCAGCACCTGGGCCGGCGCCGTGCCGCCCAGCAGGCTGCGCGAGCGCAGCGAGCCCTGCAGCGTCAACACCTCGGCCACGTCGGCCTGGATCGCGGGGTTGAAGGCCTGCAGCTCGGCCAGCGGCAGATCGGCCAGGTCCACGCCGCGCTGCAGCGCGATCTTCACCGCATGCGCCACGGTCTCGTGGGCGTCGCGGAAGGGCAGGCCCTTCTTCACCAGGTAGTCGGCCAGGTCGGT
>CAYTWU010000396.1:0-3302 GCA_964442175.1 uncultured Rubrivivax sp.
GATCAAGAACCCGAACGCCACCACCACCTGCGGTTGCGGCTCGTCGTTCTCGGTCTGATTCCCCGGCCGACGCTCAGGCCGGGTACAACGCACCCAGCAGGCGCGGCCCGGCGGCGCCGGTGACCGCCGGCAGGTTGCCGGGGCGCCGCTCGATGAAGGCCTGGGCCAGCCAGGCAAAGGCCATGGCTTCCACATGGGCCGGCGCCACGCCGGCCGCGCTGGTGTCGCTCACGTCGATGGCCGGCAGCGCGGCAGCGAGCTGACGCATCAACTCACCGTTGTGGGCGCCTCCACCGCAGACCTGCATCACCCGGGTGCTCGGCGCATGCCGGTGCAAGGCCTGCGCCACGCTCTGCACCGTCAGCGCAAGCAAGGTGGCCTGCACGTCCACGGGCTTCAGCCCGGGCCAGCGGGCCAGATGCTCGGCCAGCCACCCCGGCTCGAACAGGTCCCGGCCCGTGCTCTTCGGAGGGGGCATGTGGAAGTAGGGCTCGGCGAGCATGGCGGCCAGCAGCGCTGGGTGGCACTGGCCCTGGGCTGCCCAGGCGCCATCGGCGTCGAAGGCCTGCCCGGTGTGCTGCTGTGCCCAGTGGTCGAGCAAGGCGTTGGCCGGGCCGGTGTCGAACCCCAGCACCGGGCCGGATGCAGGCAACAGGCTGAGGTTGCCGATCCCGCCCAGGTTCAGCACTGCGACGTCCACGCCGGCGCGGCTGAAGATCGCCGCATGAAAGGCCGGCACCAAGGGCGCGCCCTGGCCGCCCGCGGCCACATCGCGGCTGCGCAGGTCTGCCACGACGTCCACGCCCACCGTTTCTGCCAGGCGGGCCGCGTTCAGCAACTGCAGCGTGTACCCATGCAGCCCCGGCTGGTGGCGCACGGTCTGCCCATGGGCGCCAACAGCGCGCAACGCGTGCGCTGGCAGCCCGGTGTTGTGCAGCAGCGCGGCCAGCACGGCGGCATAGGCGTCGGCCACACCATTGGCCGCCACCGCGGCACGGTGAAGTTCGTTGTCGCCGCCCGGCCGGTTGAGGGCCAGCAGCTCATCGCGCAGCGCAGCGGGAAAAGGCCGGTGCACATGGCCAACGAGGCCGCCACCGGGTGAGAAGTCCACCAGCACGCCGTCCACGCCGTCCAGCGAGGTGCCGGACATCAAGCCGGCGTACAGCGCGGTCACTCCGCTTCGATGCGGCGGCCACGCAGCGATTGCGCGATCGCCAGCTGAGTCTTCACGCTTTGCGCCTGCAGTGCAAACTGCGGCCGCAGGCTGGCGGCCAGGGTCACCGTCTCGGCGGAGCGCAACAACTGGCGCGGATCCTGGTGGCTGCCGTTCACGCGGAACTCGAAGTGCAGGTGCGGCCCGGTGGACCAGCCGGTGGAGCCGACGGCGCCGACATGCTGGCCTTGTTCGATGCGCTGCCCCTTGCGCACGTGGATGCGGCTCATGTGGGCGTAGAACGTGCTTTTGCCGTTGCCGTGCCGCACCTCGACCGCGTTGCCATAGCCGTTTTGCCAGCCGGCGAACTCCACCGTGCCAGCGCCCACGCTGCGGATGGGCGTGCCGGTGGGCGCCCCGTAGTCGATGCCCTTGTGGGCCCGCCAGGACTTCAGGATCGGGTGGAAACGCATCGCAAACCCGGACGTGACGCGTGAAAACGCCATCGGGCTGCTGAGGAAACTGCGTTGTTTGCTGGTGCCGTCGGCCGAGAAGTAGCCACCGCGGGTGCCGGCCCCGCCGGCGAACCAGACCGCGTCATAGGCCTTGCCGGCGTTGACGAACTCGGCCGCCAGCACCCGGCCTGCGCCGTCGTTCCAGGTGATGGGGTCGCCGTCGGCGGTGAGGGCCTCGTAGACCACGCTGAAGGTGTCGCCGACCCGCAGCTCGCGGTGGAAATCGATCTCGTTGGAGAAAATCTCGGCCATCTGGATCGAGATGCCGTCCGGGATGCGTGCTTCGTCGGCCGCGGCAAACAGCGACGAACGGATCGTGCCACTGCCCAGCCGCACCTGCGACGCGAGCGGCGCGGTTTCGACACGGGCCTGCCACTGCTCGGCCACCCGCTCGATGCTCAACCGCGTGAAGTGGCTCAGCGCCTGCTCGGCGTTTTCCGCGGGGTAGCGGGCCACCAGGCTGGTGAGCCGGCCGCCTTCGCCGGTGCTCACCTGCACCATCTTGCCGGGCCGCCCTTGCAGGACACGGCGTGCGGTCGGGTCGCGGCGCAGGAAAGCGGCGGCCTCGGCGTCCACCACACCCAGGCGCGCCAGCAGGCTCTCGGCGCTGTCGTTGCCGCGCGTGAGGTCACCACGGGTGAGGTCCAGGTCCAGTTCGGCCAGCGCGTCCAGCTGTGCGTCCAGGCCGGTCAACGGGATATCTTCGATGAGCACGCGCTGCGGCAGATCGGCCGCAGCCGGCGCCAGCGGCGCCACACCGAAGGCGACGGCGGAGAAGCCGATCAGCCCCGCCACCACGCTGCCGTGGATGGCGCGCCGGTGCTGCTGGTGGAACGCCGCGAGGCGTTGCGGCCAGAGGTCAAGACGAACTGCCAATCTGAGCATCCGGAAAGTGGTGCACCACTAGAATCAAAGCCCTGAGGGACATGCATGGCGCATGCCGCACGGGCCGTGGTAGACCACAAACCCCCTAGGATGAGGGGCGGAGTATAACGGGCCGCTCCTGAGAAAAAACCCGAAAAACCCCGCAGTTCCACCCCATGTCCGATCTGGTTACCACCGTTTCACCGCCGATGTCCGACCGCGTGCAAGCCGCGATGGCCATTTCCCGCCGGGGTGTCGAAGAACTCCTGCCCGAATCCGACTGGCTGAAGAAACTGCAGCGGGCCGAGGCCACTGGCCAGCCGCTGCGCATCAAGCTGGGCCTGGACCCGACCGCCCCCGATCTGCACCTGGGCCACACCGTCGTCATCAACAAGCTGCGCCATTTCCAGGACCTCGGCCACCAGGTGCAGTTCCTGATCGGCGACTTCACCGGCATGATCGGCGACCCCACCGGCAAGAACCAGACGCGCCCGCCGCTGTCGCGCGAGCAGATCCTGGAGAACGCCAAGAGCTATCAGTCGCAGATGGCCAAGATCCTCGACCCGGAGAAGACGCAGGTGATGTTCAACTCCGAGTGGTCGGACAAGCTGGGCGCCGAGGGCATGATCCGCCTCTGCGCGCGCTACACCGTGGCGCGCGTGCTGGAGCGCGACGACTTCGCCAAGCGCTTCCGCGCCCAGCAGCCCATCGCGGTGCATGAGCTGCTGTACCCGCTGATGCAGGGCTACGACTCGGTGGCGATGAAGGCC
>CAYTWU010000397.1:0-3299 GCA_964442175.1 uncultured Rubrivivax sp.
GGTGCGCGGCGCCGTTCGCGGCGTGCATTACAGCGCCAGCAAGGGTGGCATCGTTGGCATGACGCTGCCGCTGGCGCGCGACCTGGCGCAGTTCGGCATCCGCGTGGTCACCATCGCGCCGGGCCTGTTTGCCACGCCGCTGATGAAGGAACTGCCGGAAGACGTGCAGGCCTCGCTGGCCGCCTCGATCCCGTTCCCCAAGCGCCTGGGCCACCCGGAGGAGTTTGCCTCGCTGGCCGTGCACGTGGTGAACAACACGCATTTGAACGGCGAAGTGATCCGCCTGGATGGTGCGCTGCGCATGGCGCCACGATGAGCAAAACGCACATCCACACCAAGACCATCCAGTTCGGTGATTGCGACCCGGCGGGCATCGTCTTTTTCCCCAACTTCCTGAAGTGGATGGACGAATCGTCGCTGGCGTTTTTCATGGCCTGCGGCATCCCGCCCTGGCGCGAACTGGTCAAGACCCGCGGCATCGTCGGCACGCCGCTGCTGGAGATCCACACCAAGTTCAGCAAGACCGCGACCTACGGCGAAACCATCGCCGTGCACACCACGGTGGAGGAGTGGCAAGCCAAGGTCTTCAAGCACCGCCACCGTGTGCTGCGCGGCGACACGCTGCTGTGCGAGGGCACCGAGCTGCGCGCCTTCGTGCAGCGCGACCCGGAGAACCCCGACCGGCTGCGTGCCATCCCCATCCCCGAAGACCTCAAGGCCCTGTGCCTGTGAGTTGCATTCACCCCAAGGAGACAACGAGACCATGAACATCCTGCGCAAGACCCTGGTGGCCGCGGCCACCGCCCTGCTGGCCACCGCCGCCCTCGCCGACATCAACATCGGCGTCACGCTGTCGCTCACCGGACCGGCCTCCGGCCTGGGCATCCCGGTGGGCAACCAATTCAAGCTGATGCCGCAGACCATCGCCGGCGAGAAGGTCAACCTGATCATCCTCGACGACGCGTCGGACCCGAGCAAGGGCGCCAGCAACGCACGCCGCTTCGTCACCGACGACAAGGTCGACATCATCTTCGGCGGCTCGATCACCACCGTGTCGCTGGCGGTTGCGCCCATCGCCACCGAGGCCAAGACCACGCAGATCGCGATCTCGCCGGTGGGTGTGCCGCCGGACCAGGAGCGTTGGTTGTTCCGCCTGCCGCAGGGATTTGCGGTGATGGCGCACCCCATCATCGAACACATGAAGAAGGCCGGCGTGAAGACCGTGGGTTTCCTCGGCTACACCGATGCCTATGGCGAGCTGTGGCTGAAGGAATTCACCGCCCAGGGCGAGAAGGCCGGCATCAAGGTGGTGGCCACCGAGCGTTTTGCACGCAGCGACACCAGCGTCACGCCGCAGGCGCTGAAGCTGGTCTCGGCCAACCCGGATGCGATGCTGGTCGTGGCCTCCGGCTCGGGTGCGGCGATGCCGCACAAGGCCGTGATCGAACGTGGTTTCAAGGGCAAGGTCTACCAGACCCATGCCGCGGCCACGCCCGACCTGGTGCGCATCGGCGGCAAGGATGTCGAGGGTGCTTTTGTCGTCAGCGGCCCGGCCGTGGTGGCCGAGCAGCTGCCCGACAGCCACCCGTCGAAGGCGGTGTCGATGGACTTCGTCACCAAGTACGAAGCCGCGTATGGCAAGGGCTCGCGCAACCAGTTTGCGGGACATGCCTATGACGCGCGCATCGTGCTGGAGAAGATCCTGCCGGTGGCGCTGAAGAAAGCCAAACCCGGCACGCCGGAGTTCCGCGCCGCGCTGCGGGATGCGGTGGAGGGCATGGGCCGCACGATCTTCGCGCATGGCGTGATGAACTGGACCGCCACCGACCACCAGGGCTACACCAACGAAACCGGGGTGATGCTGACGGTGAACAACGGCCAGTTCGTGGTCGTGAAATAAAGCCTGAAGCCCATGGACGCGACGATCGCCGGCATCCTGGCCCTGGACGGCCTCAGCAACGGGGCCATCTACGCGCTGCTGGCCCTGGCCACGGTGCTGGTGTTCGCCGTCACGCGGGTGATCTTCATCCCGCAGGGCGAGTTCGTCGCGTTCGGTGCGCTCACGCTGGCGCTGCTGCAGACCGGCAAGGTGCCGGGCACGGTGTGGTTCCTGCTGCTGCTGGCCGCGGCGGTGGCGGTGGCGGACATGGTGCAGGGCCTGCGCCTGCGCCAGCCGCTGCCGCGCCTGTTGAAGCAGGCGCTGGTCACGCTGGCCTGGCCGGTGGCCGTCTCGCTGCTGGCGATCTGGGCCGCACCGCGTGGCCTGCCGCTGCTGGCCCAGGCCGCGCTGACGGTGGCCCTGGTCACGCCCTTCGGGCCGCTGATCTACCGCCTGGCCTATGAATCGCTGGCCGATGCCAGCGTGCTGGTGCTGCTGATCGTCTCGGTGGGGGTGCACTTCGCACTGGTCGGCCTGGGGCTGTATTTCTTCGGCGCCGAAGGTTTCCGCAACCCGAGTTTCTGGGACCAACGTTTCAGCGTCGGCGGTGTCACGCTGTCGGGCCAGGCGGTGATCATCTTTGTGGCGTCGCTGGCGCTCATCGTCGGGCTGTGGTTGTTCTTCGAACGCTCGCTGGCCGGCAAGGCCTTGCGCGCCACCGCCGTCAACCGGCTGGGCGCGCGGCTGATGGGCATCTCCAGCAACAGCGCCGGGCGGCTGTGTTTCACGATGGCGGCCTTCATCGGCGCCTTGTCGGGCCTGCTGATCGGGCCGACGACCACCGTGTTCTACGACAGCGGCTTCCTGATCGGGCTGAAAGGGTTCGTGGCCGCGGTGTTTGCCGGTTTGTCGAGCTACCCGCTGGCCCTGGTGGGCGCCTTGGGCGTGGGCCTGCTGGAGAGCTTCGGCTCCTTCTGGGCCAGCGCCTACAAGGAGGTCATCGTCTTCGGCTCCATCCTGCCCGTGTTGTTGTGGCGTTCGCTGCGCGATCCGCACTCGGAAGAACATTGATGACCCGCTACGCCTTCCCCGCCTTCGCGGCGGTGATGCTGCTGCTGCCTGCGCTGCCGGTGCCAGATTTCTGGATCACGCAGAGCCTGTACATCGGCTTGTACGCCATCGTTGCGCTGGGGCTGGTGCTGCTCACGGGTGTCGCCGGGCTCACGTCCTTCGGCCAGGCGGCGTTTGTGGGCATCGGCGCCTACACGGCGGCCTACCTGGCCACCACCACCGCCTGGTCGCCGGCCGTGACCCTGCTGGTGGGCATCGCGCTGGCCGTGGTCGCGGCGCTGCTGGTGGGCGCGCTCACGCTGCGCATGTCGGGCCACTACCTGCCGCTGGCCACCATCGCCTGGGGCCT
>CAYTWU010000398.1:0-3290 GCA_964442175.1 uncultured Rubrivivax sp.
ACAGCACGTTGCTCAGCGTGCGGTAGACCACGGTGCGGTAGCCGATGGCCTCGGCCCGGAAGTCGTTTTCGCGGATGGCCTGCAGCACGCGCCCGAAGGGTGAATTGACGATGCGCAGGATCAGCAGGAACAGCAGCAGCACGGTGACAAACAGCAGCCAGTAGGTGATGACCTTGCCGTCGATCAGCAGGCCCAGCACCTCGGTCTCGAAGGGCTCGAAGCTGGGGCTCAGCCATTCGGGGTTGCGGAAGGTGAGGCCGTCTTCGCCGCCGGTGATGTCGCTCAGCTGCGAGGCCAGCGTCATGAAGGCCGAGGCCACGGCCAGCGTGATCATCGCGAAGAAGATCGCCTTCACGCGCAGGCTGAACAGCCCCACCGCCAGCGACAGCAGCACCGACACCACGATGGCCCCGGCCAACCCCAGCCCCACCGCGCCCCAGCCGGCGCCGAGTTTTTCGCTCGCGATCGCGATGCCGTAGGCGCCGATGCCGAAGAACATGGTGTGCGCAAAGCTGACGATGCCGGTGTAACCCAGCAGCAGGTCGTAGCTGGCCACCAGCAGGATGAAGACCAGGATCTTGGCCACCACCGACATCGACTTGGCGCCCGGGAACAAAAACGGCGCGATGGCCAGCACCACCAGGATGGCCAGCAGCACGGCCGCGAGCCAGGGGCTGCGCGGGCGGTCGTGGGAGAGGAGTCGGTCGATCATGTCAGTGCTTCTGCGTTGAGCGGTGCTTACAGCGGGCCTTGAGGGCCGCCAACACACTTTCACCACAAAGACACCAAGGCACCAAGGTCACAAAGGAATTCATGGTCTTCTTGGTGTTCTTGGCGTCTTTGTGTCTTGGTGGTGAAAAGCCTGCCGGCGAAGCGCTCATCGATTCGTCACCGGATACAGGCCCTGCGGACGCCACAGCAGGATGGCGGCCATCAGCGCGATGTTCGAGAACAGCGCCACCTTGGGCGCCAGAAAGCCGGTGTAGTTGGCCATCAGGCCCACCAGCAGGGCGCCGATGAAACAGCCGAAGGTGCTGCCCAGGCCGCCGATGATGATGACGATGAAGATCAGCACGTTGACCTGCGCGCCGATCTGTGGCGTCACGCTCTGCTGGTACAGGCCCCAGAGCACGCCGCCCAGGCCGGCCAGCGCCGAACCGGCGACGAACACGCCCACGAACAGGCGCCGGATGCGGTAACCCAGCGCCTCGACCATGCTGCGGTCCTGCACGCCGGCGCGGATCAGCAGGCCGATCTTGGTGCGGTTGAGCGTGAAGACCAGGGCCGCAAACACCACCAGGCCGATGGCCGCGGCCAGCACGCGGTACTTCTCGATGGCGGCGTCACCGATCAACCACGCGCCACGCAGTTCGTCCGGCAGCGGCAACGCGATCTGCAGCGGGCCCCAGATCACCTTGATGATCTCTTCACCGACGATCATGCCGCCCATGGTGATCAGGATCTGCTTCAGGTGCAGGCCGTACACCGGCCGCACGATGATGCGTTCGAAGGCCAGGCCCACGCCCCCGGCCACCAGCATGGCCACCAGCATCGCGGCGAACACGCTGAGCACGCCGTTCCAGCCCTGGCCGGTGCCCCATCCCATCACGCTGGTGGCCACGAACGCCCCCAGTGCGATGAACACGCCATGGCCGAAGTTCAGCACGTCCATCAGGCCGAACACCAGCGTCAGGCCCGAGGCGATGACGAAGATGATCAGCCCCATCGCCAGGCCGGCCACGGTGAGCGTGAGCCAGGTGCTGCTGCTGCCCACGGCCGGGATGGCCAGCAGCATCAGCGCCACGACCAGGGCGATCGGTTTCCAGTCGAAGCTGGCCTTGGGAATGGCTTCCGACGCGGTGGGCGTCACGACGGCCGTGTTCATTGATGTGCTCCCAACGACAAGCCCAGCAGCCGCTGCTGCAGGGCTTCGTCTTCCACCAGTTGTGCCATGCGCCCGCTGTGCACCACACGCCCGTCGTCCATCACGGCCACGCTGTCGCCCAGGGCTTTGGCCATCTGGAAGTTCTGTTCCACCAGCAGGATGGTGGTGCGCTGCGCCTTCAGCTCGCGCAGCGCGGTGATCAGGTTGGCGACGATGCTGGGCGCCAGGCCCTTGCTGGGCTCGTCGATCAGGATCAGCGCACGTGGCTCGACGATGGCACGTGCCACCGCCAGCATCTGCTTCTGCCCGCCGCTCAACTTGCCGGCCGGGTAGAGCCAGAATTTTTTCAGCGCCGGGAAGTGGCCGAAGATCCAGTCCAGCCGCGCCTTGTCCAGCTCGCCCGCGTGGCGTGCCGCGCGGGCCGCCAGCACCATGTTTTCCTGCACCGTCAGGTCGGTGAAGATGCCCATGCTCTCGGGCACGTAGGCGATGCCACGCTGCGCGATGTCGGGGGTCTCGTGGCCATGGATGGCCTGGCCGCGGAAGGCGATGTCGCCGCGGCTGGCCGCGTACAAGCCCATGATGGTCCGCAGCGTCGTGGTCTTGCCGGCGCCGTTGCGGCCCAGCAGCATGGTCACCTCGCCCTCGGGCACCTGCAGGTCCACGCCGTGCAGGATGTGGTACGCGCCGATGTGCGTGTGCACGCCTTGCAGAGTCAGGACAGCGCTCATGCGGGTTCTTCCGCGGCCATGCCGAGGTAGGCCTGCTGCACCACCGGCGACGCGATCACGGCCGCCGGTTCGCCGTCGGCCACCAGCTGCCCGTTGTGCAGCACGACGATGCGGTCCGAGAGTTCGCGCACCACGTCCATCTTGTGTTCGACCAGCAAGATGGTGCGGTCCTGGCGCGCCTTCAGCGCACGGATCAGGTCCAGCACCACGGGCACGTCGTCCACGCTCATGCCGGCGGTCGGTTCGTCGAACATGTAGACCTTGGGGTCCAGCGCCATCAACAAGGCCACCTCCAGCTTGCGCTGGTCGCCGTGCGGCAGCGAGGCCGCGGGCTGCATCAGCTTGTCACCCAGCTGCACCTGGCGCAGCAGGCTCTCCGCCTCTTCGATCCATTGCTTGCGGTCCAGCCAGACGGACAGCAGCTGCAGCCCGCCACCGCAGCGCGCCTGCACCGCCAGCCGCACGTTTTCCAGCACCGTGAGGTTGGGGAACAGCTGCGTCAGCTGGAAGGCCCGACCCAGGCCGCGGCGGGTGCGCGTGGGCGCTGGCAGCGCGGTGATGTCCTCGCCGTCCAGCAGCACGCGGCCTTCGCTGGCCGGCAGCTGCCCGCTGACGAGGTTGAAGTAGGTCGTCTTGCCGGCGCCGTTGGGGCCGACGATGGCCGTCAGGTTGCC
>CAYTWU010000399.1:0-3287 GCA_964442175.1 uncultured Rubrivivax sp.
CGGTGCTTTCATGTCGTCTGCTTGGCTGTTGCCTGAGCACATTGCCGATGTCCTGCCCGTCGAGGCCAGGCGCATCGAAGAGCTCCGGCGCAAGCTGCTCGACCGCGCCCATGCCTACGGCTACGAGCTCATCGCGCCGCCCATGCTGGAGCACCTCGACTCCCTGCTTTCGGGCACCGGCAGCGCGCTCGACCTGCGCACCTTCAAGCTGGTCGACCAACTCAGTGGCCGCATGCTGGGCCTGCGGGCCGACACCACCATCCAGGCCGCACGCATTGATGCGCACCTGTTGAACCGGGACGGGACGACCCGGCTGTGTTATTGCGGTCCTGTGCTGCACACGCGGCCTTCTGCGCCGTACGCCACACGCGAGCCGCTGCAGTTTGGTGCCGAGGTGTTCGGCCACGACGGGCTGGAGGCCGACCTCGAGGTCCTGGAACTGGCCATTGATTGCCTGCAGTTGGCCGGTGTTGCCGCCCCGGTGCTGGACCTGGCCGATGCCCGCATCCTGCGCGGCGTGCTGGCCGGAGTGCCGGTAGACGGGCAGGTGCTGACGCAGATCGTCGAGGCCTTGTCGCGCAAGGATGCGGCGGGCCTGGCCGAGCGCAGTGCGGCGATGCCCGGCGCCACGCGCGAGGCGCTGTCGGCGCTCCTGGCGCTGTATGGCGGCGATGACGTGCTGGCCGCCGCGCGCGAACGCCTGCCGGCCCGGCCCTTGGTCCAGGAGGCGATCCAGCAGCTCGAGTGGCTGGCCAGCCATCTGCAGGCCACACATCCCGGCGTGCGACTGGGGTTCGACTTGTCTGACATGAGTGGCTACGCGTACTACAGCGGCCCGCGCTTTGCGGTCTACGGCACGGGCGCGACCGATGCGCTGGCACGCGGTGGCCGCTACGACGAGGTGGGCGCGGCCTTTGGTCGCAACCGGCCGGCCGCCGGCTTCAGCCTGGACCTGAAGGCGCTGGCGGCCACGGGCACAGCGGCGCCGCCGGCTGCCGCGATCCTCGCGCCCTGGGGCGAAGACCCGGGATGGCGTGCCGCCGTGCGTGCGCTTCGCGATGCCGGCGAGATCGTCGTGGCGACGATGCCGGGCCATGCGGTCGAAGCCGCTGGTTTCCATTGCGACCGCGAACTGGTCCTGGCCGCCGGCCGCTGGCTGGTGCAGGCGCGCACCCCGCAAACCACATGAATCTCCTTTTGAACTGAACCCATGCAGAACTCCAACTCGGCGACACCCGGTCGCAACGTGGTCGTCGTCGGTACCCAATGGGGTGACGAAGGCAAGGGCAAGGTGGTCGACTGGCTGACCGACCACGCCCAGGGTGTGGTGCGTTTCCAGGGTGGCCACAACGCGGGCCACACGCTGGTGATCAAGGGCGTGAAGACGGCTTTGCAGCTGATCCCGTCGGGCGTGATGCGCGACGGAGTGCCCTGTTACATCGGCAACGGTGTCGTGGTGGACCCGACGCACCTGCTGGCCGAGATCCAGCGCCTGGAGTCCGCCGGGGTGGAGGTGCGCTCGCGCCTGTTCCTCAGCGAGGCCTGCCCGCTGATCATGCCCTTCCACGTCGAAACCGATCGGGCGCGCGAAGCGCTGCGCGAGACCAGCGGCAGCGGCAAGATCGGCACCACCGGCAAGGGCATCGGCCCGGCCTACGAAGACAAGGTCGCGCGCCGCGCCCTGCGTGTGCAGGACCTCAAGCACCCCGACCGCCTGGCCAGCAAGCTGCAGGAACTGGTGGCCTTGCACAACGCCGAACTCACGGGCTATCTGGGTGCGCCGGCGCTGGCGTACCAGCCCATCTACGACGGTGCGATGCGCGCGGCGGAGCAGCTCCTGCCGCTGCTGGCCGACGTGGGCCACCTGCTGCACACGGCACACCGCCGTGGTGACTGCTTGTTGTTTGAAGGTGCGCAGGGCACGCTGCTGGACATCGACCACGGCACCTACCCCTACGTCACGTCCAGCAACTGCGTGGCCGGCAACGCGGCTGCCGGCTCCGGCGTGGGCCCGGACCAGCTGCACTATGTGCTGGGCATCACCAAGGCCTACACCACGCGTGTGGGCGGTGGGCCGTTCCCTACCGAGTTGCCGATGGACGTGCCCGGCACCGTGGGCCACCACCTGTCCACCGTCGGCCAGGAGCGTGGCACCGTCACGGGCCGCGCACGCCGCTGCGGCTGGCTGGACGTGCCGGCACTGAAGCGCTCGATGATCATCAACGGCGTGTCCGGCCTGTGCATCACCAAGCTCGACGTGCTGGATGGCCTGCCGGAGATCCAGGTCTGCACCGGGTACCGTCTGGCGGGCCGGCTGCTCGACATCCTGCCGCTGGACGCCGACGAGATCGCAGCCTGCGAGCCGGTCTACGAGACCCTGCCGGGCTGGACCGAAAGCAGCTTCGGCGCCACCGAGTGGGAGCAGCTGCCACTGAACGCGCGGCGCTACCTCGAGCGTGTGAAGACCTTGATCGACACCCCGATCGACATGGTCTCCACCGGCCCGGACCGCGCCCACACCATCCTGCTGCGCCACCCGTACCGGGCGTGAACGCCGCATCCAGATCTGCCCATAGACAAGGAAATTTCATGCTGACCGACGACGGCAAGCACCTGTACGTGTCCTGGGACGAGTACCACCTGCTGATCGAACGCCTGGCGCTGAAGGTGCATGCCTCGGGTTGGGCGTTCGACCAGATCCTGTGTCTGGCGCGCGGCGGCATGCGTCCTGGCGATGTGCTCTCGCGGGTGTTCGACAAACCCCTGGCCATCATGGCCACCAGCTCGTACCGGGCCGAAGCCGGCACCATCCAGGGCCGGCTGGACATGGCCAAGTACATCACCCTGCCCAAGGGCGAACTGGCCGGCCGTGTGCTGCTGGTGGATGACCTGGCCGATTCAGGCGTGACGCTGCGCGCGGTGGTCGATCGGCTGCGGGCCTTGCCGGCGATCCAGGAGCTGCGCAGCGCCGTGATCTGGACCAAGGGGGTGTCCAGCTACACGCCAGACTACTCGGTGGACACGCTGCCCACCAGCCCCTGGATCCACCAGCCCTTCGAGGAATACGACAACCTGCGCCCTGAAGGCTTGGCCAAGAAGTTTGCGATCTGACGCTGCCGCTGTGCTGTCTGGTGGCGCCGCCACCAGCAGCGGCATGTGCGATACCGGTTTCAACGCCGGCCGCACAAAGAAAAAGGCCGGATGCTCTCGCGAACATCCGGCCTTCTATCATTTGGTGCCCAGAAGAGGACTCGAACCTCCACGCCTCTCAGCGCTAGTACCTGAAA
>CAYTWU010000400.1:0-3281 GCA_964442175.1 uncultured Rubrivivax sp.
GCATCTACGGCTGCGACGACTGCCAGCTGGTCTGCCCCTGGAACAAGTTTGCGCAGCGATCGACGCTGGCCGACTTCGACCCCCGCCGCGGTGATGAGACCCTGCTGCAGCTCTGGGCCTGGGACGAAGCCTGCTTTCTGCAGCACACGGCGGGCAGTGCCATCCGCCGCATCGGCATCACGCGCTGGCGGCGCAACCTCGCGGTGGCGCTGGGCAATGCCTGGCGCGAGACCGGCGATATCGTGTTCCACGATGCTTTGGCCGCAGCGCCCGACACCGGCCTGGTGCGCGAGCACATCGACTGGGCGCTGGCTCAGCGCAGCGCTTCGAGCGCGATCAAGGCCAGCGGCAGGCTCAGCATGCCCAGCAGCGTCGACAGCGTCACCAGACCGGCCACATAAGCCCCGTGCCCGCCCATGCGCACCGCCAGCACGTAGGCGCTGGAGGCCGTGGGCAAGGCGGCGAAGACCACGATCACCGCCTGCTGCACCGGCGGCAGCCGCAGCCAGAGGACGCAGGCCAGGGCCACCACCGGCAGCACCGCATGCCGGATGGCCAGCAGGGCGGTGGCCAGGGCCGGGGCCTCGCGCAGGGCGCCGAGCCGCAAGCCGGCCCCCACGGCCATCAGGCCCAGCGGCAGCGCGGCCGCGCCGATGCGTTGCAGCGTGGTCGTCGCCAGTTCGGGCAGGCTCAGGCCCAGCAGGTTGAAGACCAGCCCCGACACCGTGGCCAGGATCAGCGGGTTGCGCGACAGTTCGCGCACATACCCATGGCCGCCGTGGCGGGCCAGCGGCCACACGGCGGCCACGTTGCACAGCGGCACCACCAGCGAGATCACCAGCGCGATCGAGGCCAGCCCGGGCGCGCCGGCCACGCGTTCCACCACGGCCAGGGCCACGTAGGAGTTGAAGCGAAAGGCCACCTGTGCGCCCGAGGCGTGCATGCCGGCCGGTGCCGCCGGCCAACGCACCAGGGCGTAGGCCAGTGCGATGCCGACCAGCGTGACCCCCCAGCCCGTGGCGGCCAGGGGTAAGGCGGCGCCCAGCTGCAGCGGGTAACGCACGATGGCGGCAAACAGCAGGGCCGGGAACAGCAGGTAATACACCAGGCGTTCGGCCGCCTCCCAGACCGGGCGGTCCAGCGCGGTGTGGCGGCAGATCAGGAAACCCAGGACGATGAGGACGAAGTCGGGCAGCAGCACCAGGGCGTGGGTCATCGTGCGAGTGTGCCAGTGCGTTGCAGGGCGATGAACCTGAACCGCCGTCATGGGCTGCGCCTGGCGCTGGCCGCTCCGCTCGCCTGCGTGCTGCCAGCCCGCGCACAAGTCACCGTCGAGGGCTACACCTTCGCGCGCGAGGCGCTGGTTGGCGGCCAGACCTTGCGCCTGAACGGCGTCGGCCTGCGGGCCGTGGCCTGGCTCAAGGGCTATGCCACCGGCCTGTACCTGAACGCCCCGGCGAAGACACCGCAGGCCGTGCTGGGCAACACCGGGGCCAAGCGCCTGCAGCTGCGCATGTTGCAGGAGGTGCCGGCCGAAGAGTTCGTCAAGGCCTTCGACAAGGGCGTGGCGCGCAACACCCCGGCGGCCGAGTTGCCCATGCTGGCCGACCGCATGCAGCGCTTCAACGCGCTGGTGATGGGCCTGGTGAAGGTGAAGAAGGGTGACGTGGTCCACCTCGATTGGCTGCCGGACGCCGGCCTGCAGTTCAGCCACAACGGCCGTGTGCTGGCCCCGCCCATCGCGGGTGCCGACCTCTACGCGGCCTTGTTGCGCATCTTTGTGGGCCCCAGGCCGGTGGACCCGGAGATGAAGATCGGGTTGCTCGGGGGGCCGGTGGGCTGAGGGCGCGGGTATATTCGCCCGAACTGATTCACCGACGGAGCGCACACGATGCACAAGCGACACGCCACTGCCACCCTGCTGGCCGCAGCACTGATCGGCGCCTTGCCGGGCCTGGCCGCGGCGCAGGCCTTCCCGAACAAGCCGATCCGCCTGGTCGTGCCCTTCGCGCCCGGCGGCACCACCGACATCATCGCCCGCATCGTGGCCGAGAAGATGGGCCAGACCCTGGGCCAGACCGTGGTGGTCGAGAACAAGGCCGGTGCAGGCGGTGCCATTGGTGCGATGGAAGTTGTCAAGGCCCCGCCGGACGGCCACGTGCTGAGCATGGCCACGGTGTCGACCACGGCCGCCAACCCGGCCATCAACCCCAAGATCCCGTATGACCCGATCACGGACTTCGTGCCCATCATCAACATCGCGGCCACGCCCAACCTGATCGCGGTGCACCCCAGCTTCGCGGCCAAGGATTACAAGGCCTTCATCGACCTGGTCAAGAAGAGCCCGGGCAAGTTCAGCTACGCCAGCTCCGGCACCGGCGGCATTGGCCACCTGCAGACCGAGCTGTTCAAGAGCCTGTCGGGCACCTTCATCACGCACATCCCGTACCGCGGCGCCGGCCCGGCGCTGAACGACGTGGTCGCCGGCCAGGTGCCCATCATCTTCGACAACCTGCCCTCGGCGCTGCCCTTCGTGAAGGACAACCGCCTGGTGCCCATCGTTGTCGCCGCGCCGCAGCGCCTGGCCGCGCTGCCCAATGTGCCCACCTTCAAGGAAGTGGGCCTGGAGCCGGTGAACCGCATGGCCTACTACGGCCTGCTGGCGCCCAAGGGCACGCCCAAGGACGTGGTCGACAAGATCAACGCCGCCGCCAAGGCGGCCATCGCCGACGCGGGCGTGAAGGCCCGCATCGAGGCCACCGGCTCGCTGATCGTGGCCAACAGCCCGGCCGAGTTTGCCGAGCAGATCAAGGCCGAGTTCGCGGTCTACAAGAAGGTCGTGGCCGAGCAGAAGCTCAAGCTGGATTGAGCACCAGCCCCGACGCGGCGCTGATCCAGCGCTTCGTCGATGCGCTGTGGCTGGAGGACGGCCTGGCCGCGCTGACGCTGGCCGCCTACCGGCGCGACCTCGCGGCCTTGGCTGGCTGGCTGGCGGCGCAGACTGATCGCACATTGCTGCAGGCCACCGAGTTGGACCTGCGCGCTTATGGCAGCGAGCGCCACGGCGCCACGCGCAGCAGCACGGCCAACCGCCGGCTCACGGTGTTCCGGCGCTTCTTCCGCTGGGCGCTGCGCGAACACCTGATCACGGCCGACCCCACGCTGCGCCTGCTGGCCGCACGCCTGCCGCTGCGCGTGCCCAAGACCCTGTCCGAGGCGCAGGTGGATGCCTTGCTCGGCGCGCCCGACGTGGCCACGCCACGCGGCCTGCGCGACCGCGC
>CAYTWU010000401.1:0-3260 GCA_964442175.1 uncultured Rubrivivax sp.
AGTGGTGGCTGCAGGCGCTGCGCACGGTGATCGGGCCGACGATCATCAGCTCGTTCAGGCGCTCGGCGTTCGGGAACTCGGTGACCGCCGGCATCGGGTGGTAACGCCCGCGGAAGATCTCCTCCACGTACATCTTGGCCACGCGCTTGGCGGTTTCGTTGGTGTTGTGGTCGCTCTCGGTGTCGATCACCAGCGCGCGCAGCACCTCCTGCAGCTTGGCCTGCACCTCGGCCTTCAGCTCGGTGAGCTCACCTTCGCGCACAAAGGCCGAGATGTTGTCGTTCGCGTGGTGGCGCCGGCCGGCACTGACCAGGCGGTAGCGGATGCGTTCCGAGGCCGGCAGCGCCGCGAGCTCTTCCTCGCTGCGAAAGATCCGGGCCGGTGCGTCGGCAGCCTTGTCCAACGCCACTTTGTCCATGTCTCACTCCCTTGACAGTGCCGCGGATTGTGCAGGCCCGCCCAGCCCGCTGTGCGGGCAGGGGCTAGACTGCCCGGCGTGTCTGCCCCCTCCCCCCCGCTCGCCCGGCTGCTGGACCTGAGCGCCGACGCCGTGCAGGCCGTGCGCGATGGCCGCTCACTCAACGATGTGCTCGCCCGCGTGCCGGCCGACGCCCGGCCCGGCGTGCAGGCGCTGAGCTTTCACGTGCTGCGCTGGTTGGGCGGCGCCACCGAGGCACGCCAGGCGATGGCGCCCAAAACCCCGCCGCCGAACGTCGACGCGCTGCTGGTGACCGCGCTGGCCCTGCTCTGGCCCACCGGCGAGACACCGCCCTACCCCGACCACACGCTGGTGGACCAGGCTGTGAACAGCGCGCGCCAGCGCACCCCGGCTGCGGCCGGTTTCATCAACGCCGTGCTGCGCCGCTTCGTGCGCGAGCGCGACACGCTGGTGGCCGCCGCACGCCACAGCGCGGTGGGCGCCTACAACCACCCGCTGTGGTGGATAGAACGCATCAAACAGGACTGGGCCCCGCACTGGCAGGCCCTGCTGCAACAGGCCAACCGCCACCCGCCGATGACGCTGCGCGTGAACCTGCAGCGTGGCACCGGTGCGGCCTACCTCGACCGCCTGGCCGCCCAGGGCCAGGCCGCACGTCTGCTGAGCGACCCGCTGCTGGGCGGCCAGGCCCTGCTGCTGGACAAACCGTGCCCGGTGACCGCGCTGCCCGGTTTTGCCGCCGGCGAAGCCAGCGTGCAGGACGCCGCCGCGCAGCGCGCCGCGCCGCTGCTGCTGGGCGGCACGCCGCTGCGCCCGGGCGCGCGGGTGCTCGACGCCTGCGCCGCACCGGGTGGCAAAACAGCCCATCTTCTGGAGCGGCGGCCCGACCTGGACGTGCTGGCACTGGACAGCGACCCGCTGCGCCTGGCCCGCGTGCAGGACACGCTGAACCGGCTGCAGCTCAAGGCCCGGCTCGCCGCCGCCGACGGCCGCGACACCGCGCGCTGGTGGGACGGCCAGCCCTTCGACGCCATCCTGCTGGACGCGCCCTGCAGCGCCTCGGGCATCGTGCGGCGCCACCCGGACGTGCGCTGGCTGCGTCGCCCGGACGACATCGTCGCGCTGTCGCGGCTGCAGGACGAGCTGCTGCAGGCGCTGTGGCCGCTGGTGGCGCCCGGCGGGCGGCTGCTGTACGCCACCTGCTCCTTGTTCAAGGCCGAGGGCAGCCAGCGCATCGACGCGTTTTTGCAACGCCAGGCGGCCGGCTCGGTGCGGCCAGACCCCGCCGCCCCCGGCCACCTGCTGCCCCTGGCCGACAATGGTGCAGCCCCGGAAGACGGGTTCTTCTACGCCCTGCTGCACAAGACCTAGGTCCCCTGTTCCATGCGCCGCCGAGACCTGCTGCCCGGCCTGCTGCTCGCGCCGTGGTGGCTGGCGAGTGGCTGGCCGCGGGCCGCAGCGGCGCAATCGGCCGAGTTGCTGACGCTGGCGCTGCGCCGCGACGACGGTGCACTGATGCTCGACTTCGCCACCCGGCTGGACCTGCCCCGCGCGGTGGAAGACGCCTTGCAGCGCGGCGTGCCGGTGTACTTCGTCGCCGAGGCCACGCTCTACCGCCGCCGCTGGTACTGGCGCGACGACCGCGTGGCGCGTGCGCGCCGCACCTGGCGCCTGGCCTTCCAGCCGCTGACGGCCACCTGGCGCGTGGGCCTGGGCGCGCTGACCCAGACCTACGACACGCTGAACGAGGCGCTGGCCTCGTTGTCGGCCGCCGGGCGCTGGCGCATCGCCGACCTGGCCGAACTGGACCCGGACAGCCGCCACTACGTCGATTTCAGCTACCGGCTGGACACCACGCAGCTGCCCAGCCCGATGCAGATCAGCCTCACCGGGCAGACCGACTGGCTGCTGCGGGTGGAGCGTGAGCTGGCGGTGCCATGAGCAACAAGTCCACGCGCTGGACCTGGTTCGTCGCCGGGGTGGCGGTGACCGGTGTCGCGCTGGTGCTGGCCTTCGTGCTCTCGCTGGCCTCGCGCGAAGGTGCTTTCTACGAGCGCCATTTTGTCTGGCTGTTCTGGGTCAACGCCGGGGTGGCTGGTCTGCTGGCGCTGGTGATCGTGATGGCGGCGCTGCGCCTGGCCACGCGCCTGAGGCGCGGCAAGTTCGGCAGCCGGCTGCTGATCAAGCTGGCCGGCATCTTTGCCGTCGTCGGCCTGCTGCCGGGGCTGATGATCTACACGGTGTCCTACCAGTTCGTCACGCGCAGCATCGAGGCCTGGTTCGACGTGCGCGTGGCCGGTGCGCTGGACGCCGGCCTGGGCCTGGGCAAGAGCACGCTGGAGGCGCTGAGCACCGACGTCGCCAACAAGGCACAGCTGGCCGCAGAACGCCTGGCCGATACGCGAGGCAGCGCCTTGCCGCTGGCGCTGGAGCGGCTGCGCGAACAGCTGGCCGCGCGGGAGGTGTCGGTCATCGCCGGTGCCGGCCAGGTGCTGGCCACCGCCGGCGGCACCGCGGGCAACATCACGCCCGAGCGGCCCAGCGCGCTGCTGCTGCGCCAGGCGCGCACGCTGGGCGTGGGCAGCCAGATCGAAGGCCTGGACGAAGAAGCGCTGGCACCGGCCTCGCTGGCCACGCCGCGTGTGCGCGCCCTGGTGCCGCTGCCCAGCAGCGAGATCAGCCTGCGCGGGGCCGAAGAACGCTTTTTGCTGGTGAGCGTGCCGCTGCCGCGCGCGCTGGCAGCCAACGCGCTGGCCGTGCAGGCCGCATACAGCGAGTACCAGCAGCGCGCACTGGCCCGCGACGGCCTGCGCCGCATGTA
>CAYTWU010000402.1:0-3248 GCA_964442175.1 uncultured Rubrivivax sp.
CGTCCATCACGAACAGGCCCTTGGCCGCGAAACCGCAGCGTTGCATCAGGGCCTGCACGCGGGACTTCAGCGCTTCGTCGGCAAGCGGCTCGAACTTGTTGAACAGCGGAGCGATCACGGTCGGGTAGATCACCAGCAGCAGCAGGTTGAAGCCCACCCAGGCACCCCAGGCCCACAGCCACCACAGGCCACCCGAAGCGCCCATGATCCACAACACCCCGGCGGCCAGCGGCAGGCCGAGCAGCACCGCCACCAAGCTGCCCTTGGCCAGGTCGGCCAGGAACAGCGCGGGTGTGCTGCGGTTGAAGCCAAAGCGCTGCTCGATGCGGAAGGTGGCGATCCAGTCGAAGGGCAACTCGATCAGGGCGCCGATGGCCACGAAGGCGCTCAGCAGCGCCAGCTGGTAGGCCAGGCCGCCCCAACGCGGCTCGACGGCGTCACGCACGATCAGGTTCAAGGCGTCCAGGCCACCCAGCAGTGTCCAGCCCAGCAGCACCGCGGTGCCGAAGGCCATGGAGAGCAGGCCCAGACGGCCCTTGGCCAGTGTGTAGTCGGCCGCCTTGCGGTGCGCCTCGGCACTCACCGTGCCGGCAAAGGCCGGGGGCACGTGCTCGCGGTGGGCGGCGACATGGCGCATCTGGCGCGTGGCCAGCCAGAGCTTGATCGCCAGCGAGGCCAGCAGGGCGGCGGCGAAGGCCAGCGAGACGGTGGAGGCTTGCATCGGGTGCGGAGTGTAGGCTTGGGCGAGAATCCGGGTTTTGTCTGCGGACCGCCCCCATGAGTGACATCGCCCTGACCAGCAGCGAACACAACCTGGTCTGGATCGACCTGGAGATGACCGGCCTGGACACCGTCAACGACCGCATCATCGAGGTGGCCGTGGTCGTCACCGACCCGCTGCTGACGGTGCGCGTGGAAGGCCCGGTGTTTGCCATCCACCAGAGCAACGCCGTGCTCGACGGCATGGACAACTGGAACAAGGGCACCCACGGCAAGAGCGGCCTGACCGACCGCGTGCGGGCCTCGACCATCGACGAAGCGGCGGCCGAACGCGAGGTGATCGCCTTTCTGCAGCGCTACGTGCCCAAGGGCAAGAGCCCGATGTGCGGCAACTCGATCTGCCAGGACCGGCGTTTCCTCGCCAAGGACATGCCGGGACTGGAGGCCTTTTTCCACTACCGCAACCTGGACGTCAGCACGCTGAAGGAACTGGCCAAGCGCTGGAAGCCCGCGGTGCTGGAGGGCTTCAAGAAGGCCCAGGCCCACACCGCGCTGGCCGACATCCACGAGTCCATTGACGAGCTGATCCACTACCGCACGCACCTGCTGGCGCTGTGATGGGGCACTGATCAGCGCGGGCGCGCCCGCCACGCGTGCAGCAGCGCGCGGATCTCGTCGTCGGGCCGCGCGGCGAGCTTGTGGTACTCGGAGCAGTCGCTCTTGCGCGCCATCAGGCCGTGGTTGATGAGTTCGCGACGCAGCGTCACGTGGTCGCCAAAGGCATTGGCCGCCTTCAGGATGGTGTTGACCTCGCGCTCGGTGTAGCGCCGCTTGGCGTCGAAGTGGGTCCACAGGATCCACATCGCCATCTTCTGCACCGTGAACTTGTTCGGCCAGCGCACCAGACGGCCCTGGGCGTCGAACTGCTGCAGCGCCTTGCGGGCATTGGCGCTCAGCGGTGTGGGCGGTGGCGGTTCAGCGGGCGCGGCACCAGGCGCCCGCAGCCCGGCGCGCAGGCTTTGCACGTTGCGGTGGCCCAGCGCGCGGGCCACCAGGTTCAGCGTCTCCACATGGCCGGGCGGCTCGGGGGTCAAGGCGTGGCGCGTCTTCAGCGCCGCGCCGAGCGCACGGGCAAAGGAAGACAGGTCGGGCACCACGAAGGGCACGGGTTCGGACGACATGGACGGTTCTCCATCGCAGCAGGTGCCGATGCCCATGGCCGGGCCGCCGGGGGTTGCCGTCTTCCGGCCCGGCACCCGCCATGATGGCGGTCCTGGGGCGGGTGTCTCTGGGCAGGTTTAGCACGTGGTGACCACGCGGCAACGCCTGGGTGAACTGCCGACCGGGGGCCAGTGTAGCGCGAAAGTTCTACGCGAAAACCCGAATGACGCTATACTCGTAGGCTCAGTTCATCCCCTCTGACCACGCCTTCGTTCTCATCGGCGTGAAGCGCAGCGGCAGCAAGTCTGGTCAAGCGAAAGCCCCACCGGTCCTTCTGCACCACTGCGGTCGGCGGCGATGCCGTCGCCCCCGATTACGGGTTTCCTCCCCAATCCAGCGACTTCACCCAGGTGCCACCTGAAATCACAGGTGGGCACCGGCGCGCGTGCCTGCGCGTTGTCCATCGAAAGCGAACGACGTGAGTTTTGAATCCCTGAACCTGAACGAGCGCATCACCCGCGCCATTGCCGACGCCGGTTACCAGACCGCCACCCCGGTGCAACAGCAGGCCATCCCCGCGGCGATGGCCGGCCGTGACCTGATGGTCTCCTCCAGCACCGGCAGCGGCAAGACCGCCAGCTTCGTGCTGCCGGCGCTCGAACTCGTGCTGGCCGCCCGCGCCGACGAGACCCAGAAGCGCGACCGCTTCAGCGTGCACGGCCCGCGCGTGCTGGTGCTGGCCCCGACGCGTGAACTCGCGATGCAGGTGGCGCAGGCCGCCTCGGCCTATGGCCGCCACATCCCCGGCCTGCGCGTGGCCACCATCGTGGGCGGCGTGCCGTACCACGCCCAACTGAAGGCCCTGCGTGGCCCGCTGGACCTGCTGATCGCCACCCCCGGCCGCCTGATGGACCACATGGCCAGCGGCAAGGCCGTGCTGGCCAACGTGCAGATGCTGGTGCTCGACGAAGCCGACCGCATGCTGGACATGGGTTTCATCGAAGACATCCAGCACATCGCCTCGGCCCTGCCGGAACAGCGCCAGACCGTGATGTTCAGCGCCACCTTCGGCGGCCACGTGGGCCGCCTGGCGCAAAGCCTGCTGCGCGACCCGCAGCGCATCGACGTGGCCTCGCACACCGAAGTCCATGCCGACATCGAACAGCGCCTGCACTGGGTGGACGACGGCCGCCACAAGGACGCGCTGCTGGACCACATCCTGGCCGACAGCGCCGTCGACCAGGCGCTGATCTTCACCAGCACCCAGCGTGACGCCGATTGGCTGGCCGACCGCCTGGCCGAGTTTGGCCACCGCGTGGCGTCGCTGCACGGCGGCATGCCGCAAGGCCGCCGCAACCGCGTGCTGC
>CAYTWU010000403.1:0-3233 GCA_964442175.1 uncultured Rubrivivax sp.
CGGCGCCCGCGAAGAAGGCCGCTCCGGCCAAGAAGGCGGCAGCTCCGGCGAAGAAAGCCGCTCCGGCCAAGAAGGCGGCGCCCGCGAAGAAGGCCGCTCCGGCCAAGAAGGCGGCAGCTCCGGCGAAGAAGGCCGCTCCGGCCAAGAAGGCGGCCCCCGCCAAGAAGGCCGCTCCGGCCAAGAAGGCGGCAGCACCGGCGAAGAAGGCCGCTCCGGCCAAGAAGGCGGCTCCTGCCAAGAAGGCCGCTGCGGCCAAGAAGCCGGCGGCGAAGAAGCCTGCTGCCAAGAAGCCTGCTGCAAAGAAGGCCGCTGCTCCCGCAGCGCCTGCGCCTGCGGCCGCAGCACCTGCTGCTGCACCGGCGGCCAAGACGGCGCTGAGCCCGGCTGCGGCCTGGCCCTTCCCGACGGGCAACAAGCCCTGAGTCGCCGCACAGGGCCCGTGCCCTGTGCGGTGATGCAAAACCCGGCTCCGGCCGGGTTTTTTTCTTTCCCCGGCCTAGGCCGGGTTTTTTGTGGCTGCCTATGCCGCCAGAAGCAGCGCCTTCGTCGCCTCGTCCAGCACATGGTTCTGCGGGCCGTGGCAGGCGATCTTCAGGGCGCCCAGGCGGTTGCCCAGCGCGGCGCAGCGGGCCAGCGGCCAGCCGCGCTCCAGGCCATACAGCAGCGCCGCGCGGAAGGCATCGCCACAGCCAGTGGGGTCGTTCAGCGCAGCGGCGGCCACGCCGGGCACATGGGTGCGTTCACCGCCGATCCACAACTCGCAGCCGTCACCGCCCAGCGTGACGACCACACCCCGCAGGTGTGGCGTGCGCGACAGCGCTTCCAGGGTCGTGCCCAGGCGGTCGCACAGCATCCGGCCTTCGTAATCGTTCACCGCCACCCAGGTGGCCTGGGCCACGAAGTGCTGCAGGTCGGCACCGTCGAACATCGGCAGGCCCTGGCCCGGGTCGAACACAAACGGGATGCCCGCGGCCCTCATCTGCGCGGCGTGCTGCAGCATGGCGTCGCGGCCATCGGGGGCCACGATGCCGATCTTCAGCTCGCTGCGCGACGCCGGCACCACGGTGTCGTGCGCCTGTTGCATGGCACCCGGGTGGAAGGCGGTGATCTGGTTGTTGTCGGTGTCGGTGATGATGATGGCCTGCGCGGTGTACGCGCCCGGCACGCTGCGCACCAACGAGGTGTCCACCCCCCAGCCGCCCAGGCGCGCCCGGTACTCGGCACCGTCGTCGCCCAGCGCCGCCATCACCACGGCGTTGCCGCCGATGAGCTGCAGGTTGTAGGCGATGTTGCCGGCGCAGCCGCCGAACTCGCGCCGCAGCGTGGGCACGAGGAAAGAGACGTTCAGGATGTGCACCTGCTCCGGCAGGATCTGCTGCGCAAAACGGCCCGGGAAGTTGGTGATGGTGTCGAACGCAAGGGAACCGCAGATCAAGGCGGGCATGAAGTGGTCTCCAGGGGGCAGCGCGCGCCGCCAAGGTCAGGGGTAGAAGATCTCGATTGTGTAGCCGACAACGGCCGCATCACGGGTGCGCAGCGTGGCCGCCAGCGCCAGCTCGCCGCCGGCGGCGATGCTGGGTTGCGGCGCCCCCAGCTCGCTGGCGTCCAGCACGCGGCGCGCAATCACGCGGCCGGTGGCATCGCTGAGGGTCAGGTCGATGGCGGGCGTGCGCAGCGGCAGCTTGTCCCGGTTGCGCAGCACCGCGGTCAGTCTGTAGGTGCCCGCTGCACCGGCGCGCACGAGACCGCTGCTCTCCACCGCCAGGCTTTCGATGCGACGCGGCGGATCGATCTGGCAGCCAGACCAGGCACACAGCTGCGCCACGGGCGCCCGCAGCGCCGGCCAACGGGCCACCAGCCAGTCGTGCTGCGCCAGGTGCACCTGCCAGCCCAGACCGGCCAGCGCCACGAGCGCCACCACGGACAGGCCGGCCCGCACGCCCGGGTGACGCCAGCGGGCCGCACGGTCAGCCTGGCGCAGGAAGGCCGGAGCCCGGCCCGGGACGGGGTCCTGGGCCTCCACGGGTGCCGGGTTCGGTGCGCTGATCGGCGGCCGGCTCTCGGGCAGTGGCTCGGCCTCGGGGGCAGCCTCTGCCGGCCCGGGCGGATCGATGACGACATCGAACGGGTCATCGGCGGCCACGGGCTCCGGTGTCGGCGCTGGCGCCGCGGGGGGCTCGGCCGAGCCGCCCGCCACACGCGCCAGATCCTGCATCACCCGCGACCCATGCACGCTGGCCGCGGCACCTTCGCCCGGCCGGTCCAGTTCCAGGTCGACCAGGCTCTCGATGGCGTTGAAGACCTCGCTGCAACGCCCGCAGCGCACCCAGCCGGAAGACACCCGCAACTGGTCCTGCACGACCCGGAACACGGTGCCGCAGGACGTGCAACGGGTGGCCAGGCTCATCGCAGGGTCACGCCAGGCGCTGGCCCACCATCAGGATCCAGCCGTCTTCTTCGTCGGCCACGGCCAGCGCCAGCCAGGGCGCGTAGGCGGCCTTCAGTTCGTCGGCCTGGCGCGCCAGGATGCCGGCCAGCACCAGGTGACCGCCCGGCGCCACATGGCCGCAGAGCAGAGGCGCCAGCAGCTTCAGCGGCGTGGCCAGGATGTTGGCCAGCACCAGCGGGTAGACACCCTCGGCCACGGCCGGCAGGCCGGCGCGCAACTGCACGCCGTTGGCCGCGGCATTGGCGTCGGTGGCCCCCACGGCGGCCGGGTCGATGTCCACGGCATCGATGGCCACCGCGCCGTGCAGCGCAGCGCCGATGGCCAGGATGCCGGAGCCGCAGCCGTAGTCCAGCACCCGTGTCCAGGGCTGGGCGTGCAGGGCCGTCCAGCGCAGGCACATGCGGGTGGTCGGGTGGGTGCCGGTGCCAAACGCCAGGCCGGGGTCGAGCCGGATCACCTGGGTGGCGCCCGCCGGCGGCTGGTGCCAGCTCGGCACGATCCAGAAGCCCGGCGTGATGGCCACCGGGTCGAACTGCGACTGGGTCAAGCGCACCCAGTCCTGGTCGGCCACGGGCGCCAGGGCCTGCACGTGCAGGTCGGCCGCCCAGTCCTGCGCCAGCAGCAGCGTGGCGGCGGCCTCGGCCTGGGCCTCGGTCTCGAACAGGGCCCGCAGCGTGGAGCGGTCCCAGCCGGGCTGCGGCGCCGGCATGCCCGGCTCACCGAACAGCGCCTGCTCGGCGTCGGTGCCGGCGTCGGCGTCTTCCACCGAGACCGACAGCGCGTC
>CAYTWU010000404.1:0-3221 GCA_964442175.1 uncultured Rubrivivax sp.
CGCCGTGCACGTCGTGGGTGCCGGCCTTGTTCGGCGCGCCGTAGCCGATCACGGTCTTGCAGCAGATCAGCGTCGGCCGGCCTTCGGGCGTGCGCGCCTGCGCCTTGGCGGCGGTGATGGCGTTGTCCACCGCGTCCACATCGTGCCCGTCCACCTGCAGCACCTGCCAACCGTACGCGGCAAAACGCTGCGGCGTGTCGTCGGCGAACCAGCCTTCGACATGGCCGTCGATGGAGATGCCGTTGTCGTCGTACAGCGCGATCAGCTTGCGCAGGCGCAGCGTGCCGGCCAGCGAACACACCTCGTGGCTGATGCCTTCCATCAGGCAGCCGTCGCCCAGGAACACGTAGCTGAAGTGGTCGACGATGGTGTGGCCGTCGCGGTTGAACTGGGCCGCCAGCTGCTGCTCGGCCAGCGCCATGCCCACCGCATTGGCCAGGCCCTGGCCCAGCGGGCCGGTGGTGGTCTCCACACCCGGCGTGATGCCCACCTCGGGGTGGCCCGGGGTCTTGCTGTGCAGCTGGCGGAAGGCCTGCAACTCGGCCATCGGCAGGTCGTACCCCGTCAGGTGCAGCAGCGCGTAGATCAGCATCGAGCCATGGCCGTTGCTGAGCACGAAGCGGTCGCGGTCGGGCCATTGCGGGTTGGCCGGGTTGTGCTTCAGGTGCCGTGCCCACAGCGCCACGGCGATCTCGGCCATGCCCATCGGGGCGCCGGGGTGGCCGGACTTGGCTTTCTCTACCGCGTCCACGGCCAGCATCCGGATGGCGTTTGCCATCTGTTGTGTGTTGGACCCCATCACAAGGCTCCAATCGCGCGCTGGCGCCGTTCCATCATGCGCCAGATGAAGGGCGTGAAGATCAGCTGCATCGCCAGCTCCATCTTGCCGCCGGGCACGACCACGGTGTTGGCGCGCGACATGAAGCTGTCGTTGATCATGTTCAGCAAGTAGGGGAAGTCGATGCCCTTGGGGTTGGCAAAACGGATCACGCAGATGCTTTCGTCGGGGCTGGGGATGTCGCGTGCGATGAAGGGGTTGCTGGTGTCCACGCAGGGCACACGCTGGAAGTTCACATGCGTGTGCGCAAACTGCGGGCAGATGTAGTTCACGTAATCCGGCATGCGGCGCAGGATGGTGTCGGTCACGGCCTCGGTGCTGTAGCCGCGTTGTTTTTTGTCGCGGTAGAGCTTCTGGATCCACTCCAGGTTGATCACCGGCACCACGCCAATCAGCAGGTCGGGGTGCCTGGCGATGTTGACCTCGGGCGTGACCACCGCGCCGTGCAGGCCTTCGTAGAACAGCAGGTCGGTGCCGCCGGGCACGGGCTCCCAGGGCGTGAAGGTGCCGGGCTCCTGCTGGTAGGGCGCGGCTTCTTCGGCATCGTGCAGGTACTTGCGGCGCTGGCCGGTGCCGGTTTCGCCATAGCTGCGGAACAGCTGCTCCAGTTCGGCGAACAGGTTGTTGTCCGGGCCGAAGTGGCTGAAGTGCTGGTTGCCGGCCTTCTCGGCCTCGGCCGCGCGCAGCTTCATCTCCTTGCGGTCGTAGCGGTGGAAGCTGTCGCCTTCGATCACGGCCGCCGTGACCTTCTCGCGCCGGAAGATGTTCTCGAAGGTGCGCGTGACCGAGGTGGTGCCGGCACCGGAGGAGCCGGTGATGGCGATGATGGGGTGGCGGTGGGACACGGGTCAGGTCTCCAGGTTCAGTCTCGGAACAGGCTGCGTGCGGCAAACAAGGGGGTGTTCTTCTCGTCCTCCTGCGGCTCGTGGTGGTAGCGCTCGATGCGCTCGACCTCGTTCTTCGAGCCGAACACCAGGCCGATGCGCTGGTGCAGCGCCGACGGCTTGACGCCCAGCACCGGCTGGCGCCCGGTGCTGGCGCGGCCACCGGCCTGCTCCATCACGAAGCCGATGGGGTTGGCCTCGTACAGCAGGCGCAGGCGCCCGGGTTTCGCCGGGTCCTTGGTGTCGCGCGGGTACAGGAACACGCCGCCGCGCGTGAGGATGCGGTGTGCCTCGGCCACCATGCTGGCGATCCAGCGCATGTTGAAGTCCTTGCCGCGCGGGCCGGTCTGGCCGGCCAGGCACTCGTCCACGTAGCGCTTGACGGGCGGCTCCCAGAAGCGGCTGTTGGAGCTGTTGATCGCAAACTCGCGGGTGTCGGCCGGCACCTGCATGGCCGGGTGCGTGAGCTTGAATTCGCCGATGTTCGGGTCCAGCGTGAAACCGACGACGCCGTTGCCCACGGTCAGCACGAACATCGTCGTCGGGCCGTACAGCGCATAACCCGCGGCCACCTGCTGTGCGCCGGGCTGCAGGAAGTCGGCCTCGGTCACGTCGCGCCCGCTGTCCACGACGTCGGACGGGGCGCGCAGGATGGAGAAGATGCTGCCGACCGAGACGTTCACGTCCAGGTTGCTGCTGCCGTCCAGCGGGTCGAACACCAGCAGGTACTTGCCGCGGGGGTACTCGCCCGGGACCTGGTAGGGCGCATCCATCTCCTCGGAGGCCATGCCCGCCAGGTGGCCGGACCACTCGGTCTGCTTGATCAGCATCTGGTTGCTGATGATGTCCAGCGGCTTCTGCTCCTCGCCCTGCACGTTGACGGCTCCGCCCGCCGGTACCTCGGCCAGGGCCCCCAGCGCGACCTGCCGCGCGATGGCCTTGCAGGCGATGGAGACGTCCAGCACCAGCGCGTTCAATTCGCCACTGGCCTGCGGGAAACGGCGGCGTTGTTCGATCAGGTACTGCGTCAGCGTGCGCTTCTTGGACAAGGGCATGGAGGCTTCCTCAATTCGTGTTCTGGAACACCCGGCTCGCCAGCAGGTCTTGGGCGGTCAGGGTGCAGAGGTCTGCTTCGGTCAGCACGCGGTCGCGGTCGGCGAACAGGCGGCTGGCCTGGCGCAGCCGGGCGCGGTCGAGTGCGTTGCGCACGCTGCGGGCGTTGGCGAAGTGCGGCTGCGCGATGCGGCGTTCCAGGTACTGGTGCATCACCGCGTCGGTGCCGGTGTCAAAGCGGTAGTGCTGGGACTTCAGCATCAGTTGCGCGATCTGCAGCAGCTCGTCCACACCGTAGTCGGGGAAGTCGATGTGGTGCGCGATGCGGCTGCTCATGCCGGGGTTGGACTGGAAGAAGGTGTCCATGCGGCCCTTGTAGCCGGCCAGGATGACCACCAGGTCGTCGCGCTGGTTCTCCATCACCTGCAGCAGGATCTCGATCGCCT
>CAYTWU010000405.1:0-3218 GCA_964442175.1 uncultured Rubrivivax sp.
ACTTGGCGCCCAGGCGGATGGTGTCCTGGGCGATGGGCAGCACGTCCTCGCTGCGGCGGAACACATCCACCATGTCCACCGGCTCGGTGATGTCGCCCAGTTGTGCAACGACCTTCTCGCCGAGGATCTCGCCACCCGCGTAGCGCGGGTTCACCGGCAGCACCCGGTAGCCGTGCTGCTGCAGGTACTTGGCCACGAAGTAGCTGGGCCGGTGCCACTCGGCCGACAGGCCCACCACCGCCACGGTGCGGCAGGTCTGCAGGATGCGGCGCAGGGTCGGGATGTCGTCACGGGGAGCGTCACTCATGGCGGCAATGTAGCGCCCGAGACGAGATGCGCCATGTGTTTCACAATCTCGTTTTAGGTACACTTGACGCATGCCGGAGATCGACCAGCTGATTGACCGCCACTTCGATGCGCTCAGCCCCGAGTTGCAGCGCGCGGCGCGCTGGCTGCGCCAGGATGGCCCCATGGTGGCCCTGCAATCGATGCGCGACTGCGCCCGCGATGCCGGCGTGGCCCCGGTCACGATGACACGCCTGGCGCGCCGCCTGGGCTTCGAGTCCTTCGAGCAGTTGCGTGCCCCGTATGCACGCCGCCTGGAGGTCAACGCCCCCCGGCCCCGCGTGGCCCGCGCCTCGGCGCTGGGCCAGCAACTCGCGGCCTTGAACCAGGTGCAGCAGGACCAGGTCCGCGCCGTGCTGGTCCACAACACCGAGGCGCAACTGCGCGCGGCGGCGTCCGCGCTGCTGAGCGCCACGCGCGTGGCCTTCCTCGGCCTGCGCATGTCGCACGGCGCGGCCTTCCAGTTGCACTATGGCCATGGCCTGCTGGCCGCCAACGGGCACTTGCTCACCGACCTGGGCGGCACGCTGGCCGACCAGGTCGCCACGCTGGGGCCCGGCCAGCTGCTGGTGGCCATCAGCCAGTCGCCCTACACACGCGCCACCGTGACGGCCGTGCAGCAGGCGCAGGCCCAGGGCTGCAGCGTGCTGGCGCTGAGCGACAGCCCGCTGTCGCCCATCGCCCGGCATGCGGCCCGCACCCTGATCTACGGTGGTGGCAGCAGCGGCCTGCTGCACGCCACCAGCGGGGCCCTGGCCCTGATCGACACCTTGCTGGCCTGCGTGGTGCACGTGGGCGGCGATGCCGTGCAGCAGCACTGGCAGCGCCGCCAGCGCCAGCTGGCCCGCGACCACGCTTACTGGGAAACACCTAAGGACACCCCATGACCCACATCCTGCACCGCCAGATCCGCCACACCCTGCCCGTGGCCGTCGCCGGCCGCGGCGTGCACATCACCGACAGCACGGGCCGCGACTACATCGACGCCAGCGGCGGCGCCGCCGTGTCCTGCCTGGGCCATGGCCACCCCGACGTGATCGCCGCCATGCACGCGCAGATCGACCGCCTGGCCTATGCCCACACCAGCTTCTTCACCACCGAGGTGGCCGAGCAGCTGGCCGAGCAGCTGGTGCGCACCGCGCCGGCGGGCACCAGCCACGCGTATTTCGTCTCCGGCGGCTCCGAGGCCGTGGAAGCGGCGCTGAAGATGGCGCGCCAGTACTTCGTCGAGATCGGCCAGCCGCAGCGCCAGCACTTCATCGCGCGCCGCCAGAGTTACCACGGCAACACGCTGGGCGCGCTGGCCGTGGGCGGCAACCTGTGGCGGCGCCAGCAGTTCGCGCCGCTGCTGATCCCGGTGACGCATGTGTCGGCCTGCTACGAGTACCGTGGCCGCGCCGACGGCGAAACGGCCGAGGCTTATGGCCAGCGCCTGGTGGCCGAACTGGCGGCGGCCATCGAGCACCTGGGCGGTGACAAGGTCATCGCCTTCGTCGCCGAGACCGTGGGCGGCGCCACCTCCGGTGCGCTCACGCCGGTGCCGGGCTACCTCAAAGGTGTGCGCGAGCTGTGCACCCGCCACGGCATCCTGCTGATCCTGGACGAGGTGATGTGCGGCATGGGCCGCACCGGCACGCTGCACGCCTGCGAGGCCGAGGGCGTGGTGCCCGACCTGCTGGTCATCGCCAAGGGCCTGGGTGGGGGTTACCAGCCCATCGGCGCGGTGCTGGCGCAGGCCCATGTGGTGGGTGCGTTTGCGCAGGGTTCGGGCTTGTTCCAGCATGGCCACACCTACCTGGGCCACCCGGTGGCCTGCGCCGCGGCACTGGCGGTGCAGCAGGTGATCCACCGCGATGGGCTGATCGCGCAGGTGCAGCGCCTGGGCCACGGCCTGCAGGAGCGGCTGGTGGCGGCCTTTGGCACGCACCCGCACGTGGGCAACATCCGCGGCCGCGGCCTGTTCCAGGCCATCGAGCTGGTGGCCGACCGCGCCACCAAGGCACCGGTCGATCCCGCGCAAAAACTGCATGCCAGAATCAAGGCGGAAGCGATGGCGCGCGGGCTCATGGTGTACCCGGCCGGTGGCACGCTGGACGGTGTGCACGGCGACCACGTGTTGCTGGCACCGGCCTTCATCACCACCGACGACGAGCTGGACCAGATCGTCGAGCGGCTGGCCGCCGCGGTGGCCGCTGCGCTGTGAACCCGGGCATTCCCTGTCGCCTCACCCGGCCCTGGCACGTATCGTGCTGAGCCTGACCCAAGGAGCAATCACCACATGAAACTGAAGACCACCCTGGCCCTGGCCGCCACGTTTGCACTCGGCCTGCCGGCCCTGCCCGCTGCCGCGCAGCAGAAGTTCATGACCATCGGCACCGGCGGTGTGACCGGCGTGTACTACGCAGCCGGTGGCGCCATCTGCCGCCTGGTCAACAAGGACCGCGCGAAACACGGCATCCGCTGCTCGGTGGAGTCCACCGGCGGCTCGGTGTTCAACATCAACACCATCAAGGCGGGTGAGCTGGACCTGGGTTTTGCGCAAAGCGACGTGCAGTTCAACGCCGCCAAGGGCGTGGCGCAATTCAAGGACGGTGCCTACGCTGACCTGCGTGCGGTCTTCTCGGTGCACCCCGAGCCCTTCACCGTGCTGGCGCGCAAGGAAGCCGGCGTCAAGAACTTCGCCGATTTCAAGGGCAAGCGTTTCAACGTCGGCAACCCGGGCTCGGGCACCCGTTCTTCGATGGAAGAGCTGCTGGGCGCCATGGGCTGGAAGATGGGCGACTTCTCGCTCGCGTCCGAGCTGAAGGCCGACGAACACGGCCCGGCCCTGTGCGACGGCAAGATCGACGGCTTCTTCTACGCCGTGGGCCACC
>CAYTWU010000406.1:0-1281 GCA_964442175.1 uncultured Rubrivivax sp.
CGTGCTGCAGGCGCGGCAGCAACTGCGCCAGCGTGCCGCCGCCATGGCTGAACGCGATGCGCAGCCGTGGGCAGCGCGCCAGCGTGCCACCGGTCAGCAGCGAGGCCGCGGCCAGCCCCACCTCGCCCGGGAACGCCAGCGCCTGCTCGAGGATGGGCGGGCCGACCAGCCGCTCCATGCCCGCGGGCCGCAGCGCATGCACGAAGATCGCCGCGCCCCAGCGCTCGGCGGCTTCGAAAAAGGGCAGGAAGCGGGCATCGCCGATGCTCACGCCGTCGATGTTGCTGCCGATCTCGACGCCGGCCAGGCCGCATTGGTGGACGGCGTGGTCCAGTTCGGCGATCGCGCGCTCGACGTCCTGCAGCGGCACCGCGCCCAGGCCGATGAAACGTGCCGGTGCCTGCTGCACCATGCCGGCGATGGCCTCGTTGAGGAAGCGCGTCAGCACCGCAGCGTCGTCGCCGGCCAGCCAGTACGACAACAGCTCGGGCATTGGCGACAGCACCTGCCGGCCGATCTGCATGGTGTCCATGTCGGCCAGGCGGACCTGGCAGTCCCAGCACTGGTGCGAAACCGTGCGGTAGACCTTGGCGTCGAGCATCACATGGCGGTGGCAGGCCGGCGCCGGCGCCATCGACGGCCAACGCACGCCCAGCCGCTGTCCAAGGTAGGGCGGGAACTCGGCCGGCACCACGTGGGTGTGAATGTCGATGCTGTCGTGGGCGGTCATGCTCGGGTCCGCTTTCGAGGCGGCGCGGCGATGGGGGCCGCCGCGCCCTTCGCGGGCACCTTCGCCGCCACGTAGGTGTCGATCATGTCCTGCCACAGCGCGAGCAGGCCCTGCACGCGCTCAGGCTCCGTCGACCACAGCTGGCGGATGCCGAAGCCGCGCACCACGCTGACGGTGAGCAGCAGCAGGTCTTCGCTGATGCGCGCCGGCAGCCCGAGTTCCTGGATCACCGCCAGCCATTGCTGCTCGACCGGGCGCCGGTAGTTGCGCACGACGCGGATGCCGGCCTCCTTCAGCGCCGGGTCCTTGCCGCCCGCGATCAGCATGTCCAGGCCGACGAGGAAACAGTCGCTGAAGTAGAAGGCCTGCGCGTCGCTGATCAGCGCGTCGACCGGCCGGCCCGAGCGCTTGGCGGCTTCGGCCAGCCTCAGGCCATCGGCCAGCGCGATGCCGAACACATGCTCCATCGCGGCGGTCACCAGGTCGTTCTTGCTCGGGAAGTGGTGCACCTGCGCGCCGCGCGACACGCCCGCACGCCGCGCCACCTCGGG
>CAYTWU010000406.1:1381-3214 GCA_964442175.1 uncultured Rubrivivax sp.
ACCGCCGGCAGGCAGGCATAGATGGCGGCCGGCAGCACCCCGCCGATGAACGAGAACGCGATGCACAGCACCAGGCGCAGCAGCGGGTCGGCGCCGGCGACGAATGCGCCCCAGCCGCTGAGCCCCATCGCCAGCCCCGACACCAGCACCAGCAGCGCCGGCGCGACGCCGCGGTTCGAGAGCCAGCCGCCGAGCCAGGCCCCCGGCGCGTTGACGATGATGACGACGGCGACAAAGGTGGTGGCGCGCACGAGTCCGAAGCCCAGCTCGTCTTGCAGGAAGGTCGGCAGCCACACCATCATCGTCATCCACTGCAGGGTGTAGATGGTGAAGCAGCCCGCCAGCAGCCACGGCGTGCCCGACTGCAGGCCGCGCAGCAGGGCGCCCGGTGTCTGCCCGACCGTGGTGGCGCGGTCATTCGCGGGAAAGACCCGCAGCGTCAGCGTCAGCAGCGCCACAGCGCCGATCATGCCCACCCACCAGCCGCCGCGCCAGCCCAGCGTGCCCATCAGCTGCGGCGCCAGCAGCAGCATCGTCGTCATGCCCAGCGCCATGTAGCTGCTCCACAGGCCCAGCGCCAGCCCCAAGCGGGACGGTGCCGCTGCCTCGCGCATCAGCGCCGGCGCCGCAACCACGATGCAGACGAAGCCCAGGCCCTCGACGATGCGCGAAGCGAACAGCATGCCGATGCCCGTGCTGAGCGCGCCCATCAAGGCGCCGGCGCCCAGCGCCAGCAGGCCGAGCTTGAGGATGTTGCGGCGCCCGAGGCGATCGGCCAGCAAGCCGGCGGCCAGACCGACAAGGGCCGCAGTCAGGTTGAACACCGAGGTGATCCAGCCGAGCTGAACCAGGCTGCTGCCGTACTGCTCGCGCAGCGCGGTCATCGACGGCGGCAGCTTGCCGACCTGGGTGGCGGCGAACACGCCGCACAGCAGCAGCAGGCCGACACGCGGCCAGTCGCTCGCCCTGGCGTTGTCGGTCATTGCCGTCACGGCATCGTGCTGCCGCCGTTGACGCTGATCACCTGGCCGGTGACGAACGAGGCCTCGGTCGAGGCCAAGTAGCTCACCATCGAGGCGACCTCGGCCATCTCAGCGGCCCGGCCCATCGGGATGATGCTGACGAAGCGGTCCACCAGTGCCGGGTTCTTGACGTTCAGCTCCACCAGCTGCGGCGTGCTGACGGCGCACGGTGCCACCGTGTTCACGGTGATGCCGTCGCGCGCGAACTCGCGCGCCAGTCCGGTGGTCAGGCCGTGCGCGCCGCCCTTGGCGGCGTTGTAGGCGGCGTGGTCCCACAGTCCGCTCATCACCGAATCGGCGCCGAGGATGACGATGCGCCCGTAGCGCTGCCGCTTCATGGTCGGCAGCGCCGCGCGGCAGCACAAGATCACGGTCCAGAGGTTGCGGTCGATCGTCGTCTTCAGCGTCTGCGGCGTGTGTTCGAGGAAGGGCAGGATCACGCCGCCGCCGGCGTTGTTGACCAGGATGTCGATGCGGCCGAACGCGGCCAGCGTGCTCGCGATCAGCGTGTTGGCAACCGTTTCCTGCGCCAGGTCGCCGGCTTCGGTGATGACCTCGACGCCGAGCTCGCGCACCGCCTGCGCACTGGCCGCCAGACCGGCCGCATCGGCGTCGGCCAGCGCCAGCCGGGCGCCGTCGCGCGCCAGGCGCAACGCGATTTCCAGGCCGATGCCGCGCGCCGCGCCGGTCACGATCGCGACGCGGCCTTCGTGCGGCTTGGCGCGCGTGGCCCAGGGTGCGGTTTGCGCGGCTTCACTCATGCCGGCACCCGGCGTTCGATCGTGCCCACCTTGCCGAAGGCCGGCTTGGG
>CAYTWU010000407.1:0-3204 GCA_964442175.1 uncultured Rubrivivax sp.
AGCTTCAGGCGTGGCCGCGCGGCGGGCGCAGCGGCCACCACAGCGGCGGGCCGCGGGCGGGGCGGGGCGACACGGCGCGGCGGCGCAGAGGCAGCGGCCTTTGGCGGTGCCGCCGGCACCAAGCCGGTGTTGGTGGGGGGAGCCAGCGCAACGGCTGCCACTGGCGGCGTGGCGGCGGGCGACGGCGGCGTGGGCACGGTATCGGTCACCACCGGGGCGGCCACGACCGGGGCAGCCCCCACCACCGGCGGATCGGCGAACACGACGAAGCGGCGCACCAGCCGCTGCGGGCAGCCCGCGGCCACCTGCACGGCCACCACCGGCTCGTCGATGCGGGCCAGCGTGCGCACGCGGATGCTGCGGTTGCCGGCGGCATCGGTGACCAGGCTCGCGCCAACGCCAGCCACGGGCAGCGTGACATCGCCGATGCTCACCTCGGCACTGACACAGTCGGGTTCGAGTGACTCGCCCGCGTCCAGCCGCAAGCCGACGCTGAAGTCGAGCGGCTGGCCCAGGGTGGCGGCCGGTGTACTGGCACCGAAGCCCATGGCAGCCGCTGGCGCTGCTGCGCTCAGGCACATCACCAGGGCCCAGCAGGAGGACGGAATCCGCTTCTTCGGCATGCAGCAAAGGGAGGTCGGAAACCGACGTCAAAAGACTCTAGCACGAAGCGTTACAGACCCGGCGTCCCGCCGGGGCAGCGCGCGAGACGCATGCCACAATGATTTCCATGGCTTCGCAGATGTTGACCGAACAGCGTGGCGGCACGCTGGTCCTGACCCTCACCGACCCCGCCACCCGCAACAGCCTGTCGCCCGAAGCCAACGCCCAGGCGCTCGCGGCGTTGGCCCAGGCGCAGACCGACCCCGGCATCCGCTGCGTGCTGCTGCGCGGCGACGGCGATCACTTCTGCGGCGGCGGCAACCTGCCCCGGCTGCTGGGTGTGCGCGACATCGGCCCCGAGCCTCAGCTGGAGTCACTGCGCCTGCTGCACGGCGTGGTGCAGGCCCTGGTGCACCTGCCCAAACCCGTGATCGCCTGCGTGGAAGGCTTTGCGGCCGGTGCGGGTGTCGGCCTGGTGCTGGCCTGCGACCTGGTGGTGGCGGCCGAGGATGCGCAGTTCGTGTTCTCCTACGGCCGCGTCGGGCTCTCCCCCGATGCCGGCGGCACCTGGCAGCTGGCGCGCCGTGTGCCCCGTGCCGTGGCGATGCGCTGGTTGTGGCTGGGTGAGCCGGTGCCGGCGCGCGAGTGGCAGGCCCTGGGCTTGGTCAATGAGCTGGTGCCGCACGGCCAGGCCCTGGCCCAAGGGCTGGCGCTGGCCGAGCGCCTGGCCACGATGGCACCCAATGCCGTGGCCAGCACCAAGCAGTTGATGAACGATGCGGTGGGCGCGCCGGTGGCGGATCAACTCGACCGCGAACGCGACCACTTCGTGCAGAACCTGTTCCACGCCAACGGCGGCGAGGGCATCCGCGCTTTCCTGCAAAAGCGCAAGCCGCAGTTCGAGGCTTAGCAGGCTTCAGCGGTCGTAGCCCGGGCAGCGGCGGTCCAGCCGCCGCAGCAGACCCGGCCAGACCAGCCCGGCACCCTGCCCCCGCGTGGCCTGCGCTGCCTGCTGCTGCGCGGTGGCGATGATGTCGTCCGGCACATGCACCAGCGGCCCGCCACCGGCCATCGCGCGGACCTGGATGGTGCACACCGTCTCGAAGAGGTACATGGCCAGGAAGGCCTCGGCGACGCTGGCACCCACGGTGAGCAGGCCATGGTTGCGCAGCATCAGGTGGTTGTTGCGCCCCAGGTCCTGCACCAGGCGCGGCTTTTCGTCGTCACGCAGCGCCACGCCTTCGTAGTCGTGGTACCCCAGGCTGGCCAGCACGAAGATGCTCTGCTGCGACAGCGGCCGAACCCCGCCCTGCTGGGCCGACACGGCGATGCCGTTGAGCGAGTGCACGTGCATCACGCAGGCCGCGTCGTGCCGCGCCGCATGCACCGCGCTGTGGATCACGAAGCCGGCCGGGTTCACGGGGAAGGGTGAGTCGTCGAGCTTCTGGCCCGCCACGTCCACCTTCACCAGGCTGGACGCAGTGATCTCCTCGAACAGCAGGCCGTAGGGGTTGATCAGGAAGGCGCCGTCTTCCCCCGGCACACGCGCGCTGATGTGCGTGAAGACCAGGTCGTCCCAGCCGAACATGGCCACCAGCCGGTAGGCGGCGGCCAGGTCGACGCGGGCGCGCCATTCTTCGGCAGACACGGCTTCGCGCCGGTTGGGCAGGTCCAGGGCTTGGGCAGGCATGGGCGTTCTCCGGCGACGGTGGGCAGCAACGAGGCCGGCACAATCGCATGCCCGCGGCCTTGTCGCGTCAGGGACAAACCATGATCACCCCGGCTCTTACACTGGAAGAACGTCAACACATCGAGACCGGTCCTTGGTTTTCGAAGCTCTCCACCGCGCTGCAGCAGGCCATCCTCTCGCGCGCCGTGGTGCGGCGGCTGGCCGATGGGGTGCCGATGGCAGCGCGCGGCACACCGGCCGAAGAATGGGTGGGCGTGGCGCGCGGCGCGGTGCGCATCAGCACCGTGTCGCTGGCCGGCAAGCAGGTGAGCCTGACCTACTGCGAACCCGGCACCTGGTTCGGCGACATCGCCCTCTTCGACGGGCTGCCGCGCACGCACGACGCCCATGCGCATGGCGACACCACGCTGCTGGTGGTGCGCAAGCCCGACTTCAAGGAACTACTGGCCCAGCATGTGGAGCTCTACGACGCCCTGCTGCGCCTGAACTGCCGCCGCCTGCGGCTGATGTTCAACCAGTTCGAGGAGCTCAACACGCTGCCGCTGCAGGCGCGGCTGGCGCGCCAGCTGCTGCTGCTGGCCAAGAGCTACGGCATCCCGCAAGGCGAGGAGATCCGCATCGGCCTGCAGCTGGCACAGGAAGACCTGGCCCAGCTGCTCGGCGCCTCGCGCCAGCGTGTGAACCAGGAGCTCAAGGGCTTCGAGCGCGACGGCATCCTGCGTGTGGAGCCCACCCGGCTGGTGGTGCTCTCGCGCGAGCGGCTGCTTGAGATCGCAGAACGCTGAACAACAAGCACAGAGGGACCAGCCCGCATGGACCAGTACACCGGCACCCAGGCCGTGCGTGAACAACACGCCTTCGACACCGACGCACTCGACATCACCATTGGCGCCAGCGTGTCAGCCGGATGG
>CAYTWU010000408.1:0-3199 GCA_964442175.1 uncultured Rubrivivax sp.
CCAGCGTCGTGTTCGGCCTGCTGCTGGCGGCCGGTGTGGCGCTGCTGATGCGCGCGCCGCAACCGGCCGTGGACAGGGCCGTGACACACGCCGCCCTGCCCTGGTCAGCCCCGTTGCAGACGCCGGCCTTCCGGCGCCTGCTGGCGGTCTACCTGGTCAACGGCATCGCCAGCGCAGTGCCGGCCACGCTGGTGCTGTTTTTCATCCGCGACCGGCTGCAGCAGCCGAGCTGGGAACCGCTGTTCCTGGCCAGCTACTTTGCCGCCGGTGCGCTGTCGATGCCGCTGTGGGTGCGCGTGGTGGCGCGCCTGGGCCTGGCGCGCGCCTGGCTGGCCGGCATGACACTGGCCGTGGCCGCCTTCGTCTGGGCCGGCGGCCTGGGCACCGGCGACGGCGTGGCCTTCGTGGCGGTCTGCGTGGCCAGTGGCGTGGCGCTGGGCGCCGATCTGGCACTGCCCGGCGCGCTGCTGGCCGGCGTGATCCAGCGCGCCGGCCATGGCGGGCGGCTGGAAGGTGCGTACTTCGGCTGGTGGAACTTCGCCACCAAGCTCAACCTGGCGCTGGCTGCCGGCATTGCATTGCCGCTGCTGGCGCTGTTCGGTTATGCCCCTGGCAGCCGCGACACCGACGCGCTGCAGGCCCTGACGCTGGCCTACTGCCTGCTGCCCTGTTTGCTGAAGCTGCTGGCCGCTGCGCTGCTGTGGTGGCGCTGGATCCGACACCCGGAGGAAACCACATGAACCTGAAACGACGTGGCCTGATGGTCGTGGCCGGCGGCGCCCTGCTGGCCGCCCTGGCCGGATGCGCCGGCCCCGCGCCCGCCGACTACGCGGCGGAAAAACCCGTGCTGGACCTGAAGACCTACTTCAACGGCGAGCTCACGGCACACGGCATCTTCACCGACCGCTCCGGCAAGATCGTGCGCCGCTTCACGGTGGCGATGACCGGCACCTGGAACGGCCCGCAAGGCACGCTGGACGAACGTTTCAGCTACAGCGACGGCACCACCGAACGCCGCGTCTGGCGCCTGACCGACCTGGGCAACGGCCGCTACGAAGGCCGGGCCGACGACGTGGTGGGCGTGGCCCAGGGCGTGGCCGCCGGCAACGCGCTGAACTGGCGCTACACGCTGGCGCTGCCGGTGGACGGCCGGGTCTGGGAGGTGCAGTTCGACGACTGGATGGTCCTGATGGACCACCAGGTCATGCTCAACAAGGCGGCCATGAGCAAGTTCGGCATCCACCTGGGCGAGGTCACCCTGTCCTTCTACCGAAAGAGCCCATGAACCCCCGTTTGACCGATTGGCACGGCCGCGTCTGCTGGCTGGTGGGCGCCTCCACCGGCATCGGCCGTGCCACGGCGGCGTTGTTGCACCGGCAGGGCGCACACGTCATCGTGTCGGCACGCAACCACGGGGCCCTGCAGGCCTTCGTGGCCGCCCACGCGGGCAGCGAGGCGCTGCCGCTGGACGCCACCGACCGCGATGCGATGCGCAGCGCCGCCCGGCGCGTGGTGGCCGAGCACGGCCGCATCGACCTGGCTGTCTACTGCGCGGGCACCTACCAGGCGATGCGCGCCACCGAGTTCGACCTCGACCTGGCACTGCAGCACCAGCAGGTCAACTACGTCGGCGCACTGCACCTGCTGGACGCGGTGCTGCCGGTGCTGCTGCGCCAGAACGCCGGCCACCTGAGCCTGGTGGGCAGCGTGGCCGGCTACCGCGGCCTGCCCAAGGCCATCGCCTACGGGCCGACCAAGGCGGCGCTGATCAACCTGGCCGAGGTGCTGTACCTGGACCTGCAGCCGCGTGGCGTCGGTGTCTCGGTGGTCAACCCGGGTTTCGTGGAAACCCCGCTGACGGCGCAGAATGAGTTCAAGATGCCGGCCCTGATCACACCCGAAGAAGCAGCGCAAGAGATCTTGCGCGGCTGGCAGCGCGGGGAGTTCGAGATCCACTTCCCGAAGCGGTTCACGCTGTGGCTGAAGGCCTTGCGCCACCTGGCCTACCGGCCGTACTTCGCGGCCGTGCGGCGGTCGACCGGGCTGTGAAAACCACCGACCCCCGCGCCCAGCGCGTGATCGAGGTCTTCGAGCGCCTGCAGCCGGACGACGTGGCGCAGCTGGGCCGGCTCTACACCGATGACGCGCGCTTCAAGGACCCGTTCAACACCGTGCAAGGCCTGCCAGCGATCCAGCGCATCTTTGCCCACATGTTCGAGGCGCTGGACGGGCCGCGGTTCGAGATCATCGACGTGCTGGTGCAGGGCGACCAGTGTTTCCTGAGCTGGGACTTTGTCTTCCGGATGAAACGCTTCCGGCGCGACGAGCAGCGCATCCATGGCAGCTCACACCTGCGTTTTGCGCCTGACGGTCGCATCGCGGTGCACCGCGACTACTGGGACGCGGCCGAAGAACTCTACGAAAAACTGCCCGTGGTGGGCGGCTTGATGCGCTGGCTGAAAAGCCGAGCCAACAGTTAGCGCTGCCCTTCGGTCAAGGTGTCGAGCTGGAAGTTGCCCGATTTGTCGACCAGCCAGATCTCGCTGATGGTGCTCTGCCCCATCTTGGCCGGCGCCGGAAACGGCCCGGCGCGCTTGATCAGCTGCACCACCCAGGGCGCCACTTCCTTGGCTGCTGGCGGGCGCCGGACAGAGACGTCGATCACCACGCCCTGGGCGTCGATCTGCGTCTCCGTCATCATCACGCTGTACAGCAGCGGCGGCAGCTTGCCGCGGTAGATGCGCATCGGGTAGGACTTGTAGATGTGGCGCGCAAAGTCCTTCTTGTAGTCCTGCGTCGTCTCGGCTTCCGAGGGCAGGGGCGCGGCTTCGGCCAGCGGTGCCGGCACCATGGAAAACTGCGCCGTCGCAGGGCCGGCGGCCAGCAGCAGCGCGGTCGCGATCGTCAGCAGGGCTGTCTTCATGGGGGGGGGTCTCGCTCCTCGGCAGCCCGGAATCTAACGCAGCGGGGCCCCATCGCCCGTCCCACCGGCAGACGACGGGCGCGTGCAGTGCGACAAATGCAACGGCCTCACCGTAACCAACCTTTGCGGCGGAAATACACGATGGGCACGGCCACCGACGCCGCCATCAAACCCAGGGCAAACGGGTAGCCGGCCTGCCAGTCCAGTTCGGGCATGAACTTGAAGTTCATGCCGTAGATGCTGGCGATCAGCGTTGGCGGCAGCAGCGCGACGCTG
>CAYTWU010000409.1:0-3150 GCA_964442175.1 uncultured Rubrivivax sp.
CGCCGCGCCGAAATCGACATAGGCCTCGTCGATCTCCACCACCGACTCCGGGTTGCCGGCCACCATGCGCTCAATGTCAGCCAGCGACAGCGCCACGCCGGTCGGCGCATTCGGGTTCGGGATCACGATGCCGCAGTTCGGCGGCGCGTTGTGCTTCGGTCGGCATGGCCGGCAGTGTATGCAGGCCGGCGGTAAGCTCGGGTGATGGACTTCGATTTCATCGTCATCGGCGCCGGCTCCGGCGGTGTCGCGGCCTCGCGCCGCGCGGCGGCCCACGGCGCACGCGTCGCCATCGTCGAGGGCCGGCGTGTCGGCGGCACCTGTGTGCTGCGCGGCTGCGTGCCCAAGAAGCTGCTGATGTACGCCGCGCAGTTCGGCGATGGTTTCCGCGAGGCCCGCGGGTACGGCTGGGCCGTGGAGGCCCCGGCGTTCGAGATGCCGCGCTGGGCTGCGGCCAAGGCGGCCGAAACCACCCGGCTGGAAGGCATCTACCGCCAACTGCTGGCCGGCAGCGGCGTGACGCTGATCGAAGGCCAGGCCAGGCTGGACGACAGCGGTGCCGTCTGCGTCGGCGGCCAACGCCTGACGGCGCCCCACGTGCTGGTGGCCACGGGCTCCGCGCCGGTGACCGACAGCATCCCCGGCATCGCCGCCTGTGCCACCAGCGATCACCTGCTGGACCTGGACGCCTTGCCCGACCGGGCCGCCATCATCGGCGGCGGTTTCATCGCGGTGGAGTTCGCCAGCATGCTGGTGCGCCTGGGCGTGGCGGTGGACCTGTTCTACCGCGACCGCCTGCCGCTGCGCGGCTTCGACCAGATGCTGCGCACGGCCGCCGCGGCCGAGCTGCAGGCTGCCGGGGTTCAACTGCACCCGGGCAGCGTGCCGACGCAGATCCAGCGCATCGGCAACAGCCTGGGCCTGCTGATGGGCGAAGACCGCGTGCTCGACTTCCCCTGGGTGCTCAACGCCACCGGCCGCCGCCCGATCACCGCCGGCCTGGGCCTGGCGCTGGACGCGCGCGGCGCCGTGGTCGTGGATGCCGATCTGCGCACCAGCCGCCCCGGCGTCTACGCCATCGGTGATGTGACCAACCGCGTCAACCTCACGCCGGTGGCGATTGCCGAAGGCCGCGCGCTGGCCGATTCACTCTTCGGCGCCACACCGCGGCGTGTGGACCTGAGCCGCGTGCCCAGCGCGGTGTTCATGCTGCCGCCCATCGCCACCGTCGGCCCGACGGAAGAAGCGGCACTCGCCGCCGGCCACGACCTGCACATCTACGAAACCGACTTCCGGCCCATGAAGCAGGCCTTCATCGGCGGCACCGAGCGCACGCGGATGAAGCTGCTGGTCGATGCGGCCACCGACCGCGTGCTGGCCGTGCACATGGTCGGCGCCGACGCGCCGGAGATCGTGCAGAGCCTGGCCGTGGCGCTGACGGCCGGCGCGACCAAGGCCCACTTCGACCAGACCATCGCGATGCACCCGACAGCGGCGGAAGAGTTTGTGCTGCTGCGGACGCTGTCGCGCCAGGTGCCACCTCAGGCGCTGGCCAAGCGGTAACGCTCGAACAGCACGCCTTGGTAGGGCTCGGTCACCGTCTGCACCAGCCGCAGCCCGGCCCGTTCAAACACCGGCCGTGAGAACGGCGTGGCCCAGGCGCTGAAACGCTGCACGCCGCGCGCACTGGCCTGCGCCATGGCGTACCCCAGCAGCTGCGTGCCCAGGCCCTGGCGGATATGGCCGGGCGCCACGTAGAGCGAGTGCACCTCGCCCTGTGCGTCGATGCCGCAGAAACCCAGCGGAGGTTCACCGGCGATCCAGGTGTGTGCGCTCAGGATGTAGTCGCGAAAGGCCGGCCCGTCGGCACCAAAGCTGGCCCAGGCCGCCACCTGCGCCGGGCTGTAGACCTGCGGGCCCATCACCAGCGCCGCCTGGCGGTACAGCGCGGCAAGCGCCGCCACATCGGCCGCGGTGGCCAGACGCAGCGCCGGCAGCGCGGCCGGCATCAGCTGAAGAGGCGCCGCGCCGCCGGGCTGCCGGCGGCCAGGTCGCGCGCTTCCAGTTGGGTGTAGAGCTGCGCCAGTTCCTGGTCGATGGCCGCAAAGGCGTGCACGCTGATGGGCTCGCCGTAGTCGTCCACCACCACCGCGGCCAGGTCGTCGGCCAGCTTGCGCGCGGCGTTGTGCCAGGCCGGGAAGGGCTCGGCACTGGCCGCCGTCTGCGGCACGTCCAGGCTCAGCTGGCATTCGCGCACGGCGGCCTGCTGCGGGTCTTCGGCCAGCGCGGCCTGCGCGTCGTAGGAGAGCACCAGCACCGGCGGGTCGCCCTCCTCTGCCGCCGGCAGCACCAGGCGGCCGGGCACGGCGCCGGGCACGAAGCCGTGGCGCGCCGCACATTGCTGGATGAAACCCAGCGACCAGGCCACCGCCTCGCTCTTGAGCGTCAGCGTCAGCTGCGCGTCACGCGGGCTGGCGAAGGCGTCCAGCTCACGGGCGCGGGCCACGACGTCCAGCATGTCGGGCACCTCGGGCAGCGCGTTCACGGCCTCGGCAAAGGCCTGCAGCTTCTGCACGAACTCGGAGTATTCGATCTCGTTCAGCGGCCCGCTGCGGCTGGCCAGCTGCACGCCGGCCTGCAACTCGCCATAGCGGTGGCCGGGCTGCAGCGGCTCCCAGGTGCCGGTCTCGGTGTCCAGTCCCTCGACGTAGAAGGCCTTGCTGCCGGCGCGGCGCGTGGCGGGTGCATGCGAGAGCAGAAACTCGCCACTGGCCGGTGATTCCAGCCCCATCGGCACGATGGCGTCGATCAGTGCGTCGATGCGCGGCACGCGCCGCAGCGCCGCCAGCCGCGCCTCCGGCGGGGGCGGCGCGGGTTGGGTGTCCATCGGCGGGTCCACACGCTCGGTGAGCACCGGCAGCGGCGCCACCTCCGGCCGCGGGCGCGCGCCGCGTGCCATCCACCAGCCCTGCACGCCGATGGCCACGATCACCACCGCGGCCAGGGCGAGCAGTGGCCAGGTCAGGTCCATCAGGTCTCCGCCATGCTGACGGCGGCTTCCATGTCCACCGCCACGATGCGCGACACCCCCTGCTCCTGCATCGTCACACCGATCAGCTGCTCGGCCATCTCCATCGCGATCTTGTTGTG
>CAYTWU010000410.1:0-3143 GCA_964442175.1 uncultured Rubrivivax sp.
ACGATGCGGCGGAACACCCACAGGTAGCGGCCCAGCACCGAGGTCTGGTTCATCAGCCGGAAGGCGTGCGTGGTGCCCTGCGGCTGGCGCAGGATGTCCATGAACAGCTCGTGGTTCAGCTTGTCGTGGCGGAACCTGCTGTCCATCTGCTCGCGGGCGTTGTACAGCGCGCGCAGCGTGCGTGCCGACAGGCCCTCGATGCCCGGCGTCTGCTGGAAGACCAGGAAGGTTTCCAGGATGGCGTGCGGGTTCTGCTCGTACAGGTCGTCGCGCGCCACCTCCAGCATGCCGCCACGGTCCAGGAAGCGGGCATTGATCTGGCGCATCGGCGCCTGCTCGGAGCCCAGCACCCGTTCCTCGATGTTGAGCATCAGGATCTGGTTGAGCTGCGTCACCGCCTTGGCCGCCCAGTAGTAGCGGTGCATCAAGGCTTCGGAGTTGCGCTGGCCGCGCTGCGGCTTCAGGCCGAAGCTCTCGGCCACGGCCGTCTGCAGGTCGAAGACCAGGCGGTCCTCGCGCCGGCCGGCCACCACGTGCAGCCGCGCGCGGATCAGCCGCAGCAGGCCTTCGTTGCGCTGCAGCTGCTTCACCTCGAAGGGCGTGATCAGGCCCTTGGCCGCCAGTTCGCTCCAGGTGCGGCCCAGGCCGGCGGCACGTGCCACCCAGATCACCACCTGCAGGTCGCGCAGGCCACCCGGGCTTTCCTTGCAGTTGGGCTCCAGCGAATACGGCGTGCCTTCGTACTTGACGTGGCGCTGGCGCATCTCCAGCGTCTTGGCGCGCAGGAAGGCCTTGGGCTCCATCGCCGCCTGGCCCGCGCTGCGGAAGGCGGTGTAGGTGCGCTTGGTGCCGCAGACCAGGCGCGCCTCCAGCATCGCGGTCTGCACCGTCACGTCGCGTGCGGCTTCGGCCGTGCACTCGTCCACCGTGCGCACCGACGAGCCGATCTCCAGGCCGATGTCCCAGCAGGCGGTGATGAAACCTTCGACCGCTGCCTGTTCGGCGGCGTCCATCACACGCCCGGCCGGCAGCAGCACCAGCACGTCGACGTCGGAGTACGGGAACAGTTCGCCGCGCCCGTAACCCCCCACGGCCACCAAGGCCGCGCCCCGCGGCAGGCCGGCCTGATCCCAGAGCTCGGTCAGTGCGCCGTCCACGTGGCGGGCCAGCGCCCGCACCAAGGTCGAGGCCCCCGTGGCCGTGGGGCGTGCGTTGCGGAAGTGCGTGATCAGCGCGGCCTTGCCCTCGCGCACGCGGGTGCGCAGCGCGGAGACGTTGCCCGCGGAAGACAAGGCCATGGCGCGGCTCAGGACGTCGCCAGCGCGGGCGCAGGCTGCAGGAAAGCCGGCAGCGGCGGGTAGCCGGCCGACAACGTGAGCACCTCATAGCCGGTCTCGGTGACCAGCACCGTGTGCTCCCATTGGGCGGAAAGCGAGCGGTCCTTGGTGACGATGGTCCAGCCATCGCCCAGCTCGCGGATCTCGCGCCGGCCGGCGTTCACCATCGGCTCGATCGTGAAGATCATGCCCGGCACCAGCTCTTCCAGCGTGCCCGGGCGGCCGTAGTGCAGCACCTGCGGCTCTTCGTGGAACTTGCGGCCGATGCCGTGGCCGCAGAACTCGCGCACGATGGAAAAACCGGCGCCTTCGGCATAGGTCTGGATCACGTGGCCGATGTCGCCCAGGCGTGCGCCGGGCTTGACCTTGTTGATGCCCTTCCACATGGCCTCGTAGGTGATCTGGCACAGGCGTTTGGCCTGGATCGAACCTTCGCCGACGATGAACATGCGGCTGGTGTCGCCGTGCCAGCCATCCTTGATGACCGTGATGTCGATGTTGACGATGTCGCCGTTTTTCAGCGGCCGGTCGTTCGGGATGCCGTGGCAGACCTGGTGGTTGACCGAGGCACACAGCGACGCCGGGTAGGCCGTGTAACCCGGCGGCTGGTAACCCAGCGTGGCCGGGATGCCACCCTGCACGTTCACCATGTGGTCGTGCGCCAGCTTGTCCAGCTGCAGCGTGGTGACCCCGGGCACGATGTGCGGCGTCAGCATGTCCAGCACTTCGGAGGCCAGGCGGCCGGCCGTGCGCATGCCGTCGATGTCGGCGCCGGATTTGAGCGTGATCGTCATGACGCGGGATTATCCCACTCAGCCCCGTAAAATGCCGGGTTCCCCCTGATGGCCATGCCTCCGATGCTTGCAGCTCCCCTGTTCTTCGAAGGCGGCAACGCCCTGTCGGACTTCCGTGCCCGCGCCCTGTTGCCGCGGCTGCAGGCGGTCAACGCCCGCATCACCGGTGTCGCGGCGCGCTTCGTGCACGTGGTCGCCCCTGAGGCCACGCCGCCGGATGCGGACAAGCTCGCCGGCCTGTTGACCTATGGCGACCCGTACGCCGGCCCCGCAGAAGGCGAGTTGATCGTCGTGATGCCGCGCCTGGGCACGGTTTCGCCCTGGGCCAGCAAGGCGACCGACATCGCGCGCAACTGCGGCCTGCTGCTGCACCGCGTGGAGCGGGTCACCGAGTTCCGCCTGACGCTGAAGACCGGCCTGCTGGGCGGCAGCAAGCCGTTGTCGGCCGAGGAGCGCGCCGCCGCCGCCGCGCTGCTGCACGACCGCATGACGGAGAGCGTGGCTTTCGAGCGCCAGGCCGCGGCCCGGCTGTTCGATCCGCAGCCGGCGCCGCCGCTGGTGCACGTGGACGTGCTGGGCCGTGGCCGCGCAGCCCTGGATGAAGCGAACGCCGAGTTTGGCCTGGCGCTGTCGGCCGACGAGATCGATTACCTGGTGGCCGCCTTCGGCCAGCTGGGCCGCAACCCCAGCGACGTCGAGCTGATGATGTTCGCGCAGGCCAACAGCGAACATTGCCGGCACAAGATCTTCAACGCCGAGTTCGTGATCGACGGGCAGCCTCAGCCGCTGTCGATGTTCGGCATGATCCGCCACACCGAAAAGACCCATCCGCAGCACACTGTGGTGGCCTACAGCGACAACGCCGCGGTGATGGGCGGCGGCCCGGTGCAGCGCTGGGGCCCGACCGGCTTCACCAACGCCCCGTTGTATGCCGCACATGCCGAGACCGCGCATGTGCTGATGAAGGTGGAAACGCACAATCATCCGACCGCGATTTCACCGTTCCCAGGAG
>CAYTWU010000411.1:0-3133 GCA_964442175.1 uncultured Rubrivivax sp.
GGCCGTGATGACCCAGCCCTTGCTGGCGTTGTACCAGCCCAGCCGCGGCCGCGGGCTCACGCCGGCCGTGCTGGCCATGTTGAGCACCACCCCGCTCTTCTGCGCCTTGAAGCGCGGCACCACCTCGCGCATCGCCAGGTAGATCGCCTTCATGTTGATGGCGACGATGCGGTCGAAGTCGTCTTCGCTCACGTCCTCCAGCGCCTGCGGCAGGTGCGTGACGCCGGCGTTGTTGACCAGGATGTCCAGCCGGCCAAAGTGCAGCTCGGCGGCTTCCATCATCAGCCGCACGTCGGTGGCATCGGCCACGTCCACCCGCATCGCGCGGGCGTGTTCGCCCAGCGAGGCGGCCAGGTCCAGGCCGCCCTCGAGGTTGCGGTCGGCGATGATCACGCGCGCGCCTTCGGCGATGAACTTGCGCACGATGCCGGCGCCGATGCCGCTGGCGCCGCCGGTGACGATGGCCACCTTGTCCTTGAGTCTCATGGGTTGGTCTCCAGCAGGTTGGTGAAGGGGGCGTGGTTCTTCCAGCGGTAGGTGGCGAAGTCACGCACATCGGTCGACAGGATGCGGCCGTGGCCCAGGTGCTCGGCCAGCAGCACGAGAGAGGCGTCGGCCAGGTCCATCGGCAGTTGCGCGTAGCGGCGCATCAGGGCCGGCACGCGGGCGATCTCGGCCACCGAGGGGGACCAGACGGTCAACCCGGCGCTGGCCACATCGTCCATCAGGCCGGCGGCGAATTCAGGCCCCAACCGGCGGCCCAGCAGGTGACAGGCTTCGGCCAGCACCGGCCAGGTGGTGATCCAGCCCTGGGCCGCGCTGCCGGCCCAGGCGAGGGCCCGACCATGCCAGGCATCGTCGGCATCGGCCAACGCGTAGAAGTAGCCGGCATCGGCGGCGATCAACGCGGCGGCTTTCCGTGCTTTTCGGCGAGGATCTGGTCCAGCTCGCGCTTGACGTTGGAGGCGATGTCGCTGCGCCCGCTGCGGCCCTGGCCCACCAGCGCCAGAAAGTTCACCGGCCCCTGCTGGCGTGCCTTGACCTCGGCGTAGTAGCGCGCCACGCTTTCGCGCACGACGTGGCTCACGCTCTGGCCCGTGGCCTGGGCGAGGAACTCGAGCTGCGCTTGTGAAGCGTCGTCGAGGCGGGCATTGATTCGACTGTTCGTGCGCATGTCAGACATGGTATGACAGCGCAGCCGCCACCGTCAATCGTGTTTGATCGCCACGGTCTTCAAGGTCGAGAAGCCGTACAGCGCCTCGAAGCCCTTCTCGCGCCCGTGGCCGCTGCGCTTGACGCCGCCGAAAGGCAACTCCACCCCGCCACCGGCGCCGTAGTTGTTGACAAAGACCTGGCCGCACTTCAGCTGGCGGGCACAGCGCAGTGCGCGTGAGCCGTCGCGTGTCCAGACCCCAGCCACCAGCCCGAAATCGGTGCCGTTGGCAATCGCCAGCGCCTGCGCCTCGTCGTCGAACGGGATCAGCACCTGCACCGGGCCGAAGATCTCTTCCTGCGCGAGCCGGTGGGCACCATCCGTGCCGCCGATCAAGGTGGGCGGCACCCAATAACCCGGGCCCGCGGGCAAGGCCGGCTGCGCCAGCACCTGCACACCCTGCTCCCGGGCCAGGGCCAGGTAGCCGCTGACGATCTCGCGCTGGCGTTCGCTGATCACAGGGCCGACGTCCGGGTCGTCCAGCGCCGGGCCCACGCGCAGGCTGCGGTAACGCTCGGCCATGCGTGCGGCCACGGTGTCGTAGACGCCGCGCTGCACCAGGATGCGGCTGGCGGCCGAGCAGGTCTGGCCCGCGTTCTGGATGCCGGCATTGACCAGGAAGGGCAGCGCCGCATCGAGGTCGGCGTCGTCGAAGACCAGCTGCGGGCTCTTGCCGCCGAGCTCCAGCGTCACCGGCACCGCGTTGCGCGCCGCCGCGGCCTGGATCAGCGTGCCCACCGCCACCGAGCCGGTGAAGGAGATGTGCTGCACGCCGCGGTGCGCGCTCAGCGCCGCACCAGCTTCTTCGCCCAGGCCGGGCACCAGGTTCAGCGCACCGGCCGGCAGGCCGGCCTGCTCGGCGATGCGGGTGAAGGCGATGGCCGTCAGGCAGGCTTCTTCCGCCGGCTTCAGCACGCAGGCATTGCCCATCGCCAGCGCCGCGCCCACGCTGCGGCCGATGATCTGCATCGGGTAGTTCCAGGGCACGATGTGCGCGGTCACGCCATGCGGCTCGCGCAGCGTCAGCGTGGTGTAGCCGTTGACGAAGGGGATGGTCTCGCCATGCACCTTGTCGGCCGCGCCGCCGTAGAACTCCAGGTAGCGCGCCAGGGCCATGGCATCGGCCCGGCCCTGCTTCAGCGGCTTGCCCACGTCCAGCGCCTCCAGCCGCGCCAGCACGTCGGCCTGGTCCAGCACCAGCGCGCTCATCTTCATCAGGATGCGGCCGCGTTCGGTGGCCGTCAGCTGGCCCCAGGCGCCATCGAGCGCGGCCTGCGCGGCGGCCACGGCCGCGTCCACATCGTCCGCCGTGCCGCGCGCGATGCGCGCCAGCGGCTCGCCGGTGGAGGGGTTGAACAGCGGCAGCGTGTCGCGCGGCGCCTGCCAGCGGCCGCCGATGAAGAGCTGCGTGGGGTCGAAGGGGATGTCCATGCGGCATCATAGAACCCGATGCCCGTGCTCCTGCTCCAGCGCCTTGCCAGTTTTGCCGTCACCCTGGCGGTGGCCTCCCTGCTCGTTTTTGCGGTGCTGGAGCTGCTGCCCGGCAACGCGGCCCAGGTGATCCTGGGCGAGAGCGCCACCCCACAATCACTGGCCGCGCTGGAGAAGCAACTGGGCCTGGACCAGCCCGCGGCCACGCGTTACCTGCACTGGGTCGGTGGGTTGGTGCAAGGCCAGACGGCCAACAGCCTGTCCTACGACACACCCACGGCAGAGCTGATCGTCGAGCGGCTGCAGGTCTCGCTGCCGCTGGCGCTGATGGCGATGGCATTGACCGTCGTGATGGCGCTGGCGGCCGGCATCTACGCCGCGTCGCGCCACAACCAGGCCGGCGACGTGGGTGTGATGGCCGTCAGCCAGCTGGGCATCGCCATCCCCAATTTCTGGTTCGCCATCCTGCTGATCCTGCTGTTCGCGGTG
>CAYTWU010000412.1:0-3122 GCA_964442175.1 uncultured Rubrivivax sp.
TGCCTGCGCGCACACATGCAGGCCGGGCCGCTGACGCCGCGGCAGCTGCAGGTGGCCATCATCGGCGCCGGCGCCACCGGCGTGGAGCTGGCGGCCGAGCTGCACAAGTCCACGCGCACGCTGGTCTCCTACAACCTGGAACGCATTCACCCCGACCGCGACATCCACATCCACCTGATCGAAGCCGGCCCGCGCATCCTGCCGGCGCTGCCGGAGCGCATCGCGGGCTCGGCCACCGCGCTGCTGCGTGGCCTGGGCGTGCAGGTGCGCACCGGCGCGCGCGTGACGGCCGTCAGCGCCGAGGGCGTGCAGCTGGCCGACGGCACGCTGCTGTCGGCCGAGCTGGTGGTCTGGGCCGCGGGCGTGAAGGCGCCGGATTTCCTGAGCGGCCTGGCGGGCCTGGAAACCAACCGCATCCACCAGCTGCTGGTGCGGCCCACGCTGCAGACCACGCTGGACGAGAACGTCTTCGCCATCGGCGATTGCGCCGCCGCGCCCTGGCTGGGCCACACCGGGACCGTGCCACCCCGCGCGCAGGCAGCGCACCAACAGGCCAGCCATCTGGTCAAACAATTGCGCCGCTGTATCCAGGGCCAGCCGCTGCAGCCCTGGCGCTACCGCGACTTCGGCTCGCTGGTGTCGCTGGGCGAGTACTCCACCGTGGGCAACCTGATGGGCGCGCTGGTGGGCGGCAACCTGTGGGTGGAGGGCCTGTTCGCGCGCACCATGTATTTGTCGCTCTACAAGATGCACCAGGTGGCGCTGCACGGCTGGTGGAAGACGGCGCTGGGCTCGGCCTCGCGCTGGCTCACGCGCAGCACGGAGCCGCGGGTGAAGCTGCACTGAGTGGGGCCTGCGTCACGGCCGTTGTTCAGGTCTTGGTGAAGGCGAAATCGACCTCGGGCGTCAAGCCGCTGACGATGCGCGCGATGCTTTTGCCCGAGCCGCAGGCGTGGGTCCAGCCGAGCGTGCCATGCCCGGTGTTCAGGTACAGGTTGGGCAGCTTGCAGCGCCCGATGATCGGCACGTTGCTCGGCGTGGCCGGGCGCAGGCCGGTCCAGAACTGCGCTTGTGCCGCGTCACCAGCGCCGGGGAACAGCTGTTCGGCGCGCTGCACGATGGCCTCGCAGCGCACGCGGTTCAGGTCCCGGTCGTAGCCGTTCAGCTCGGCCGTGCCGGCGATGCGCAAGCGGTCCCCGAGGCGGGAGAACACCAGCTTGTACTCGTCGTCCGTCAGCGAGACCTGGTGCGCCATCGCAGCGTCCTTGACGGGCATGGTCACCGAGTAGCCCTTGGCCGGGTAGATCGGCAGCTGGATGCCCAGGGGCTGCGCATACAGCGGCGACAGGCTGCCCATCGCCAGCACGTAGGCGTCGGCGCGCAGGCGCTGGAATCGGCCGTCGGCGTCGGTGGCCTCGACGTGATCGATGCGGCCACCGGCCTCGCGCAACGCGGTCACGGTGTGGCTCATCAGGAACTGCACGCCGTCGGCCCGGCAATGCTGCACCAGGCCGCGCGCAAAGCTGTTGGCGTCGCCCGACTCGTCTTCGGCGGTGTAGGTGGCGCCGGCCAGCTGCGGCCGGATGTGGCGCAGCGCCGGCTCCAGCGCCACGGCCTCGTCGGCCGAGATCACGCGGCGGTCGCAGCCGAGCGCGCGCATCTGCGCGGCCGGGGCTTCGGCGGCGTCGAACTCCTTCTGGCTGGTGTAGAAATGCAGGATGCCCTGCGTGCGCTGGTCATACGAGAGGCCGATGTCGCGCCGCAGCTGCTGCAGCGTGTCGCGGCTGTAGGTGCCCAGGCGCACGATCTGCGCGATGTTGTGGCGCGTGCGGGCGGGTGTGCACTCGCGCAGGAACTGCAGGCCCCAGAGCCACTGCCGCATGTCGGCGCGGATGCGGAACAGCAGCGGCGCGTCTTCCTGGCCCAGCCACTTCAGCACCTTCAGCGGTGCGCCCGGGTTGGCCCAGGGTTCGGCGTGGCTGACCGAGATCTGCCCGCCGTTGGCGAAGCTGGTTTCGGCGGCCGGCGCCGCCTGGCGGTCGACGACGGTCACGTCGTGGCCCTGCTGGCGCAGGAAGTAGGCCGAGGTGACGCCGAGCAGGCCGGCGCCGAGCACGATGACTTTCATGGGAGAGGCTCCAAGGGCAAGACACATGCCGATGGGTGTCGACATGTGCGGGCCGCTCCCCCTGTCCTTGGTACCTGAGAGATTCAGCCGGGCCTTGCGGGCCTGGCCTTGCTCCTTCGGCGCTTCACCGGGGTGAAGGCTCTCCAGACGGCGATGGTGGTGTGCAGTACGGGACCTGAGCGTTCATGGGAGTTTGCGCCTTCGGTGGCCCCGGCCGCGGCCGGGGCGCTCTCCTGCGGTGGTCGTGATCCTAATGGGGCGCGGCTGCTCCCTTCGCCACCAGGAACCGTTCGGCCAGGCGCACCCAGTACGCGCTGCCGATGGCGATGTTGTGATCGTTGAAGTCGTAGCCCGGGTGGTGCACCATGCAGCCGCCTTGGCCGGCACCTTCACCGGTGCCGTTGCCGATCAGCAGGTAGCTGCCCGGCACCTGTTCCAGCATGAAGGCGAAATCCTCGCTGCCGGTGAGCGGCGGGCCTTGCAGCGTGACGTTCTCTGCGCCGACCAGCTCCACCGCCACGGCGCGTGCGAATGCGGTCTCGGCCGCGCTGTTGACCAGCACCGCGTAGCCGGGCTTCCAATCGACCGTGGCGCTGACGCCAAAGCTTTCTGCCTGCGCCGCCACCAGCGCCTTGATGCGCGCCTCCAGCGTGGTGCGCACGCCGCGGTCCAGCGCGCGCACGCTCAGCTCCAGCGTCGCGCTGGCCGGGATCACGTTGTTCGCCTCGCCGGCGTGGATCGCACCCACGGTGACCACCGCCGCCTGCAGCGGGTCGATGTTGCGCGCGACGATGGTCTGCAGCGCCATCACCGTGCTGGCCGCGGCGACGACGGGGTCGGCCGTGTGCTGCGGCATGGCGCCATGGCCGCCCCGGCCCGTCAGCGTGACGGTGGCGTAGTCCGACGAGGCCATCGCCGCGCCCTCGCGCAGCACCAGGTGGCCTTGTGCGATGCCGGGCATGTTGTGCATCGCAAAGACCGCGTCGCAGGGAAA
>CAYTWU010000413.1:0-3105 GCA_964442175.1 uncultured Rubrivivax sp.
TGAAGTCGGCGATCACCTGCAGCAGCGCGCGCACTTCGATGTTCTGGAAGTTCAGGCTCAGCTTCTCCCCCTGGAACCCCGGGCCTTGCGTGAGCTTGTTCGGGTCGACCTTCATCGGCCGGACTTCGAGCACGAACTGGTTGTCGGTCTGGTAGGCGCTGTGCTCCCAGTCACCGCGCGGCTCCACCACCAGGCGCACACGGTCACCGCTCTGGAAGGTGGAGACACTCTGGATCGGGGTGCCGAAGTCGGTGACGTCCAGCCGGCGGCGCAGCGCCTCGGGCAGCGTGGACCGCAGGAACTCGACCACCAGGCTCTGGCCTTGCTGGCGGATGTCCACCCCCACCTGCGTGCTGGGCAGGGTGACCAGCACCCGACCCGCCCCGTCAGGGCCGCGGCGGAAATCAATGTCGCGCAGAGCCTGCGTTTCCTGGTTCTGGGCGGGTGCAAACTGCGTCGCAGCGGCGGCAGGTGCGGCGGGCGAGGTCGCCGCCGGCGCCTGCGCCACGGCAGGGGCACCGGCGATGCCGTCCAGCACCAGCACCAGCGCCTTGCCTTCCAGCTGTGCGCGGTAGCTGGAGGCTGCCTTCAGGTTCAGCACCAGCCGTGTGCGGTCACCCGCCTGCGCCACACTGACCGAGCGCAGGTTGCCCTGGTTGATGTCGATGGCGCTGCGGCCCAGTTCGTTGCCCACACCGGGCAGGTCGATCGCGATGCGGGGCGGCGTCTGCACGGAGAACCCGGTCGGCACGGTCTTGAGTGCCTCTTTCAGTTCGATACGCACGACCTCGGTACCGGCCTGCTGGGTGCTGGTGATCGACTGGATCGCGTTTTGCGCCCAGGCGGCCAACGGCAGGCAGCAACCGACGACAAACGCTGCCAGCCCGGCGCGCCACTTGTGCATGATGCGAATCTCCTCGGTATTCCTGATCGGCTGGCTCATCGCGCCCTCTCCTGCAACTGCAGACTGGCGGGGCGTTCGATCCACTCGCCGGCCGCGTCCTGCACCACCTCGCGCAGGGTCACTTCTGTTTCGCCGATGCGGGTGACACGGCCAAAATTCTGGCCCAGGTAGTCACCCAGCTTGACCTGGTACAGCAGGTTGTCGACCCGCAACAGGGCAAACGGCTGGCCACCCCGGGCCACGCTGCCCACCATGGACATGCTGTCCAGCGGATAGGCTTCGAGTGGTTCCTTGCGGCGGTTCATCTCCGCGGCCAGCAGCGAATTGGGCTGCCGCGCCTCCTGCTTGATGGCCACCGACAGCTTCTGGGCACTGAATGGGTCCACCGCCTGCGCCGCCGAGTACGGCTCCGGGTCGAACTTCTTGGGCGCCGCCAGCGCCTTCACGTCCGGCTTGACGTCACGCCGCTGGGCATCCATCCAGCCGCGCAACTCGTCCTGGTTGGCGCTGCAACCGGCCAGCACCAGCAGGGCCAGCACGGCGCCGCCGCGTTGGAGAGGGCTGCTCATTTGGCGGCCCCCTTGGCCTTGGCCTTGTTGTCACCGCCCTTGCCCTTGGCTGCGGCGGCACGGCGCTGTTTCTGCTCGTCCACCTCCGCCGGGTCCAGGTAGCGGTAGGTGCGTGCCGAGGCCTCCATCGTGAGCGTCGTGGCGCTGGCGTCGCGCGGCGGGCGCGTGATGACGATGTTGTGCAGCGTGACGATGCGCGACAGGTTGGCCACGTCGGCGCCGAAGGCGCCAATGTCGTGGTACCGGCCGCTGACCTTCACCGAGATCGGCAGCACGGCGTAATAGTCCTTGACCTCGACCTGACCCGGCTTGAACAGCTCGAACTGCAGGCCACGGCCCAGCCCGGCCTGGTTGATGTCGGACAGCAGCGCGTCCATTTCGGCCTTGCCGGGCAGCTGCTTCTCGAGCTGGGTGACGTACTCCTCGACCTGCAGCTTCTGCTTGCGCAGCTCGCCCAGGTTCACGGCCTGGCGAAGCTTGTCGCGGAACTCGTTGCGCAGCGGGTCTTCCTTGGCGCGTTCGGCCACCAGCGCGTCGTTGGCGTCGGACACCACCACAAACCAGCCTGCGGCGACCACCGCCAAGGCCGCCGCCGTCCAGGCGCCGATCTTGGGCAAGGGCGGCCACTGGCCGGGTTCACGGCTGTTCAGGCCGCGGAACTGCGATGCGGCGCGCTCGAAGCCGCTGACCACGTCAAAACTGAAGCTCGATGCTTGGGCCATCGCCGTCCTCACGAAGCCTTGGCCGCGGCGCGCTTGTTCGGCGCCTTGCCTTTGGGTGCCGATGCCGCGTCAGCTTCGCTGGCCGCCGACGGCGGGCGCTTGATCGACACGCGCATGGTGAAGTCGAACAGGCGTCGCTGCTCTGCGGCGCGTTCGCGGTCGCGGGCCTGGGCGGCGGGCACCGCAGCCGCCTTGATCTCCACCAGCTCGGGTTTTTCGAGCCAGGGCGAGTTGTACAAGGTGTTGCGCAGGAACTCGGAGACGCGCTCGTTGGTCTGCGCGACGCCGGTGATCGTGACCAGGTTGCCGTTCTGGCGGATGGCCGAGAGGTAGATGCCTTCCGGCGCCTGTTTGACCAGCTCGTTGAGCAGGTAGACCGGCGTGTTGCGGTCGGTCTGCAAGTCCTCGACGGCCTTCTGGCGCGCCTTCAGGGCCTCGATCTCGGTGCGCAGCTGGGCAATGTCCTTGATCTGCGCATCCAGCTTCTTGATCTCGGCACGCAACATCTCGTTGCGCGAGGCTTGTGCCGCCTGCATCTGCTGCAGCACCGAAAACCACCCACCGACAGCCACCGCACCAGCGGCGGCCGCCAGCCCCAGGCCGACAAAAAAGGCCTTCTTGCGTTGCTGGCGCTTCTCCTCGCGGTGCGGCAGCAGGTTGATGAGGATCACTGCACGAACCTCCGCATGGCCAGACCGCAGGCCGTCAGGTACGACGGCGCCTCGCGGCGGACCCGGCTCTCACGCACCGCGGACCCCAGCTGCATGCCCTCGAACGGGTTGACCACCATCGAGGCAAATCCGGTGAGGTCGGTGACCCGGTCCTTCAGGCCCGGCAACGTGGCGGTGCCGCCCCCCAGCATCACGTAGTGCACCTTGTGGTGCGGCGTGCTGGTGAAGAAGTACTGCAG
>CAYTWU010000414.1:0-3094 GCA_964442175.1 uncultured Rubrivivax sp.
CGCTGAAGGTGTTGCAGATGCCGATCACGGGCCGGCCATCGAACTGGTCGTGCGGCACACCCTTGCCCTTGACCCAGCTGCGGTAGGCGAAGCCGTCACGGTCCTGGCGGCCGAACCACTGCTGGCTGCGCAGTTCGGAGGGTTTCTTCTTCGGGGTGTCACTCATGGCGTGTTCTGGCTTTCCCGGGTGGCACCCGGTCTGTCGGAATACTATGGTATGACGATTGAACACCACAGCCGTAGAAGTCCCGATGTCACCACCTGAACTGCTTGCCGTTGCCAAACCCTCGCCCTTGCTGGCGCCTCAGCTCGCTGCCCATTTCAATGTGCACGAGCGCCTGCACGAAACCGATCCGGCTGCCTTCGCGGCCGTGGCGCCCACCATCCGCGCCATCTCGGCCAGCGGTGAATCCCGCATCCCGGCGGCCTTGATTGCGCAGCTGCCCGCGCTGGAGATCATCTCGGTGATGGGCGTGGGTTACGACGGCGTGGACGTGGCCGCGGCCAAGGCGCAGGGCGTGATGGTCACGCACACACCCGATGTGCTGAACGACGACGTGGCCGACCTCGCCATCGGCCTGATGCTGTGCGCCGCCCGGCAGTTGCCCGCGGCCGACCGCTTCGTGCGCGAGGGCCACTGGCCCGCCGGCCCGATGCCGCTGGCCCGCAAGATGTCGGGCGCGCGGCTGGGCATCGTCGGCATGGGCCGCATCGGGCAGGCCATTGCGCTGCGCGCCGCAGCCTTCGGCATGAAGATCGCGTACACCGCACGCAGTGCCAAGCCGGCGCTGCCCTACCTGTACCACCCGACGCCGGTGGCGCTGGCGGCGCAGAGTGATTTCCTGGTGGTCATCACACCGGGGGGTGCGGGCACCAGGCACCTGATCAACGCCGAGGTGATGGCCGCACTCGGCCCGCAGGGCATCCTGGTCAACGTGGCGCGTGGCTCGGTGGTCGACGAGGCCGCGCTGATCGATGCGCTGGAGCGTGGCCTGCTGGGTGGTGCCGGGCTGGACGTGTTCGAGAACGAGCCGACCGTGCCCGAGCGCCTGAAGGCGCTGCCGCAGGTGGTGCTGGCGCCGCACATCGGCAGCGCGACCACGGCTACGCGCCAGGCCATGGCCGACCTGTGTTTCGACAACCTGCGCGAGCACTTTGCCGGCCGCAAGGCGCTGACGCCGGTGCCGGAGCTGCGCTGAGTTCAGGGAAATCCCCGGGCCGCGGCCGCTTCAATCATCATACGATAAGACCACGAGACAACCCCGGCGCGACCGACGCCATCCTTGCAGGAGACTCACGCATGAAGCTGAAGATGTTGATGGCCGCGCTGGTGGGCGCGGGCCTGGTGGCCTCGGGCCCCGTGCTCGCGCAGGAGAAGCTCACCGTCTGGTGGGCCAAGGGTTATTACAAGGGCGAAGACGATGCGCTGTTCGCCGCCATCAAGAAGTTCGAGGCCAAGTACCCCAAGGTCAAGATCGACCTGAGCCTGTACGCCCCGCAGGAGTCGATCCCGAAGTCCGTCGCCGCGATGGACGCTGGCAACCCGCCCGACGTGTCGTATGCCGACGTGTACGACTTCCAGGTGGCCGCCAAGTGGGCCTACGAGGGCAAGCTCGAAGACCTGACCAGCATCATCGACCCGCTGCGCAGCAAGTTCGAGCCGCAGGCGCTGTCCACCACCTTCCTGTACAACGACGCCACCAAGAGCCGGGCGTATTACGCCTTCCCGATCAAGCAGCAGACCATGCACATCCAGTACTGGAAGGACATGGTCACCGACGCCGGCTTCAAGGAAAGCGACATCCCCAAGGATTGGGCCGGTTACTGGGATTTCTGGTGCAACAAGGTGCACAACGGCTACCGCCAGAAGACCGGCAAGCGTGCCTTCGGCACCGGCTTCCCGATGGGCGTGGATTCCAGCGACTCGTTCTACTCGTTCCTGACCTTCATGGACGCGCACAACGTCAAGCTGGTCAGCGATTCCGGCAAGGTGCTGGTGGACGACCCGGCGGTGCGCCAGGGCCTGATCAACGCCATCAACGACTACACCATGGTGTACGGCAAGGGCTGCACACCGCCTTCGTCCACCAACTGGAAGGACCCGGACAACAACGTCGCGTTCCACAACAAGACCATCGCGATGACGCACAACGCCACGATCTCGATCGCGGCCAAGTGGCTGGACGACATGAACAACGCGGCCCTGACGCCGGCGCAGCGTGAGGAGGCCAAGGCCAACTACACGCAGAAGATCGCCACGGCCGGCTTCCCGAACAAACCCGACGGCAGCAAGATGACCTACCGTGCCGCGGTGAAGGTCGGCGTGATCTTCAAGGACGCCAAGAACAAGGCGGCTGCCAAGCAGTTCGTCTCGTTCATGCTGGACGAGGCCAACCTGACGCCTTATGTGGAAGGTTCGCAGGGCCGTTGGTTCCCGGTGCAGAAGACCGCGCAGCAAAGCCCGTTCTGGAAGAGCGACCCGCACCGCACCACGGTCTACAACCAGTTCATGGCGGGCACGACGCCGTTCGAATTCACCAAGAACTACAAGTTCACGGTGCTGAACAACGAAAACGTCTGGGCCAAGGCGATGAACCGGGTGCTGAACGAGAAGGTGCCGGTGGACAAGGCCGTGGACGAGATGATCGCCCGCATCAAGGCCGTCGCCAACTGAGTCTGCGCTGAGCCGCTGCCGTCCAGCACCCTGCGGGGCTGCTGGCGGTGGCGGGGCGCTGCCCGAATCCATCCACCATGAACACCGCCACCTTCGCCGGCACACCGGCGCCCAAGCCTGCCAAGGCGCTGAGCCCCTGGGAGTTCTGGGGCCGCCTGCTGGTGCTGCCCTACCTGCTGATCTTCGTGGTGTTCGTGGTCTACCCCGTGTGTTACGGGCTCTGGCTGGCGCGCGACCCGGCCAGCTACGTGCAGCTGGCCGATGACCCGGTCTTCTTCCGCACCGCGATCAACACGCTGGTCTTCCTGCTCGTGGCGGTGAACCTGAAGATGGTCATCGCCCTGGGCCTGTCGGGTTTCTTCGTGCAGACCCGCTGGTGGGTGAAGGCGCTGTCGCTGCTGTTCATCCTGCCCTGGGCGG
>CAYTWU010000415.1:0-3088 GCA_964442175.1 uncultured Rubrivivax sp.
CTTGCCCATGCGCCGCGCCAGCAGCGCCTGCCCGATGGTGTTGTTGATCTTGTGCGCGCCCGTGTGGTTGAGGTCTTCGCGCTTGAGGTGGATCTGCGCGCCGCCCACCTCGCGGCTCAGCCGGTTGGCGTGGTAGATCGGGCTGGGGCGGCCGACGAAATGTTTGAGCTCGTGGCGGAACTCGGCCATGAAGGCCGGGTCGGCGCGCGCGGCGTCCCACTCGGCCTTGAGTTCATCGAGTGCATGGATCAGGGTCTCGGCGACAAACGTGCCGCCGTAGGGCCCGAAATGCCCGCGGGCGTCGGGTTGTTGGTACTCGAACATGGTGCAACTTTCAGGACTGGTCGGCGAGGCGGGCATCGGTGTCGCGCACCGCCTGGCAGAACCGGCGCATCAGCCCGGCATCCTTGATGCCCTTGGCCGATTCCACGCCGGAGCTCACGTCAACGGCCCAGGGCCGGATCTGCGCGATGCCATCGGTCACGCTGGCAGGATTCAACCCACCAGACAAAACGACCGGAGCGGGCACGCCGCGAGGAATCAGTGACCAATCGAAGACCTTTCCACCGCCCCCGTAACCGTCGACATGGGCGTCCAGCAACAGCCCGGCCGCACGGGGGTGACGACGCGCCAAGTCTAACAAATTGACCCCCGGCGCCATGCGCACGGCCCGCAGGTAGGGGTGGCCGGCCGCATCGCAGTCGGCCGAGGTCTCGTCGCCGTGGAACTGCAGGAGCGCGTTCGGCACGGCCTCCAGCCCACTCGCCACCTCGGCCGGCGTGGCGTTGACGAACAACAGCACGGGGGTCACGAAGGGCGGCAGCCGGCGCGCCAGCACACCGGCACGCGCCGCGTCCACCGCACGCGGGCTGCGCGGGTACAGCACAAACCCGATGGCATCGGCCCCGGCGGCCACGGCCGCATCGACATCGGCCTCGCGCGTGAGGCCACAGATCTTGATGCGGGTGCGGTGTGCTGAGGTGGGGGTCAAGGCAGCCAATCCATGGCCGCCGTGTGGGTGGGCAGGCCGAGGCTGGCATCGTAGTACGGGCCGACGAAGTACAGACCGTCGGGGGCAAAGGTGGGCGCGGCGGCATCGCGGCTGCGCGCGGCCAGCACCTCGGCCATCCAGCCAGGCGGCTGGCGGCCGCTGCCCACGGCCAGCAGGCAACCCATCAGGTTGCGCACCATGTGGTGCAGGAAGGCACTGGCATCGAAGTCAAAGCGCCAGAGCGTGCCGCGCTGCTGGATCTGGATCGCACGCAGCGTCTTCACCGGGCTCAGCGCCTGGCAGGCCGCTGCGCGGAAGGACGTGAAGTCGTGTTCGCCGATCAGGTGCTGGGCGGCCTGGCGCATGGCATCGCCATCCAGCGGGCGAAAGGTCCAGCCCACCAGGCCGGCCTCCAGCGCCGGGCGCACGGCCGATTCGCGCAGCAGGTAGCGGTAGCGCCGGCCACGCGCGCTGTTGCGGGCGTGGAAGTCCGCGGGCACGGGCTGGCACCACTGCAGCGCGATGTCGGGATCAAGGTAACGGTTGCTGCCGCGCACCCAGGAAAAGGGATCGCGTTCGACGGGCGGGTCCAGGTGAACCACCTGGTTCAGCCCGTGCACGCCGCTGTCGGTGCGGCCAGCGCAAACGGTGGCCACGGGCGCGGCGGCGAACTGCGCCAGCGCGTGTTCCAGCCGGTCCTGCACCGTGCGGCCCCCGGGCTGCGATTGCCAGCCGTGGTAGGCCGTGCCGCGGTAGCTGACGCCCAGCGCCAGCCGCCGCAGCCCGCCGTCCCGCTCGGACACTAGGCCAGGCGATCCAGCATGCCTTGTGCCTTGGCCTTCAGGCTGCCATCGGCCTTGGCGATGACCTCTTCGAGCAGGTCGCGCGCGCCTTCCATGTCCCCGATCTGGCGGAACTCTTCGGCCAGTTCCAGCTTGCGGGCCAGCGGGTCGTCGGTCAGGCTGCCGTACTCCGACACCGGCGGGGCGTCGTCGGGCGAACGGGACAGCTGGAAGTCGCCGAAGTCGGAGGTCGCGGCCGGGCGTTCGGTGGCCGCGGTGGGCGGCTCGAGGTCGAAATCGAGGCTGCCGAAGTCCGATGCCGGTGGCGCCGCCGGGCGCGGGTGCGCTTCGGTGGTCACGGGCAGTTCGAAGTCCAGGTCGCCCGGGCCGGTTTCACGCGGCAGGTCGAACTCGATCGTCTGGTCGGCGGGCATGGCGGCGCCGGTGGCAAACGGCTGTGTCATCTCGGTGGGCGAGATGTCGGCGCTGCCGGGCGAGGTGGGAGCGTCCAGGTCGACGTCCAGGTCCAGGTCGAGGTCGGTGGACAGGTTGGCCACTTCCGGCGGCAACGACGACACCGGCTTCTGCGACGCCGGCAACGTGGTCATGGCCAGCGGCTCGACCATCTCGCCGCCGCTCATCATCACCGCCTCGGGCTGGCCACCCGGCTGGTAGAGGCTGTTGTCGGGGTCGATGGAGCGGCCCAGTTCCTGCGCCTTCTCCCAGTCTTCGCCCTCGCCCTTGGTCATCGAATAGACCTGGGTGGCGAGCAGTTCGAAACCCTTGGTGTCGCGGCGCTTGGCGTAGACCTCCAGCAGCTTCACGCGGATGGCCTGGCGCTCCGGCGTGGCGCGCATGGCCTCCTTCAGGATCTCTTCGGCCTGCAGGTCGCGGCCGTAGGCCAGGTAGACGTCGGCTTCGGCCACCGGGTCCACGTCGCCGATGGCATCCAGCTGGCTCAGCGAGTAGCTCATCGACGACGAGGCCGTGCTCGACGGCGCCTCGCGGGTGTCGATGCGCTGGCCGCCGCTGGCGCCGAAGAAGGAATCGGGCTGCAGCCGGCTTTCCAGGAACGAGGTTTCGCCGCCCGGCTTGCGGAAACGGCCGCGCAGGCGGTACACGCCCAGGCCCACGAGCAGGGCCACCAGCACGCCGGCGCCCGGCACCACCAGCGGGTTCTCGAGCAGGCCGTCCAGGAAGCCGGGTTCAGGCGCGGGCGCCGGGGCCGGGCGCGGGGCCGGCTTGGGTTTGGGCGCGGGCGCTGAGGCCACCAAGGCCGGGGCCTCGGCTGACGGCGCCGAAGCGGCCGGGGCCG
>CAYTWU010000416.1:0-3087 GCA_964442175.1 uncultured Rubrivivax sp.
CGCCAGCTGGCCGACCTGGGCGCGCGTGTCATCAAGATCGAACGCACCGGCGGTGGCGACCAGGCCCGGGGTTACGACCAACGTGCACGCGGCCTGAGCTCGCACTTCGTCTGGACCAACCGCGGCAAGGAAAGCCTGACGCTGGACCTCAAACAAGCCGCCGCGCAGCAGGTGATGCAGCGCCTGGTGGGCCAGGCCGATGTGCTGGTGCAGAACCTGGTACCGGGTGCCGCGGCACGCCTGGGCATGTCCTACGAGGCGCTGAAGGAAAAGCACCCGCGGCTCATCGTCTGCGACATCAGCGGCTACGGCGACGACCCCGCGCACCCGGGCCCGATGCGCGACAAGAAGGCCTACGACCTGCTGATCCAGAGCGAAGCCGGTTTCCTGTCGGTCACCGGCCAGCCCGACGCACCCGCCAAGGCCGGCGCCTCGATCGCCGACATCGCGGCCGGCATGTACGCCTACAGCAGCATCCTGGCCGCGCTGATCCAGCGCGGGCGCACGGGCCAGGGTTGCCGCCTGGACGTGTCGATGCTGGAGGCCATGGTCGAGTGGATGAGTTTTCCGCTGTACTACGCCCTCGATGGCGCCGAGCCGCCGCCACGCGCCGGCGCTGCACACGCCACGATCTACCCCTATGGCCCCTTTGTGGCCGGCGACGGCAGGACCGTGATGCTGGGCCTGCAGAACGAACGTGAATGGCGGCTGTTCTGCGACAAGGTGCTGCTGCAGCCCGAACTCGCGCGCGACACTCGCTTCGACTCGAACCCGAAACGTGTCGAGTCCCGCGCGGTGCTGCGTGCCCTGGTGCTGGATGTGTTTGCGCAACTCAGCGCGGCGCAGGTCATCCAGCGGCTGGAAGCGGCGCAGATTGCGAACGCACGCCTGAACACGATGGCCGACGTCTGGCAGCACGAACAGCTGCTGGCACGCGGCCGCCTGGCCGAGGTGGCCAGCCCCAGTGGCCCGATGCCGGTGTTCCGCCCGCCGGCGCTGCCGGACAGTTTCGAGCCGCAGCTGGGCGCCATCCCGGCCGTTGGCGCGCACACCGACGCGCTGCTGGCCGAACTGGGCTACACGCCCGATGAGATCGCCGCGCTGCACGCCAGCGGCGCGGTCTGAAGGACTTGCCTGCATGAGTGATCCCCATCCGAGCCGCACGCTGGCAAGCTTTGCCGCGACGCTGCAGCACGCCAGCATTCCCGGGCCGGTGCTGCGCCGCACCGAAGACCTGTTCCTCGATTGGCTGGCGTCTGCGCTCGCGGGCAAGGGCGCGCGGCCGGTGGAGACGCTGGCGCGTTTCTGGTTGTCGCAAGGGCCCGTCGGGGGCGCCAGCGAGGTGCTGATCCACCGCCGCGGCAGCAGCCCGATGGTGGCCGCGGCCGTCAACGCCGCGGCCTCGCACTTTGCCGAGCAGGACGATGTGCACAACGGCTCGGTGTTCCACCCCGCGGCGGTGGTTTTTCCGGCCGCGCTGGCGGTGGCGCAGGCCCTGGGCCGAAGCGGGCGGGATCTGCTGGTGGCCAGCGTCGCGGGCTACGAGGTGGGCATCCGTGTGGGTGAATTCCTGGGCCGCTCGCACTACAAGGTGTTCCACACCACGGGCACCGCCGGGTCGGTGGCCGCGGCGGCTGCGGTGGGCCGGCTGCTGGGCCTGTCGCCGGACCTGATGTTGCACGCCTTCGGCAGCGCCGGCACGCAGGCCGCGGGGCTGTGGGAGTTCCTGCGTGACGCGGCCGATTCCAAACAGCTGCACACCGCGCATGCGGCGTCCACCGGCCTGGCCGCGGCTTACCTGGCGGCCGATGGCCTGACCGGCGCGCAGCACATCCTCGAAGGCCCGCAGGGCATGGCCGCCGGCATGTCCAGCGACGCCGACCCCGCGCGCCTGGTCGACGACCTGGGCACACGCTGGGCCACGGCCGAAACCTCGTTCAAGTACCACGCGTCGTGCCGCCACACCCACCCGGCCGCCGACGCGCTGCTGCAGGTGCTGCGCAGCCATGGCCTGGGCACCGACGACGTCGAACGGGTCACCACCTTCGTGCACCAGGGGGCCATCGACGTGCTGGGCCCGGTGACCGACCCGCAGACCGTGCACCAGGCCAAGTTCTCGATGGGCACGGTGCTGGCCATCGCCGCGATCCACGGCCACGCGGGCCTGGGCGAGTTCGACGCCGACTACCGCGCGGCGCGTGTGCAGGCCTTCCGCGACCGGGTGCACATGGTGCTGGACACCGAGGTGGACAGCGCCTACCCGGCGCGCTGGATCGGCAAGGTGGAGGTGCTCACCAGGGACGGCCGCCGCCTGGCCGGGCGCGTGGACGAACCCAAGGGCGACCCCGGCAACACGCTGAGCCGGCCCGAGCTGGAGGCCAAGGCGCTGAAGCTGGCGGCCTACCGCGGCGGGGCGAGCGAGGCGGAGATGCGTGCCGTGATCGAACGTGTGTGGACGCTTGATGGCCCCGCATCTGTCGGCACCTGGCTGCCGCCATGAGCCGCGCCTGGCTGTTTGTGCCCGGTGACCGGCCGGAGCGTTTCGACAAGGCGCTGGCCGCCGGCGCCGACCAGGTGATCGTCGACCTGGAAGACGCGGTCCCACCCGCCGACAAGGCCCGTGCCCGCGCGCTGTTGGTGGCCTGGCTGGCGCGCACCCACGCGCGTGTGGCCGTGCGGCTGAACGCCGCCGACACCGGCTGGTTCAACGACGACGTGGCGCTGCTGGACCTGCCCGCGGTGGCCGCCGTCGTGCTGCCCAAGGCCGAGGACCCGGCCGTGCTGGCGATGCTGGCCGCGCGCTGCCCCGGCCTGGCGCTGGTGCCGCTGATCGAATCGGCTGCGGGCCTGGCGGCGGTGCGTGCGATCGCCGCGGTGCCCGGGGTCGAACGCCTGGCCTTCGGCCACCTCGACTTCCAGGTCGACCTGGGCCTGCGCGACGCGGCCGAAGACGAGCTGCTGCCGTTCCGCTGCGAGATCGTGCTGGCCAGCCGGCTGGCGCACATTGCCGCGCCGCTGGACGGCGTGACCACCGCACTCGACGACGCCGAGCGCCTGGCCACCGACGTGGCCCGCGCCCGCCGGCTG
>CAYTWU010000417.1:0-3085 GCA_964442175.1 uncultured Rubrivivax sp.
ATGCACCAGGTCTTCATCGCCACTGGCCAGCAGGGCAGGGAAAACCTGCTCGTCTTCGTCGGCATGGTGCTGGCGGGCGCGGCCTTCGAAGAAGCTGCGCACCTCACGGGCCATGCGGCGGGCCGCCTCGTCCGGGCCGTTGTCGTCCACATGGTCGAGCAACTGCGCCAGGATGCCGAGCACCTGCATCACCTCGACGTGGGTGCGGTCCAGGGCTTCGAAGCCCTCGGGCTCGTTGACGGCAGGGCGGGCAGGGCGTGTGCGTTGGGCGTTCATCGGGGACCTCCTGATGACGCGATTCTTCGGTGCCGGCCACGCCCGGCCTTGCGCACGATCAAGTTTTGCGGGACTGCGCGGCCACGCGGCCGCACAGGTAGGTCCAGACGAAGTGTGCCGCGGCGTAGCTGGTCAGCTCGGCATGGTCGTAGGCCGGTGCAACCTCCACACAATCCATGCCGATCCAGGGCAGGTCGGCGCCATCTTCGAGCAGGGTCAGCACCTGGTTGGTGCTCAGCCCACCGGGTTCGGGTGTGCCGGTGCCGGGCGCAAACGCAGGGTCCAGGCAATCGATGTCCAGGCTCAGGTACAGCGGCGGTTGGCCATGCGCCGCCAGACGGGCGCGCAGGTCGTCCAGCACGGGCTTCAATGCGGCCGAACCCTCGACGCCGCGCAGCTGGCGCGCGGTGTGGATGCGTCCGCCACGGTCGTTGACGTACTCGCGGGCCGCGCGTTCCCCGGCCGAGCGGATGCCGACCTGCACAAAACACTGGGGCACGACCAGGCCTTCTTCGATGGCCTCATACACCCAGGTGCCGTGGCCGCTGGGCTCGCCGAAATGGTCCGTCCAGGTGTCGCAGTGCGCGTCGAAGTGCAGCACCGCCAGCGGCCGGCCCAACCAGGCGCGGTAGGCCCGCAGCAGCGGCAGCGTGATGGAGTGGTCGCCGCCTATCCAGGCCATGTGGTGGCGGCGGATCAGCGCGGCCACCGGCGCCCCCATCGCCTCGCGCATGCCGGTCAGCGAGGTGTTGGGCAGGGCCAGGTCGCCGGCATCGCCCAACAGGCCCTCAGGCGCCACATCGAACAGCGGGTGCATGCCATCGCACAGCATGTGGCTGGCGGTGCGGATCGCACGCGGGCCGAAGCGCGCGCCCGGGCGGTTGGTGGTGGCGCCGTCCCAGGCGATGCCGGCCACGGCAAAGGGCTGGTCCTGGGCCGGCGGGGCCTTGATGAAACCGGTGTCGGACAAATAGGCGAAGGAACTCATCAACGGGTCTTGGTGACAATGGACCATGGCGATTAGAGCGCAAGCCCCGGTGCTGGTCCTGCAGCACCTGACGCGGGACGGGCCCGCCTACCTGGCCACCTGGCTGAAACGCGCCGGTTTGCCCTTCGAAGTGCGCAACACCGAGGCCGGCGACAGCTTCCCCGCAACGCTGGAGGGCTACCGCGCGCTGGCCATCCTGGGCGGCGAGATGAGCGCGAACGACCCGCTGCCCTCGCTGCGCCAGGCCGAGGTGCTGATCCGCCAGGCCGTGGCAGCGGGTGTGCCGGTGATCGGCCACTGCCTGGGCGGGCAGTTGATGGCGCGTGCCCTGGGCGCGGCGGTCACCGCCTCGCCGGCGCCGGAGATCGGTTGGCAGCCGCTGCACTGGGCGCCCGCTGCAGCGGCCTGGTTTGGCACCGTGCCACCGTCGGTGGTGATGCAGTGGCACCACGAGGCCTTTGCCCTGCCGCCGGGCGCCACCCCGCTGGCCGGCAGTGCCGCCTGCCCGCACCAGGCCTTTGCGCTCGGCCCCCACCTGGCGATGCAGTTCCACCTGGAGGTGGACCAGGCCAAGCTGGACGACTGGCTGCACGACGAGCGCGGTGCCGTGGGGCCCACCGTGCAGGACGTGGCCGAGCTGGCCGCTGCCACACGCATGCACCTGGCCCGGCAGCAGCGCATGGCCGACCAGGTGTATGCCCGCTGGCTGGCCGGCGCCTGAATTTCACCGCCAAGCAGAGCATTTCGCATTGCGGAATCCGTTGATGCTGCACTGCCGCATGACGTTGCAAAGCGCTGAATGCCGTTCCGTATAGTGGGATGTATCACCTAAGTCATTGTTTTATTTGAACTCTATCTTTTGTCTTATATAAGACATAAGTCTTGGCGGCGCGCGGCGGCGCCGTTACGCTGAAGGTGTTGATTCCCCGCTTTTCCATCCCCTTCAGGAGCATCGCCATGACCGCACTCACCCGTGAACAACAAGCCGCCGCCCTCGCCAAGGAATGGGCCGAGAACCCGCGCTGGAAGGGCATCCAGCGCGGCTACAGCGCCGCCGACGTGGTGCGCCTGCGCGGCTCCATGCCCATCGAGCACACGCTGGCCAAGCGCGGCGCCGAGAAGCTCTGGACGCTGCTGAACACCGAGCCCTTCATCAACAGCCTGGGCGCGCTCACCGGCAACCAGGCCATGCAGCAGGTCAAGGCCGGCCTGAAGGCCATCTACCTGTCCGGCTGGCAGGTGGCGGGTGACGCCAACAGCAACGGCGAGATGTACCCCGACCAGAGCCTGTACGCGGTGGACTCGGTGCCCAAGGTCGTCGAGCGCATCAACGCCACGTTCAAGCGCGCCGACGAGATCCAGTGGAGCGAAGGCAAGGACGACATCGACTTCTTCGCCCCCATCGTGGCCGACGCGGAAGCCGGCTTCGGCGGCGTGCTCAACGCCTTCGAGCTGATGAAGTCGATGATCGACGCCGGTGCTGCCGGCGTGCACTTTGAGGACCAGCTCGCCAGCGTCAAGAAGTGTGGCCACATGGGTGGCAAGGTGCTGGTGCCCACGCGTGAAGCGGTGGCCAAGCTCACCGCCGCGCGCCTGGCCGCCGACGTGATGGGCACGCCCACCATCCTGCTGGCCCGCACCGACGCCGAAGCCGCCGACCTGGTGACCAGCGACGTGGACGACAACGACAAACCCTTCATGACCGGCGAGCGCACGGTGGAAGGTTTCTTCAAGACGCGCAACGGCCTGGAGCAGTCCATCAGCCGCGGCCTGGCCTACGCGCCGTACTCCTACCTGATCTGGTGCGAAACCGGCAAGCCC
>CAYTWU010000418.1:0-3077 GCA_964442175.1 uncultured Rubrivivax sp.
TGGGCCCGTGCGCGTTGCTCTTCGGGCCGAGCACGCCGCAGACCATCATCTGCGCCTTCGGGAAGCCCTGCTGCAGCATGCTCATCAGCGGGATCGTGCCGCCCTGGCCGATGTAGCCCACCGGCGCGCCGAAGTGGGTGTTCGACGCCGCGTTCAGCGCGCGCTCCAGCCATGGCGAGAGTTCTGGCGCATTCCATCCGGTGGCGCCCAACGCGCCGGCACGGCCGTCGGGGTGGAAGCTGACCTTGGCGTTGTAGGGCGCGTTGTCCTCGAGCAAAGCCTTCAGCCGCACCGAGGCCGCGTGATCGTCCACCAGCGGCGGCAGGCGCAGGCTGAGCTTGAAGGCGGTGTAGGGGCGCAGCACGTTGCCCGCGTTCCTGAGTTCCGGGAAACCTTCGACGCCGGTGACGCTGAGCGTGGGCCGCCAGGTGCGGTTGAGCAGGCCCTGCACCGGGTCGGTGGTGGTGGGCAGCACCGCGCCGCCGTCGGCCCCGCAGGCCCAGGGCATGCGCTTCCAGACCTCGTCGCCCAGGATCGCGGCCGTGGCCTGGGCCTGCGCCAGGCGCGAACCGGGCACCTCGCAGTGGAAGCTCTGCGGCAGCAGTTCGCCGGTCTGGCTGTCTTCCAGCCGGTCCAGCACCTGGCGCAGGATGCGGAAGCTGCTGGGCACCAGGCCGGAGGCATCGCCGCTGTGGATGCCTTCGCTCAGCACCTCCACCTTCAGCACGCCGCTGACCATGCCGCGCAGGCTGGTCGTGAGCCAGAGCTGGTCGTAGTTGCCGGCGCCGCTGTCCAGGCAGACCACCAGGCCGACCTGGCCCAGGCGCGGGCGCAGCGCGTCCAGGTACACGGGCAGGTCGTAGGAACCGCTTTCTTCGCAGGTCTCGATCAGGCCCACACAGCGCGGGTGCGGCAGGCCCTGGGCCTGCAGGGCCTCGATCGCGGTGATGGCGGCGTAGACGGCATAACCATCGTCGGCGCCGCCGCGGCCGTAGAGCAAGCCGTCTTCGTACTTGGGCGTCCAGGGGCCGAGGTCGCGGCGCCAGCCGTTGAACTCGGGTTGTTTGTCCAGGTGGCCGTAGAGCAGCACCGTGTCGCCGGCCTCGGCCCGTGTCGCCGGGATCTCGAAGAAGATCACCGGCGTGCGGCCTTCGAGGCGGATCACCTCCAGCGTCAGGCCGGGCACCTTGCGCGACTCCACCCACTGCGCTGCGTCGCGCACCACGCGTTCGATCAGGCCGTTGGCGGCCCAGTCGGCGTCGAACATCGGGCTCTTGCTGGGCACGGCGATGTAATCGGTCAGCGCAGGCACGATGCGCTGGTCCCAGGCGGCGGTGGCAAAGGCCCCGAGCGCACTGGCTTCGTCGGGTTGCAGGGGCAGGTTCGGGTCGCGGGCGTTCATCGGCGGGCTCCTGGTGGAAGGCGCAGTGTTTCACAGCCGGCGGCGGCCAGCCAGGGGTCGCGGTCTTCGCCGCCGAAGATCTGCAGCAGGAAATCCAGCACCGCGCGCGTGCGCGCCGGCAGGTGCTGGCGCGAGGGCATGGTGGCCCAGAGCGTGGCGCTGAACAAATGCCACTCGGGCAGGATGCGCTCCAGCGCGTGTTCCATCAGCGCGTCTTCGGCCACGTAGCTGGGCAGGCCGGTGATGCCCAGGCCGGCCAGCGCCGCAGCGTAGATGGTGTCCACATGCGCTGTGGTCAACACCGGGTTGCCGGGCATCACGGTGACCTGCTCGCCACCGGGTTCGTCGTCGCCAAAGGCGCCGCTGTAGAACGTGAGGCCACGCTGCAGTTCGGCGATCGGCGCCAGCACCGCGTCGTGCCCGGTCAGCTCCGACGGGTGCAAGGGCCGGCCGCGCCGGTCCAGGTACTCCGGCGACGCGCAGATGATGGTTTCGGTGCGCGCCAGGCGGCGCGCGATGAACTCGCCGTTCAGCGCCGTGCGCGTCCAGACGATGGAGATGTCGTGCGCTTCGCTGCCGGCTTCCACCGGGCCGAAGGCGTCGATCTCCAGCTTCACGTTCGGGTGCAGCTGGCGCAAGCGCGGCAGGTGCTTGGCCAGCTGGTGCACCGACACCGCCGGCGGCACCAGCAGCCGCACCACCCCACGCGCCTCCTGCGTGTCGGCGCTGGCCATGGCCTCGGCTTCGTCCACATCGGCCAGGATGCGGCGCACACGCTCCAGGTAGTCCGCGCCCACCTCGGTCAGCGCCAGCTTGCGCGTGGTGCGGTTCATCAGCCGCGCACCCAGGTGCTCCTCCAGTTCGGCCACCACGCGGGTGACCACGGCGGGCGCCAGGTCCAGCGCGCGGGAGGCCGCGGCGAAGCTGCCTTCGTCGATGACACGGGCAAACACCCGCATCGCTCTGAGTTGGTCCATGGCTTCTATTGTTGCGCACGCAGCAATGAAGCGTTTGGATGCATCACCTTTATTCGCAGTGGGTCAATGCCTACAGTTGAGTCCATCGATGAGCCACACACGAACAACGACTCACCGACCCGGCGCAGAACGCTGAACCAGCCCACCGCCCGGAATCGTCAACCGTCCATGTCACTGAAAAGGATCCCATCATGAACAGCAAGCAATTCTTCGCCGCCGCCGCTTTCGCCCTGATCGGCAGCACCGCCTTTGCCCAGGAAGCCACGTCGGACGCCTGGATGAACGTCGCTTCGACCAAGAGCACGGCACAAGTGGCCAGCGAACTGGCCCAGGCCCGCCAGGACGGCACCATCAAGGCCTGGAGCGCCGGTTACATCGAGCAGGTGAAGGTCGGCAAGACCCGCGCGCAAGTGGTCGCCGAGACCCTGGCCGCGATCCGCGGCGGCGAGGTGGCCGTGATCGACCGCGAAGCCTATGCCTTCAACCCGCAGGCCGGCCAACAAGCGGGCGTGCGCCTGGCGCAGTCGGCCAAGTGAGCCCCGAGAGCCAGGACAGCAGGTGTGACAGCACCTGGTCCTGCTCCGGCTCGTTGAAGATCTCGTGCGCCAGGCCGTCGAAGCAGCGATGCTGCACGACGGCCTTCGGCGCTGCGGCCGCAAGAGCGGCCGAGCCGGCGGGCGCCACACAGCGGTCGGCCC
>CAYTWU010000419.1:0-3066 GCA_964442175.1 uncultured Rubrivivax sp.
CCATCGCGATCTTGTTGTGGCTGATGAACAGGAACTGCGTGCCCTTGGACATCTCGCTCACCAGCTTGGCGTAACGCTCGGTGTTGGCGTCGTCCAGCGGCGCGTCCACCTCGTCCAGCAGGCAGAACGGCGCCGGGTTCAGCTGGAAGATCGCAAACACCAGCGCGATCGCGGTGAGCGCCTTTTCGCCACCCGAGAGCAAATGGATGGTGCTGTTCTTCTTGCCGGGCGGCTGGGCCATCACCTGCACGCCGGCGTCCAGGATCTCGTCGCCCGTCATCACCAGGCGGGCGTTGCCACCGCCGAACAGGCTGGGGAACATGACGCCGAAGCCCTCGTTGACCTTGTCGAAGGTGGCCTTCAGCAGGTCGCGGGTTTCGAGGTCGATCTTGTGGATCGCGTCTTCCAGGGTCTGGATGGCCTCGTTCAGGTCGGCGTTCTGCGCGTCCAGGAAGGTCTTGCGCTCGCGCGAGCTGGTCAGCTCGTCCAGCGCCGCCAGGTTCACCGCGCCCAGCGCGTTGATCTCGCGCGTGATGCGGTCGATCTCGCCTTGCAGGCCCCAGAGCTTGACGCCGCCTTCTTCGATGGATTGAGCGATGGCCGCCATGTCCACCGCGGCGTTGGTGAGCTGTTCCAGGTACTGCGCGCCGCCCAGCTGCGCGGCCTGTTGCTCCAGCTGCAGCTTGGCGGTGCGTTCGCGCAGCGGGTCCAGGCTGCGCTCGAACTGCAGGCGTTGTTCGTCGGCGGCGCGCAGCTTGGCGCTCAGGTCGTCGTAGGCGCTGCGGGCGGCGGCCAGGATCTGCTCGCGCTCCAGGCGCAGCGCCAGGGCCTGCTGCAGCCCGGCCTGGGCCGCAGCGTCGTCGAAGTTGGCCAGCTCGTGCTCGACGGCGCGTGCCGCCTCGACGTTGTTGGCCACCTGCTGCGCAGCGGTTTCGATGGACCGCTGCAGTTCACCACGCCGGGCGGACAGCTGCCGCGCCTGGAACTGCGCTTCCTGCGCCTGGCGCTCCAGCGCACGCAGCTGCTCCCGCGCATTGGACAGCCGGCGCTCGGCGGCGATCACGGCATCTTCCAGCTCGGCGTGGCGCTCTTGTGTGCTGCCCAGCTGCAGGTCCAGCTCTTCGAAGCGGGCTTCGCCAGTGAGCCTCTTTTCCTGGATCTCGTCGGCCTGCGCGTCCAGCTCGGCCAGCTCGCCGGCGAGTTGTTCGCGCCGGCTGTTGGCGGCTTCGGCCTGCTGCGTCAGGCGCAGCAGCTCCACCTGCAGCTGGTGGGCGCGGGTTTGCGCCTCACCGGCTTCACGCCGGGCCGTGGCCAGCCGCAGCGATGCCTCGGTGTAGGCCGCTTCCAGGCGCACGGAGGCGGTGCGCGCATCGTCGGCGATCAGGGTCTGCGCGCGCTGCTGGCGGTCAAGGTTTTCGATCTCCTGCGCACGGGCCAGCATGCCGGCCTGCTCGGAATCGGGTGCGTAGAAGCTGACGGCAAATTGCGAGACCGCGTGGCCTTCGCGCACGACGATGACCTCGCCGTGTGTGAGCTGACTGCGCTGGGCCAGCGCTTCGTCCAGGCTGGCGGCGGTGTAGACCCCTTCCAGCCAGTCGTTCAGCAGCGCGGCCAGGCCGGCGTCGTTCAAACGCAGCAGGTCCGACAGCCGCGGCAGCGTGCGGTGCGTGTTGGCAATCGCGGCGGCGGGTGTGGCGTAGAAAGCCAGCTTGGCGGGTGGTGCATCGGCGGCAAACGCCCGCACGATGTCCAGCTTGCCCACCGACAAGGCGTTCAGCCGCTCGCGCAGCGCCGCTTCCAGCGCGGTTTCCCAGCCGGGCTCGATGTGGATGCGGGTCCACAGCCCGGCCAGACCCTCCAGGCCGTGTTTGGCCAGCCAGGGCTTGAGCTTGCCTTCGGTCTGCACCTTTTCCTGCAGCGCGCGCAAGGCCTCCAGCCGGGCGCTCAGGTCGGCCAGGCGGCCGCCTTCCTGCGACACGGCGGCGGCGGCGGCACGGCGTTGTTCGTCCAGCTGCGGCACCTGCTCCTGCAGGGTCTGCAGCCGGCCGTCGGCCACGGCAAAGGCCTCGTCGGCGGCCTGGCTCTGCTGCTGCAGGCCTTCAAGCCGCGCCTGCTCGGGCACCACCAGGGCCTGGCGTTCGCCGGCCAGGCGTTCGCGCCGGGTGCGCAACTGGCGGCTCTGGTCGTCCAGGTTGCGGCTCTCGGCGGCCAGCACCTGGATCTGCTGCTGCACCTGGGTGACGGTGCTGCGTTGTTCGTTGGCGCGGTTCTGCGCGGCGCGCACGGCGTCTTCCACCGTCGGCAGCTGGGCTGATTGTTCTTCGGCCTGCGCGGCCTGCAGTTCCGCCTGTTCCTCGGCGGCAGCGATCTGCTCGGCGATGTCTTCCAGCTCGGCCTCGGCCGCGGCGCGGCGTTCGGCCCACTGGGTGTTCTGGGCCTGCAGGTCGGCCAGGCGTTGTTGCGCGCGCTGGCGGCCATCCACCACGTAGCGGATGCGTTCTTCGAGCCGGCTGACCTCCAGCGCGGCCTCGGCCAGCGAGCCTTGTTTGTCGTGCAGCGCGTCGCTGGCGTCGTAGTGCGCCTGGCGGATGGTTTCGAGCTCGGCCTCGACGTGGCGCAGCTCGGCCAGGCGGGCCTCCAGCGCGTTGCCGGCTTCGGCCACGGCCTGGGCGATGCGGGTTTCTTCGGTCGCGGCGTCGCGGTGTTTCAGGAACCACAGCTGGTGCAGCTTCAGCGTGCCCTGGTCCTGCAGCGTGCGGTACTGCTGGGCCACCTCGGCCTGCTTTTCCAGCTTCTCGAGGTTGGCATTCAGCTCGCGCAGGATGTCTTCCACCCGCGTGAGGTTTTCGCGTGTGTCCTTGAGCCGGTTTTCCGTCTCGCGGCGGCGCTCCTTGTACTTGCTGACCCCGGCGGCCTCTTCCAGGAACAGGCGCAGCTCTTCGGGCCGGCTCTCGATGATGCGGCTGATCGTGCCCTGGCCGATGATGGCGTAGGCGCGCGGGCCCAGGCCGGTGCCCAGGAACACGTCCTGCACATCGCGGCGGCGCACCGGCTGGTTGTTGATGT
>CAYTWU010000420.1:0-3051 GCA_964442175.1 uncultured Rubrivivax sp.
TGCTGGCCGCGCCGCTGCTGCGGGCGCAGGAGCCCAGCGCGCTGGAGCGGGTTCGCAAACGCGGCAGCCTGTCGGTGGGCCTGTACAACGAGATGCCCCCCTTCCACGTGGCCGGCCAGGGCATCGACGTGGAGATCGGGCGCGCGCTGGCCAAGGCCTTGGGCGTGAACTTCGCGCCGCTGGCTTTCAATGCCGACGAAAACATGAACGACGACCTGCGCAACCTGGTCTGGCGCGGGCATTACCTGGGCTTCGGCCCGGCCGATGTGTTGCTGCATGTGCCGGTGGACCGGCCGCTGATGTTGAACAACCCGCGTGTGGAGATCTTCGCACCCTATTGGCGCGAACGCATCGTCATCGCACGCGACCTGCAGAAGGTGCCGGCAATGGAAACGCTGCAGGCGTTTGCCGGCCAGCGCATCGCGGTGCCGGGCCAGAGCCTGGCCGGCTGGTTGTTGATCGGTGCCGACGGCGGCGCCTACCGCGAGCAGCTCAGCACACGCTGGAAAGACGGCACCGAAGCCGCCCGCGCGCTGCTGGCCGGCGAGGTGGTGGCCGCGGCCGGCATGGCGTCGGAACTGGAGAGCACGCTGGCGGGCCAGCCCCGCTACGCCATCGAGCCGCTGCCGCTGCCACGCATGCGCGACGGCTGGGCCGTGGGCATGGCGGTCAAGAAGGAGGCCACCGACCTGGCGCAGGCGCTGCAAGGCGCGGTCAACCAGCTGGCCGGCTCGGGGGCGCTGAAGGAGATGTTCGGCAAGGCCAACGTGGCCTGGCGCGGCGTCTGATCTTCAGCGCGCCTTCCAGGCCGCACGTTCGTAGCGCGGGTACAGGTGGGCCACGTTGCGCAGGTACTCGGTCTCGAACGCGGCCCAGGCGCGGAACTCCGCCGGCACCGGCGCCCGCAGCAGCTCGTTCATCTCCAGGCCCTGCGCCGCCGCGGCGCTGAAGTGGGCGTCCAGCCACTGCAGGTAACGCCGCGTGCCGGCCAGGCCCGCGCCATCGGCCTGCACCGGCCCATGGCTGGGCACCGTGGCCGCTGGCACCGGCACCAGTGCCTGCAGCCGGTCCAGGCTGTTCAGCCACGCGCCCAGGTCGGCGTGCGGCGTGGTGGGCACCCGCTGTGCAAACACCAGGCCGCCAGCGAAGAGCACCCCGCTGCGGCGGTCGCGCAGCACCAGGTCGGACGCGGTGTGGCCTTGCAGCAGCGTCAGCTCGAAGCTGCGTTCGCCCAGCTGCCAGTGGCCCGCCCGGGCCTGGGCATCGATGTCGCGGTCGGGTGCCAGGGTCTGCGTGCCGCGCATCCAGTCGCCGCACAGGCGGTAGAGGTTGGTTTCGTAGGCCGCGGCCTCGCGGGTGATGCCGGCGCGCGTTTCGGCCGTGGCCCAGCGGGGCACGTCGGCAAAGGCCTGGTTGCCCAGGAAGTAGTCGGGGTGCAGGTTCAGGTGCAGCACCGCGGCCACCGGCTGCGCCGTGGTGCGCTGGATCAGCGCGCGCAGCTGTTCACCGTACAGCCGGCTCGGCCCGGTGTTGATGACCAGCACACCGGCGTCGGTGACGATGAAGCCGGTGTTGATGATGTTGCAGCCGTTGGCGGGCGAAAAATCGGCGTTGGCGCCTTCGACGACGTAGACACCGGGCGCCAGGGCCCGCGCCTGCAGCCGGTAGTCCAGCCCTTGTGCCGCCACACCGCCGGTCAGCCACGCAGCCACCGCTGCACAACACCACCTGATCACGGCAGGCGGCTCGCGATGCGGTTGCCGTTGTTGTCCGTGCCCACGATCTGCAGGCCGCCGGCCGGCGGCGTGGCAAAGTCGAAGCTGAACACCGGGTTCTCGCTCACCGGCTCGTAGGTCTGCAGCCGCGCCAGTTCCTGGCCGGCGGCACTGCGCACCGACAGCCGGTTCACGTAGAAGGCCGGGATGCCGCCCACCAGGCCGGTGTCCATCGGGTGCATCACCTGCAGCCGCAGCCGCGCGCTGCTGTCGGCGGCGCGGCTGAACACCCGGCCACTGACTTCGCCCAGCGAGCGCGACCAGCTGCCGTCCTGGCGCGTGGCGCCTGCCACCGTGCAACCGCCGCCGGCCGAATCGACCCAGGTGCTGCCCACCAGCCACCGGCCCGAGCGCAGGCGCACCGCCGCGCGCACCGGCGAGGCCTGCTCCAGCTTGAAGCGCAGCGCAATCATCGGCAGCGCCTGCAACGGCTCGAAATCGAGCACACGCCGGATCGGGTTGCGGTCCACCAGCACCAGGATGCGGTCCACCGGGCCCAGCGCCGGGTCCACCCGCACGCTGATCGGCACGTTCATCGGGTCTTCGGCAAAGGCCGGGCCCAGCACCTCGATGCGGCGGTCGAATTGCACCGCAGCGCCGGCCAGGTAGGCGCGCTGCATGTCCAGCCAGGGCAGCGACTGGTAGGGGTCGCCGGGGTCGGGCGCAGGGGTCTGGGCCTGCAGCGGCGCCGCGGCGACCAGCAGCAGCAGCAGCGCTGCGCGCCGGTTCACGGCCGGCCGCTCAGCCGCAGGGCCACCAGGCCGCTGCGCGGCGCACCGGGCTCGAAGAAGCGGCCGTTGGCGTCGTTGACGATCACGCTGCCCACATGGTGGCGGTCGAACAGGTTGTCGATGCGCAGCAGCCACTCCAGCTGCATCCCGGCCGGCAGCGCGTAGGCCTTGCGCCAACGCAATGCGGCGGTGGCGTAACCACCGGCGAAATCGGTGTTGCGGTCGTTCACGGCCACGCGGCCCACGGCGCGCCACTCCAGCCCGGTTTCGCCCCAGGCGGCGTCGCGCCAGGCCAGTTCGGCAAAGGCACTTTCGCGCGGCGTGCCGGCGATGCGGTTGCCGGCGTCCACCGTGGCCGTCGGCGTGGTGCAGGGGATGCCGGCGCAGGTGAGGAAGTCGTCGCGGTAGGTGGCGTCCAGCCAGCTGGCCGACAGGCGCGCCTCCCAGGCCGGCGCGGGGCGCCAGCTGCTGCCCAGCTCCAGACCGCGGCGCAGCGTGCGGCCCACGTTCTGGAAGGCCGAGCGCCCGCCGGCGTTGGTGGCCAC
>CAYTWU010000421.1:0-3046 GCA_964442175.1 uncultured Rubrivivax sp.
TCCAGGTCAGGCATCAGCACCGTTTTCTCGGGCGACAAGATCTTGGCTGTCTCACCCATAAAACGCACGCCGGACACCACTAAAGTTGTCGCTGCATGGTCGCGGCCGAAGCGTGCCATTTCCAGTGAATCGGCGACGATGCCGCCAGTGGCCAGCGCCAGGTCCTGCAGGTCGCCGTCGACGTAGTAGTGCGCCACCAGCACCGCGTTGTGCTGCTTCAGCAGGGCCTTGGCACGTTCGCGCGCAGCGGCGTGGTCCGCTGGGGGCAGGGCGGCCGGCACCTTGGCCCAGGCATGCGCGGTGCAGGAGGCACCGGCGGCGTCCTGGCGTGTGAAGTCGTAGAGCTGCTGCGTCGTCATGGCGTGAATGTTAGTCCGCTGCCCCGTGCATCAAGGTTGGCCGAAAAATCGCCCTGGCGGCACACCGACCGAACGCCGCACCATCGCCGTGAAGGCACTCGCGCTGGCATAACCCAGTTCGCTGGCGATCACGCCCATGGGCCGGCCCTGCGCCGCCAGCGTCAATGCACGCCCCAGCAGCACCTGCTGGCGCCAGGGGCCGAAGCTGGTGCCCAGCTGGTCCTGGAACAAGCGTGCCACGGTGCGCGCGCTGGCCCCGGCCTCGGCCGCCCAGGCGGCCAGCGTGGCGTGGCGCGTGGGGTCGGCGATCACGGCCTCGCACAGGCTGCGCAGGCGTTTGTCCTGCGGCAGCGGGATGCCCAGGCGCACCGGCGCGGCGCGGCGCAACTCGTCCAGCGCCAGCTCGCCCAGCCGGCGTTCGCGTGCCAGGGTGTCGGCATCCAGGTGCGGCCCGTCGTCGGCGTGGAGGCCCATCTGCAGCACCAGCTCGCGCAGCAGCGGCGAGACCTCCAGCACGCGGCAATGCAACCACGCGGCCTGTTCCTGCAGTGGCACACCGGGGCCGGTGTGGCCCGGCGGCTGGTGGATGTACAGCGTGCGCAGTTCGGCGGCTTCGACCACGGTGACCACGTGTTCGACCCCCGGCGGGATCCAGATCGCACGCCAGGCCGGCACCAGGTAGGTGGCCTGTTCCGCCGTGATGTGCGCCACGCCCGACACCGCAATCGCCACCTGCGCCCAGGCATGCTGGTGCGGCTGGATCGTGCTGTCGGGCGCCATCACGCGTTTTTTGGCGCGCACAGGGCGCAGTTCCGTCGGTGCATAACGCCCGGGTTCCAGCGGCGCGAGCCATTTGCGGGACGGTGAAGGCATGGCAGGATCTCGACAGAACTTGTCTGGCTATCGTAACCCTGCCGCACAGCGCAGTTCTACAGTGCAGGCATGAACACCGCCACCTTGCCCGCCGTGCCCTGGCGCCGGGACGCCACCGTGATCGGCCTCGTCGGCGTCGCGCACAGCATCAGCCATTTCAGCCAGCTGCTGCTGGCGCCGCTGTTTCCCTGGCTGAAGGACGTGTTCGGCGTCAGCTACGCCGAGCTGGGTTTTTTGCTCACGGTGTTTTTTGTGGTGTCCTGCATCGTGCAGGCGGCCGCCGGTTTCTGGGTCGACAAGTTCGGCCCGCGGCCCGTGCTGTTCATCGGCCTGGCCCTGATCGGCCTGGCGGCGCTGGGTTTTGCGGCCAGCACCAGCTACGCGATGCTGGCGGCCTTCAGCGTGCTGGCCGGCATCGGCAACGGCGTGTTCCACCCGGTGGACTACACGCTGCTGAACAAGAAGATCGCCAAGGCGCGGCTGGGCCACGCCTACAGCGTGCACGGCATTTCCGGCAGCCTGGGCTGGGCGCTGGCGCCCGCGATGCTGGTGCCGCTGACCATCGCCTATTCGTGGCGCGTGGCCCTGGTCTGTGCGGCGGTGCTGGCGTTTGCCGTGCTGGCGCTGCTGGTGTTCAAGCGCGACCAGCTGGACGTCGAACTCGCCGCAGCACCGGCCCGGACGGCGCACGACCCGGCACCGGCCGAGGGTGCCTTCGACTTCCTGCGCATCCCCGCGGTGTGGATGTGTTTCGGGTTTTTCTTCTTCTACGCCGGTGCCTTGTCGGTGGTGCAGACCTTTGCGCCCGAAGCCGCGCGCCAGCTGCACGGCGTGCCCACGCACCTGGCGGCCATCTGCCTGACCATCTACATGGTCTGCAGCGCCAGCGGCATGCTGGTCGGCGGGTTCCTGGCGAAAAACCCGGAACGCTGCGAGCGCATCGTCGGCATCGCCTTTGGTGTCGCCGCCGGTCTGGCCTTGATCGTGGCCTACGGCGCGGTGCCGGCGCTGGCCGTGCCGGTGCTGTTTGGCGTGATGGGCTTTGTCTCGGGCACCGCCGGGCCATCGCGTGACCTGATCGTCAAACGCGCCGCACCCGACAACGCCACCGGCCGCGTCTACGGGGTGGTCTACGCCGGGCTGGACATCGGCCAGGCCGTGGTGCCACTGGCCATCGGCCGGCTGATGGACCTGGGGCAGTTTTCCACCGTGTGGCTGGCGCTGGCGCTGCTGCAGGCGGTGCTGATCGGCAGTGCGCTCAGTGTGGGCCGGGCGCGGCGCACGGTGGCGCCGGCGCTCGCCTGAAGGTTCAGACGCAAGCCCGGTGGCGCTGGATGCAGGTGTCCAGCACCTCGCCACCGTCGCGCTGCCACCAGTTCGCCTGCGAGAAGATCTCGACCTCGCTGTAGCCGGCAAAACCCTGGGCCTCGACCCAGCCGCGGGCCTGCCGGATGTCGATGACACCGTCGCCCATCATGCCGCGGTCGTTCAGCAGGTCGGTGGTGGGCACCAGCCAGTCGCAGATGTGGTGCGCCAGCAGGCGCTTCGCCCCCGCCCGCGCGACCTGGGCGTCGAGCTGCGGGTCCCACCACACGTGGTACACGTCCACCGCCACGCCGAGTGCCCCGGTCTGGCCCGGGTCGAGCGCGTCGCACACATCGAGCGCCTGCTCCAGGGTGTTGATGCAGGCGCGGTCGGCCGCGTACATGGGGTGCAGCGGCTCGATGGCCAGCGGCATGCGGCAGGCCTTGGCGTATTCGAGCAGCTCGGCGATGCCGTCGCTCACCTGCTGGCGTGCTTGGGCGATGTCCTTG
>CAYTWU010000422.1:0-3043 GCA_964442175.1 uncultured Rubrivivax sp.
CGCGTGCGCGGCGCCGGCCAGCAGGCCGGCCGCGGCCAGCAGAACGGCAAGCTGCCGGGGGCGGAGGGGGAATGCACTCATGGGGACTCCTGGAGGGTGGTGCGGGGCGTGCACGTCGGCGCATGGTGCGATCCGTGCTTGCGGGGAATCGTATGCAAACGCTATGCCACCACCGACCCGTCCGGCACGCACCTTGTGTGTGCATGCAGGCCTTCAGCCGCCAGTGTCGCGGCCATTTTGTATACGATCTGCACCAACACCATGCGAGTTGACCCTGTGCGAATCCTGCTCGTGAACCCCAACACCTCGGCCGTGATGACGGCCGGCATCGCCGCCGCCGCCCAGGCCGTGGCCGCGCCCGGCACACAGATCCTGGCCGTGCAGCCCAGCTTCGGACCGCGCTCCATCGAGGGCCATTTCGACGAAGCCATCGCCGCGGCCGGCGTGGCCGAACAGGTGCACCAGGCGCCACCGCACGACGCCGTGGTCATCGCCTGTTTTGGCGACCCCGGCCTGGACGCCGCACGCGAGGCCACCCGTGCCCCGGTGCTGGGCATCGCCGAAGCGGCCTTCCACGCGGCGGCGATGCTGGCCACGGGCTTTTCCGTCGTCACGACGATGACCCGCACCTGCGTGATCGCCGAGCACCTGGTGCAGCGCCACGGCTTCGAGCGCCAGTGCCGCGGCATCCACGGCACCGACATCCCGGTGCTGGACCTGGAGCACTGCAGCGAGGCGACCGTGGCGCGCATCGAAGCCGCCGCCCGCCAGGCGCTGGCCAAAGACCGCAGCGGCGCCATCGTGCTGGGCTGCGCCGGCATGGCCACGCTGTGCGCGACGCTGCAGCAGCGCCTGGGCGTGCCGGTGATCGACGGCGTGGCGGTGGCGGTGAAGTTCGCCGAGGGCCTGGCGGCGCTGGGCCTGGGCACCAGCAAACACGGCGACTACGCCGCGCCGCTGCCCAAGGTCTATGTCGGCTGGGCGGCGCCCTTGGGTTCGGCCGGGTAAGCCGCGGGGTCGATGCGGCGCATCTGTGCCTCGATCCAGGTCTCGACCTCGCGCATCAGCTCGTCCTGCTCACGCCCGGCCACGGGGATCGGCTGGCCGATGACCACGTCGACCAGACCCGGCCGCAGCAGCCAGCTCTTGCGCGGCCAGCAGATGGCGGAGTTCACCGCGATCGGCACGATGGGCGTGCCGGTGGCGATGGCCAGGCGCGCCGCGCCACTCTTGTAGGTGCCCTGCTGGCCCCGCGCGGCACGTGTGCCCTCGGGGAACATGATCACCCAGCCACCCTGGCCCATGATGCGCTGGCCTTGTGCAGCCACCTTGTTCCAGGCCTCGGTGCGCTTGCTGCGGTCGATGTGGATCATGTCCATGCGGCTCATGGCCCAGCCGAAGAACGGCACGTAGAGCAGCTCGCGCTTGAACACGTAGGCCAGCGGGTGCGGCATCAGCGCCGGGTAGGCAAAGGTCTCCCAGGTGCTCTGGTGCTTGGAAGCCAGCAGCACGGCGGCCCGGCCGTCAGCGGCGGTCGGCACGTTCTCCATGCCGGTCACGCGGTGGCGCACGCCGCAGATCGTGCGGGCGCCCCAGATCGCCACCTTCAGCCAGCCGGCGCACATCCAGTAGATGGCCGTGGGGCTGCCGAACAGGCTGAACACCAGCACCGCCAGCGCCCAGGGGATCACCGTGACGGTGAGGAACAGCACAAAGACCAAGGAGCGCAAGGCCCAGACGAATTTCATGCGCCCAGCGCTCCTGCGCCGGAATCGGCGATGTGGTCCTTGTTGAGCAACCAGTCGGCAAAAGCCGGCAGGTCCCGGTGCACCCGCGTGGCCGGCACCTGGGCCACGTGGTGGGCCAGCGTGGCCTCGTCCAGCGCGGCGGCGCGGCCGGACAGCAGCAGGTGCGGCGGGCAGCCGGCGGCGGCGGCGGCCTGCAGGTCGCGCAGCGTGTCGCCGACCATGGGCACCTGGGCCAGGTCGGCGCCATAGCGCAGCGCGATGTCCAGCAGCATGCCGGGCAACGGCTTGCGGCAATCGCAGGCTTCTTCCGGCGTGTGCGGGCAGAAGAACACCGCGTCGATGCGGCCCCCCAGCGCCATCAGCTGCCGGTTCATGTGGGCGTGCACCGCGTTGACCGAGGCCATGTCGATCATGCCGCGGCCGATGCCCGCCTGGTTGGTGGCCACCACGGTGTGCCAGCCGGCGTGGTTGAGCCGGGCCACGGCCTCCAGCGCACCGGGCATGGGGGTCCATTCCTCCGGCGCCTTGACATGGTCTTCACGGTAGACGTTGAGCACACCGTCGCGGCCGAGGATGACGAGCTTGACGGGGTGCATGGGGTGGCCTTCAGCTGGCCAGCTTGGCCAGGTCGGCGACGCGGTTCATCGCATCGTGCAGCGCCTTCAGCAGCGCCAGGCGGTTGCGGCGCAGCGCCGGCTCGTCGGCGTTGACCATCACGGCGTCGAAAAACGCGTCCACCGGCGCCTTCAAGACCGCCAGCGCCTGCAGCGAGGTGGCGTAGTCGCCGGCAGCGAATGCCGCGTCGGCCGCCGGCGAGGCCGCCTGCAGCGCAGCGGCCAGCGCGGATTCCGCCGGCTCGGCATACAGCGCAGCGTCGGGCGGCGTGCCGGGCACCTCATCGGACTTGCGCAGGATGTTGCCCACACGTTTGTTGGCCGCGGCCAGCGACGGAGCCTCGGGCAGCGCGGCGAAGGTGCGCACCGCCGCCAGGCGCCGGGGGATGTCGCCCCAGCGCTCGGGCCGCAGCGCCACCACGGCGTCCACCTCCTGCGCGCTGTAGCCCTGCTCGCGCAAGCCGCCGACCAGGCGGTCGTACAGGAAGTGCTGCAGTTCGGCCTGGGCCTGGCCGTGGGTGGCCGGAAAGGCCGCAAACGCGAGGCCCACGATCACTGGCACGGCGAGCGGCAGATCACGTTCGATCAGCATGCGGATCACACCCAAGGCATGGCGGCGCAACGCAAACGGGTCCTTGTCGCCGGTGGGCAGCTGGCCGATGCCGAACAGGCCGACCAGCG
>CAYTWU010000423.1:0-3043 GCA_964442175.1 uncultured Rubrivivax sp.
GGCAGGTCCACCAGGTCGGCCTTGTCGACCTCGATCAGGCGCAGGCCCTGGGCGCTGAACTCGTTCAGGCAGGCCTTGATCAACGAGCTTTTACCGGTGCCGCGCGCACCGGTGAGCAGCACGTTGTTGGCCGGTTTGCCGGCCACGAACTGCGCGGTGTTGCGCACCAGGCGCTCTTTCTGCGGCTCGACCTCCTTCAGGTCTGCCAGCCGGATGTGGCCCACCTGGCGCACCGGCTCCAGCACGCCGCTGCCCCCGCGCTTGCGGTAGCGGAAGGCGATGGACGCGGACCAGTCCGGGTCGGTCAGCGGGTGGGGCAGCACGGCTTCCAGCCGGCCCAGCAGCGCCTCGGCGCGGGCAATCAGGTGTTCGAGCGATGACATGGGGCGGGAGTCTAGGGCAGCGCTGCCACCCCTTCGGGGTGCACCACGAAGACCCGGTCCTGCGGCCCGCGGACCACCGCATGCCCGCCGGTGAACCCACCAAACGCCGGCAGCAGGCCCACGGCCGGGCCGAAGTGGAAGCAGGGCAGGCGCAGCCGGTCGTGCGCCCGCCCGCCCAGCCACACCGCCGGGTGCACGTGGCCGGCCAGCACGTAGGCGCCGGGCACCGGGTCGGGGTGGTGGGCCAGCGCCAGCGGCTGCGAGGGATCGGGCCGCCAGGGTTCTTCGACGCACCGGATGCGCCACGCGGGCGGCGGGTCGCCGGCATGGCGGTCGTGGTTGCCGCGCACCAGGGTCAGGGCCAGGTCCGGGTGCCGGCTGCGCCAGGCGGCCACCGCGCCCCAGGTGGCGGGCGAGCGCGAACGCGCCGAGTGCACCAGGTCGCCCAGGAACACGATGCCGCGGGCACCGGTGGCGGCGATGCACTGGTCCAGCCGGGCGAGCGCAGCGTCCGTGGTGCCGCTGGGCACCGGCACGCCCAGCCGGCGGAAGGACTGCGCCTTGCCCAGGTGCAGATCGGCCACCAGCAGCAGGCCGGTGGCGGGCCAGTAGGCGGCGCGCTGTGCCAGCAGGCGCAAGGTCACGCCCGCGACCTGCGTCTGCACGAGGCCCCTCAGGTCAGGCGGGCGAGCGCCAGATCCAGGTGTTCGGTGGGCAGGCGGCGGAAGCCGCTGCGGGCGTAGCGCTGCAGACGGCCGACGGTGAGCGCCGTCAGCGCCGAGGCCAGCGCGTTGGCCTCCACCGTGGGCGTGGCCGAGCCCGCGGCCTCGGCGGCAGCACGCAGGCTCTGGCGCAGCTGCGACTCGACGCGGTCGAAGAACTGGTTCATGCGTGTCGTGAGCCGTTCGTGCTCGAACACCAGCGCATCGCCGACCATCACCCGCGTCATGCCCGGGTTCTTCTCGCCGAACTGGAGCAGCATCGCCACCACCCTGCGTGCCTGCGTGCCGCCGTCGGCCTCGCGCTCGGTGATCTGGTTGACCAGGGTGAAGACACTGCTCTCGATGAACTCGATCAGGCCCTCGAACATCTGCGCCTTGCTGGCGAAGTGGCGGTACAGCGCCGCCTCGCTGACGGCCAGCCTGGCCGCCAGCGCGGCGGTGGTGATGCGCTCCGCACCCGGCTGCTCCAGCATCGACGCCAGGGTCTGCAGGATCTGGATGCGACGCTCACCCGGCTTGGGGCGTTTGCGGGAGGGTGACGCGTCGGGGGCCGGGCTGGTGTCTGTGCCGGCTTCGTCGGCCGGCTCGCTCAGGGGGTCGGACATGGTGGGGTGCCGGCGCTCACTTTCGGATCGAAAAAACATTCTGGCACAGGGGTTCACCGGCACCGGGTGCAGGTAAACACCGAGCTTCAGCGTCGCAACAACTGGGCCAGGCGGGAGATGCGGCGGTCCACGTAGGCCGGGCGGCGGTTCACCCGGGTGGCGGCGGCCACACCCCAGCCGGCGCCGCGTGTCCAGCGCTGCATCCAGACCGTGCCCATGCCCAGCGCGTGCACCGACTTCTGGTGCTCCAGCGTGTCTTCCACCAGCACGCAGCGGGCAGCCGGCACGCGCAGCCGGGCCAGCAGCCGGCGGAACATGCGGCGGTCGGGTTTGGGCCGCCACTGGCCGAACATGCGCATGTCCTCGATCGTCAACACACCATCGAAAAGGTGGGCAATGCCCAGGGCGCCCATCACCCGTTGCGTGTAGACGGCGGGTGCATTGGTGAGGATGTAGCGCCGCCCGGGCAGCCGGGCCAGCGCGGCAAAGTCGTGCGCGTGGCCGTGCACACGCTGCTCCAGGCCCGGCAACTGATGCGTCTGGTGCAGGAAGTGGTGCCCGCGCACCCCGTGGTGGCGCACCAGGCCCAGCAGGGTGGCCCCGTAGCGCAGCCAGTAGTCGCGCCGCAGGGCATCGGCCTGCTCTTCCGTGACCGCCAGGTGCTCGACGATGTAGGCCGTCATGCTGGTGTTGACATCGCGGAAGGCCGAGGCCGACGCGTTGTGCAGCGTGTTGTCCAGGTCAAACAACCAGACCCGCTGCGCCCTGGCGGCAGCGCCTGTCCTGCCACCGCCGCCCGCCATGTCAATGCGAGCGGATCATCGTGCCGTAGGCCTGGTCGCTCAGCACCTCCAGCAGCATGGCGTGCGGCACCCGGCCGTCGATGATGTGCACCGCGTTCACGCCGCTGCGGGCGGCGTCCAGCGCACCGGCGATCTTGGGCAGCATGCCGCCGCTGATGGTGCCGTCGGCGCAGAGTTCGTCCACCTCGCGCAGCGTCAGGTTGGTCAGCAGCTGGCCTTGTTTGTCCAGCACACCCGGGATGTTGGACAGCATCAGCAGCTTCTCGGCCTTGAGCACCGTGGCCAGCTTGCCGGCCACCAGGTCGGCGTTGATGTTGTAGCTCTCGTTGTGCTCGCCAAAGCCGATCGGGCTGATCACGGGGATGAACTGGTCGTCCTGCAGCGCCTTCACGACGCTGGGGTCGATGGCGGTGATCTCGCCCACCGAGCCCACGTCGTGTTCGACCTTCGGGTCGTCCTTGTCCAGCAGCTTCATCTTCTGCGCGCGGATCAGGCCACCGTCGCGCCCTGTCAGGCCCACGGCCTTGCCG
>CAYTWU010000424.1:0-341 GCA_964442175.1 uncultured Rubrivivax sp.
CCGACGGCTCGGTGCTGGTGAACCACGGCGGCACCGAGATGGGCCAGGGCCTGAACACCAAGGTGGCCCAGGTGGTGGCGCACGAACTCGGCCTGCCCTTCGAGCAGGTGCGCGTGACCGCGACCGACACGCACAAGGTGGCCAACACCTCGGCCACCGCCGCCAGCACCGGCAGCGACCTGAACGGCAAGGCGGCGCAGGACGCGGCGCGGCAGATCAAACAACGGCTGGCGGACTTTGTTGCTGCGCACCCGCAGCATGCCGCCCCGCCCTGGCCGCAACTGGTGGCCCAGGCCTACATGGCGCGGGTGCAGCTGTGGAGCGACGGCTTCTATGCCACG
>CAYTWU010000424.1:351-3039 GCA_964442175.1 uncultured Rubrivivax sp.
GCACTGGAACCGCGAGACGCTGAAGGGCAGGCCGTTTTTCTACTTCGCCTATGGGGCTGCAGTGAGCGAGGTCATCGTCGACACGCTCACCGGCGAACACCGGCTGCTGCGCGCCGACATCCTGCACGACGCCGGCCGTTCGCTGAACCCCGCCATCGACATCGGCCAGGTCGAAGGTGCTTTCATCCAGGGCATGGGCTGGCTGACGATGGAAGAGCTGGTCTGGCACCCCACGAGCGGGCTGCTGCTCACGCACGCGCCCAGCACCTACAAGATCCCGACCGCCAACGACTGCCCGGCGGTGTTCAACACAGCGCTGTACGACAACGGCAACGTGGCCGACAGCATCCACCGCAGCAAGGCCGTCGGCGAGCCGCCGCTGCTGCTGCCCTTCAGCGTGCTGCTGGCCATCCGCGATGCGGTGTCGGCCGTCGGCAGCCACCGCGTGAGCCCGCGGCTGCGCGCGCCGGCCACGCCTGAAGCGGTGCTGGATGCGCTGGACGCGGTGCGCATGGCCACCACATGATCCGCCGCACCGCCGCCGCGTGGCTGGCCGCTGGCCGGCACGTGGTGATCGTCGAGGTGCTGTCGCACCGCGGCTCGGTGCCGCGCGAAACCGGCACGCGCATGCTGGTCGATGTGGCCGACGTGGCCGGCACCATCGGCGGCGGGCACCTGGAGCTGCAGGCCATCGCCCGAGCACGCGCCGGCCGATTCGACGATTGGGCCGTGGCCCTGGGGCCGACGCTGGGCCAGTGCTGCGGCGGCGCGCTCATGCTGCGCTTCCAGCCGCTGACGGCCGAGACGCTGGCGCTGTGGCCCGAGGCCGAGCCACGTTTTGCGCTGCAGCTCTACGGCGCCGGCCACGTGGGCCGCGCCATCGTGCGGCTGCTGGCGGACATCGATTGCCAGGTGCAGTGGATCGACGAACGCGAGGCACAGTTTCCCGCTGGCCCGATGCCGGCGCACATGCAGCCGCTGTGCGTGGACGCCCCCGAGGCCGAAGTGGCCACGGCGGCGCCTGGCACGTTTTTCCTGGTGCTCACCCACAGCCACGACCTGGACCAACGCATCACCGAAGCGGTGCTGAAGCGGGGTGACTTCGGTTTCCTGGGCCTGATCGGCAGCGCCAGCAAACGCGCGCGTTTCCTGCACCGCTTCGAAGAACGTGGCATCGCACCAGAGACCCTGGCGCGCCTGACCTGCCCCATCGGCCTGCCCGGCATCACCGGCAAGGAGCCGGCGGTGATCGCGGTCGCGGTGGTGGCGCAGCTGCTTCAGCGGGGCTGAGACAGCAGCGCGGCGGCGGCGGCCCGCAGCAGCCGCGCATCGTCACCAAAGCGCCCGACCAGCTGCACGCCCAGCGGCAAACCGTTCGCGCCTTGCAGCAGCGGCAGGCTGATCGCCGGCATGCCGGCGAAGCTGGCCAGCGTGCACATCACCGGGTCGCCGGTGCTGGCCAGGCCGGCGGGCGCGGTGCCCAGCGCGGCGGGCATGGCCAGCGCGTCCAGTCCGTGGGTGTCGAACCAGGCGGTGAAGGCGGTGCGCAGTGCCAGCGCCGCGTCGCGGCCTTGTTCCAACTGCGCAGGCGCGGTGCGCAGACCCCGTTCGATCTGCCCCTGCAACGAGGCCGACAGCCGCGTGTGGTCCAGCGCCTGGAAGGCGGTTGCGATCTCGGCTTCCATCACCAGGCGGTGCTGTTCGAGGACGGCGTCGCTGCCCGCCGGCAAGGCCACGGCGCGCAGGCCCTGGCCCTGCTGCCAGGCGCGGTAGGCGGCCTGTGCATCAGGCGCCACGCGGTCCCACGCCAGGCCGGCGTGCCAGGCCAAGGCAGGTGCCAGCGGGGTCAGGTCGGGCGCAGCGTCATCGGCCAACACGGCGGCCAGCAGCGCCACTTCGGCCACGCTGCGCGCAAACACACCCACGCAGTCGAAGCTGGGCGACTGCTCCAGCACGCCGTCGCGCGGGATGCGGCCGGCACTGGGCTTGAAGCCCACCACGCCGCAGAACGACGCCGGCCGCAGCACCGAGCCGTTGGTCTGCGTGCCCACCGCCAGCGGCACCATGCCGGCGGCCACGGCCGCGGCCGAACCGCTGGACGACCCGCCGGGGGTGTGGGCCGTGTGGTGCGGGTTGCGTGTGGGCCCGGGTGCGTAGGTGGCCAGCTCGGTGGTCACGGTCTTGCCCATCACCAGCGCACCGGCGCGCTTCAGGCGCTGCACCAGCAGCGCATCCACGGCGGGCCGGCGGCCGGCGTGCAACACGGTGCCGTTCTGGGTCGGCAGGTCCGCCGTGTCGATGATGTCCTTCAGGCCCACCGGCATGCCGTGCAGCAGGCCGGTGGGCGGCGCCGCATCGGCCGCTTCGGCCTGGCGCAGCACGGCGGCGCGGTCCAGCACCACCCAGGCCTGCACCTGGGGTTCCACCGCGTCGATGTGGGCCAGCAAGGCCCGCACCCGTTCGACAACGCTCACCGGTACAACACCGTCGGCAGCCACAGGCCGATTGCCGGGAACTGGTACAGCAGGATGATCGCGATCACCTGGATGCCCATGAAGGGCAGCATGCCGGCGAAGATCTGGTTCAGCGTCACGTGTTTCGGTGCCACGCCCTTCAGGTAGAACGCGCTCATCGCCACCGGTGGGCTCAGGAAGGCGGTCTGCAGGTTCAGCGCCACCAGCAGGCCGA
>CAYTWU010000425.1:0-3030 GCA_964442175.1 uncultured Rubrivivax sp.
TGGCCGATTAGGCGCGGCAGGATGGCGCAGGCGCCCATGTCGCAGCCGGCGAGGCCGACACGGGTGAACAAAAAAGCGGTTTTGCTGCGGGCCGTGCCGATGCGTAGATCGGACGCCATCGCGACGATGGCGCCGGCACCGGCGCACACGCCGTCCACCGCCGCGACGATGGGCTGCGGGCAGCCGCGCATGGCCTTGACCAGGTCGCCCGTCATGCGCGTGAACATCAGCAGCTCCGGTGCCGGCAGCTGCACCAGCGGGCCGATGATCTCGTGCACATCGCCGCCGCTGCAGAAGTTGCCGCCGGCGCCGGTGATGACCACGGCGTGCACGTCGGTCGCGTACTTCAGGCGGCCGAACAGGTCGCGCAACTCGGCATAGCTCTCGAAGGTGAGCGGGTTCTTGCGCTCCGGCCGGTTCAGCGTGACGGTGGCCACGCCGGCCTCGCAAGCCCATTGGAAGTGCGTGGCGGTGTAGCCGGCCAGGGTTTGTTTGTTGCCCGCGTCCAGGGCTTGCAGCAGGTCTGTCATGGTGGGGTGTCCGGTGTGTCGGTGCGGTTGGCCATGGTCACGCGCAGCCGGCCGAGCAGGCCGTGCAACGTGTGGCGTTCGTTGTGGTTCAGACCGCCGAGCAGCTCCACCACCCAGCCCTCGTGCGCCGCGGCCATGTGCTCGAAGGCCATGCGGCCGGCGGGTGTCAGCCGCAGCAGGAAGGCGCGGCGGTCGCCGGGGGCCGGCTCGCGTTGCACATAACCTTCGGTTTCCAGCTGGTCGGTCAGGCCGGTGATGCTGCCGCCGGTCACCATCAGGTGGCGCGACAACTCGTTCATGCGCAGGCCTTCAGGGTGGCGGTGCAGCTGCGCCAGGTAGTCGAAACGTGGCAGCGTGGTGCCGAACTGTGCCCGCAGCCGGCGCCGGATCTCGGTTTCGATCTGTGTGCTGCAGGCCAGCAGGCGCAGCCAGAGCTTCAGCGACGCGTGGTCGCTCTCGCCGGCGCGTGCTTCGTGGCCCGCGGCCAGCTGGTCGCCCAGGCCCTGGATCAAGCGCAGGGGTTTGTTGCTCACATGACTTCTCCACCACTCACCGACAACGATTGTCCGTGCACCGACGCGGCCGCCTCGCTGCACAACCAGGCCACCATCGCCGCCACTTCGGCGGGCTGCACCAGTCGGCCCTGCGGGTTGTGGCGCGTGAACTCGGCCAGCGCCTCGGCTGCGCTGCGGCCGGTTTTCTGCACGATGTTCTGCACGCTGCTGGCCACGATGTGTGTGTCGGTGAAACCCGGGCAGACGGCGTTGACCGTGATGCCCTGCGTGGCCACTTCCAGCGCGAGTGATCGGGTCAGCCCGATGACACCATGTTTGGCCGCGGCGTAGGCGCTGCAGTAGGCATAACCGCGCTGGCCGGCGGTGCTGGCCACGTTGACGATGCGGCCGGCGCGCGCCGCCAGCATGTCGGGCAGTGCGGCGCGTGTGCACAAGAAGGTGCCCGTCAGGTTGACCGCCAGCATCTGCGCCCACAGCGCGTCGTCGGTGCGCTGCAGCGGCGCCGTGGCAGCCTGGCCGGCGTTGTTGACCAGCACCTGCACCGGGCCATGGCGCTCACGTGCCGAGCTGAAAGCGGCGGCCACCTGCGCCGCATCGGCCACGTCGCCCGCCACCGCGTGGGCTTCGCAGGACGCAGGCAAGGACGCAGCCAGGTCCTGCAGCGCCGGCAGGCTGCGGCCCAGCAGCGTGAGCTTCAGCCCGTCTGCTGCCAGGCGCTGCGCGATGGCCGCGCCGATGCCGCGGCTGGCGCCGGTGATGAGGGCGTGGGATTGCATGGGCATCAGAGTGTTCCAGCAGATTTACCACCAAGACACCAAGGGCACAAAGGACACCAAGAACCCCGATGCATTCCTTGGTGATCTTTGTGCTCTTGGTGTCTTGGTGGTGAAAAGAGTCAACGCATGCCACCTCACTCCTTCAACGCCCGCTCGCGCTGGAACAAGGCTTCCATCTGCGACTTGCCGGCGCGGTACGGTGCGGGCCAGGTGATGCCGGTGTAGCCGATGCGGGCCGCTTCCGTCAGCGTCCAGGCCGGGTTGGCCAGGTGCGGGCGGGCCACGGCGCACAGGTCGGCCCGGCCCGAGGCGATAATGCTGTTCACGTGGTCGGCTTCGCTGATGGCGCCCACGGCCATCGTCGCGATGCCGGCCTCCTGGCGGATGCGGTCGGCAAACGGCGTCTGGTACATGCGGCCGTAGGTGGGCTTCTGCAGCGCGCTGACCTGGCCCGACGAACAATCGATCATGTCCGCCCCGGCGGCCTTGAAGGCGCGGGCGACTTCCACCGCGTCGGCCGGTGTCATGCCGCCCGGCACCCAGTCGTGCGCCGAGATGCGCACGCTCATGGGCAGGTGCGCCGGCCAGGCGGCGCGCACCGCGGCAAACACCTCCAGCGGGTAGCGCAGGCGGTTGGCCAGCGATCCGCCGTGGTCGTCTTCACGCCGGTTGGTCAGCGGCGATAGGAAGCTGGACAACAGGTAGCCGTGCGCGCAGTGCAGCTCCAGCCAGTCGAAGCCGGCTTCCGCGGCGTAGCGTGTGCTGCGCACGAAGTCGTCGCGCACGCGGTCCATGTCGGCGCGGGTCATCGCGGCGGGCACGTCGCCGTCGGGCAGGTAGGGCAGGGCGGAGGCGGCGAACAAGGGCCAGTTGCCCGACGGCAGCGGGCGGTCCGCACCGGTGTGGTCCCAGGGCGCGTTGGTCGAGCCCTTGGGGCCGGCGTGGCCGATCTGCAGGCCGATCTTCGCGTCGCTCTCGGTGTGCACGTGCTGCACGATGCGGGCCCAGGCGTCGCGCTGCACGGCGTTCCACAGCCCCGGGCAGCCCGGGGTGATGCGGGCGTCGGCGCTGGTGCAGGTCATCTCGGCCATCACCAGGCCGGCGCCGCCCAGCGCGCGCGCACCCAGGTGCACCAGGTGGTGGTCGCCGGGGATGCCGTCGTGCGCCGAGTTCTGAGCCATCGGCGAGAACACGATGCGGTTCTTCAGC
>CAYTWU010000426.1:0-3018 GCA_964442175.1 uncultured Rubrivivax sp.
CGGCTGCTGCACGACTTCGGCGAGCACAGCCATCCCTGCGGCAACTGCGACAACTGCCTGCACCCGCCGGCCACCTGGGACGCCACTGACGCCGCGCGCAAGGCCTTGTCCTGCATCTACCGCTTCCGCCAGCATGGCGACACGGGTTTCGGCTCCGGCCACCTGATCGACGTGCTGCGCGGCAAGGTGACCGACAAGACGCGCCAGCATGGGCACGAGCAGCTGTCTACGTTCGGCATCGGGGCCGATGTGTCCGAGGCCCAGTGGCGCGGCGTGCTGCGCCAGCTGATCGCGCTGGGACATGTGCAGGCCGAGGGCGAGTGGAACACGCTGGCGCTCAGCGACTCGGCACGCGCGGTGCTGAAGGGCGAGGTGCGGCTGCAGTTGCGGGTGCCCTCCGAGGCGCGTCGCGGCGGCAAGACCACCCGCCGGGCGGGTGGGGGTGCCGAGCGCCCGCCGCCGCTGCCACTGGACGCCGATGCGCTGGGGCGCTTCGCTGCACTCAAGGCCTGGCGCGGCGAGGTGGCGCGGGAGCACAACCTGCCGGCTTACATCGTCTTCAACGACGCCACCTTGGCCGAGATGGCGCGCAGCCAGCCCGATACGCTGGACGCACTCAGTGGCATCAGCGGCGTGGGCAGCAAGAAGCTTGAAGCCTACGGGCGCGAGATCCTGCGGGTGCTGGGCGCGGCCTGACAGACCGGCTGGCGCGAAACAGGCGCCGGCCCGTATGATGGCCGGTTGCGCCGACCCGCCCCATGCCCTCCGACGACCCCCCGATGATCAAAGTCCGCGGTGCGCGGACCCACAACCTCAAGAACGTCGACCTCGACATCCCCAAACATGCGTTGGTGGTGATCACGGGGCTGTCGGGCTCGGGCAAGTCCAGCCTGGCCTTCGACACGCTGTACGCCGAGGGCCAGCGGCGCTACGTGGAGAGCCTGAGCGCCTACGCGCGACAGTTCCTGCAGCTGATGGACAAACCCGATGTGGACGTGATCGAAGGCCTGTCGCCCGCGATCAGCATCGAGCAGAAGGCCACCAGCCACAACCCGCGCTCCACCGTCGGCACGGTGACCGAGATCCACGACTACCTGCGTCTGCTGTACGCGCGCGCCGGCACGCCGTTCTGTCCGGACCATGGCGTGCCGCTGCAGGCCCAGAGCGTGAGCCAGATGGTGGACGCTGCGCTGGCGCTGCCCGAGGATACCCGCCTGATGGTGCTGGCCCCTGTGGTGCGCGACCGCAAAGGCGAGTTCGCCGAGCTGTTCCAGGACATGCAGGCGCGCGGTTACGTGCGGTTCCGCATCGGTGGCCAGGTGCACGAGGTGGAGACGCTGCCGGCGCTGAAGAAGTCTGAAAAGCACGACATCGACGTCGTCATCGACCGCCTGAAGGTGCGGCCCGACATGCGCCAGCGGCTGGCCGAAAGTTTCGAGGCGGCGCTGCGCGTGGCCGACGGCCGCGCCTTGGCGCTGGAGATGGACAGCGGGCGTGAACACAGCTTCAGCAGCCGTTTTGGGTGCCCCATCTGCAGTTATTCGCTGTCGGAGCTGGAGCCGCGGCTGTTCTCCTTCAACTCGCCGGTGGGCGCCTGCCCGGCCTGCGACGGCCTGGGCCATGTGACGGCCTTCGACCCGGAGCGGGTGGTGGCCTTCCCGGCGCTGAGCCTGGCTGCCGGCGCGGTGAAGGGCTGGGACCGGCGCAATGCCTACAGTTTTTCGATGCTGGCCAGCGTCGCCCAACACCTGGGCGTGGACATAGAAACCCCGTTCGAGCAGTTGCCCGAACACGCGCGCCAGGTGCTGCTGCACGGCTCCGGCGACGAGGCCATCGAGTTCACCTACGCTGCCGAGTCCGCTGGTGCCAAGGGCCGCGCCCGCAGCGTGAAGCGCCGCCATCCGTTCGAAGGCATCCTGCCCAACTACGAACGCCGCTTCCGGGAAACCGATTCCGCCGCGGTGCGCGAGGACCTGATGCGCTACCAGGCCGTGCGGCCTTGCCCCGCATGCGACGGCAGCCGGCTGCGGCGCGAAGCACGCCACGTGTTCCTGCAGCCGCAGGGCCTGGCACAACACGGGCCGGCCATCTACGAGGTCGAGGGCTGGACGCTGGCGCGTTGCCTGGAGTGGTTCGGCACGCTGACGCTGACGGGCGCCAAGGCCGAGATCGCCGACAAGGTGGTGCGCGAGATCCACGCCCGGCTGCGGTTCCTGAACGATGTGGGCCTGACCTACCTGAGCCTGGACCGCAGCGCCGACACCTTGTCCGGCGGCGAGGCGCAGCGCATCCGGCTGGCGTCCCAGATCGGCAGTGGCCTGACCGGCGTGATGTACGTGCTGGACGAACCCAGCATCGGCCTGCACCAGCGCGACAACGAACGCCTGATCGGCACGCTGAAACACCTGCGCGACCTGGGCAACTCGGTGCTGGTGGTGGAACACGACGAAGACATGATCCGCGCCGCCGACCATGTGATCGACATGGGCCCGGGCGCCGGTGTGCATGGCGGGCGTGTGATCGCGCAAGGCACGGCGCAGCAGGTGCAGGACGACCCTGAATCCCTGACCGGGCGCTACCTGGCGGGTGTGCTGCGCATCGAGGCGCCCGCACGGCCGCCGGCACCGGGCGGCGCCGTGATCCGCATCGTCGGTGCACGGGGCCACAACCTGCGCAGGCTGACGGTGGACATCCCGGTGGGTCGTTTCAGCTGCATCACCGGGGTCTCGGGCTCGGGCAAGAGCACGCTGATCAACGACACGCTGTACACGGCGGTCGCGCGGCGGCTGTACCAGGCACACGACGAACCGGCGCCGCACGACCGCATCGAGGGCCTGGAGGCTTTCGACAAGGTGATCAACGTCGACCAGTCACCGATCGGCCGCACGCCGCGCAGCAACCCGGCCACCTACACGGGGCTGTTCACGCCGATCCGTGAGCTGTTTGCCGAGGTGCCGGCGGCGCGAGAGCGCGGCTACGGCGCTGGCCGTTTCAGCTTCAACGTGGCCGGCGGCCGTT
>CAYTWU010000427.1:0-3013 GCA_964442175.1 uncultured Rubrivivax sp.
GCTCGCGGCGCATCAGCTGCACCAGGGCCTGCGCGTGTTCGGGCGTGTCGTTCACGCCGTCGAGAATGCAGTACTCGAACATGATGAAGTCGCGCGGCGCCGCGTCCAGGTAGCTGCGGCAGCTGGCCAGCAGCTCGTGGATCGGGTACTTGCGGTTGATCGGCACGAGTTCGTCGCGCAGCGCATCGTCCGGTGCGTGCAGCGACACCGCCAGCGCCACCGGACAATCGCTGCGCAAACGCTCGATCATCGGCACCACCCCCGAGGTGGACACCGTGACCCGCCGGCGCGACAGGCCGTAGGCGTGGTCATCGAGTATCACGCGCAGTGCCGGCAGCAACGCGGCGTAGTTCTGCAGCGGCTCGCCCAGGCCCATCATCACGATGTTGTCGATGACGCGCTCGTTGGCGGCCAGTCCCTGGCGGGCGTGCAGCCGGTGTTCGGCAAACCACAGCTGCGCGATGATCTCGCCGGTGGACAGGTTGCGGCTGAAGCCCTGGTGGCCGGTGCTGCAGAAACGGCAGCCCACGGCACACCCGGCCTGGGACGACACACACAAGGTGCCGCGGTCGTCCTCGGGGATGTAGACGGTCTCGACGGCGTCACCGCCGCCGACATCGAACAGCCACTTGATCGTGCCATCGCCCGACACGTGCTCGGAGATCACCGGCAACGCCTTGATCTCCGCGGTGCCGGCGAGTTTGGCGCGCAGGCTCTTGGCGAGGTCGGACATCGTGTCGAAGTCCGCCGCGCCCTTCTGGTGGATCCAGCGGAAGAGCTGGACGGCGCGGAAGCGCTTTTCGCCCAGGCCTTCACACCAGGCCGTCAGCCCGTCGAGGTCGAAGTCGAGCAGGTTGACAGCCACGGCCGGATCAACGTGCGAAGACGTTCATGCCAGGGAAGAAAAACGCCACTTCGACGGCCGCCGTCTCCGGGGCGTCGCTGCCGTGCACGGCGTTGGCGTCGATGCTGTCGGCGAAGTCGGCGCGGATCGTGCCCTTCTCGGCCTTCTTCGGGTCGGTCGCGCCCATCAGGTCGCGGTTCTTGGCGATGGCGCCTTCACCTTCCAGCACCTGGATCATCACCGGGCCGGAGATCATGAAGCTGACCAGGTCGTTGAAGAACGGGCGGGCGCGGTGCACGCCGTAAAAGGCCTCGGCCTCGGCGCGCGACAGGTGCGCCATGCGGGCGGCGGCGATCTTCAGACCGGCGCCCTCGAAGCGGGCATAGATCTGTCCGATCACGTTCTTCGCCACGGCATCGGGCTTGATGATCGACAGGGTACGTTCAACGGCCATGAAAAGCTCTCCTGAATCAAGGACTTGGATAAACAACTGATTGTAGCTTCGACACCTCAGCGGCGCCGGCCACCACCGCCGCGGCGGCCACCACCACCGCCACCACCGCCGTTCATCTTGCGGTGGAAGGCGTCGGCACCGATGTAACCCACCGAGGTCTGCATCGGGTCGGGCTGGCCGTCGGCATTCTTCGGGCCACGGTCGCGGCCACCCAGCGGACGCTCCTTCTGCACGAAGCGCTTGTCGTAGGTCTGCTGCAGCGGGTTCGGGATCGGACCGTCTTCGGGGATGTCGCGCACCTGCTTGTGGCGCTGCACCGCCGTGCGGTCATACGTCTGCTGCAGCGGGTTCGGGATCGGCCCGCGCAGGTCGTCACCGTCACCGTCGAAATCGGCCAGGCGCGGTTCGTTGCGGCGGGGCGACTGGCCACCACCGCGTTTGTCAAACCCTTGCTGCGCCGGGTTGGGCGCGTTCTGGCCGCGGTTCTCGCGCGGCGGGCGGGCATCGCCACGCCTGTCACCACGGTTGTCGCCGCGGTTGTCGTTGCGGTTGCCGGGGCGGTTGTCCGGCCCCTTGCCGCCGCCGCGGCGGCCGCGATCCTGTGCACCATCACCACGGGCGTCCTGGCGCGGTTGGCCCGCGTCCCGGTTGTCACGCGGCCCAGGCGGCGGCGCGGCCACGCGGCGCAGGGCGCGCACGTCGTCTTCGCCCAGGTCCACCCAGACCCCCCGCTTCAGGCCGCGTGGCAGCACCACGGAGCCGTAGCGGATGCGGATCAGCCGGCTGACGGCATGGCCCACGGCCTCGAAGAGCTTGCGCACCTCGCGGTTGCGGCCTTCGGTGATGACGACGCGGTACCAGTGGTTGGCGCCTTCGCCGCCACCGTCTTCGATGCTCTTGAAACCCGCGCGCTGGCCGTCGATCTCCACACCATCCAGCAGACGCTGGCGTTGCGCTTCGTCCAGCACGCCCAGCGAGCGCACGGCGTACTCACGTTCGACGCCAAAGCGCGGGTGCATCAGCTGGTTGGCCAGCTCGCCGGAGTTGGTCAACAGCAGCAGGCCTTCGGTGTTGATGTCCAGGCGGCCGACCGATTGCCACTTGCCCTGCTGCAGCCGTGGCAGCCGGCGGAACACGGTGGGGCGCTGCTGCGGATCGTCGTGCGACACCACTTCGCCGGCGGGCTTGTGGTAAGCCAGCACACGGGCCCGCGGCGGCTGGATGCGCACGCGGATGGGCTTGCCGTCCACGCGCACCTGGTCGCCAAAGCTGATGCGCTGGCCGGTGTGTGCGGCCTCGCCGTTCACGGTGACGCGGCCGTCGGTGATCATCTGCTCCAGGTCCCGGCGCGAGCCGACGCCGGCCTGCGCCAGCACCTTGTGCAGCTTGGGCGCATCGGCATCCGGGGCCAGCACACGCTTGCCCGGGCCATCGTCGCCGGCTTCCTCGTCACCCGCCTCGACGCCTTCTTCGACGGCGCCATCGCTGTCGGCGGTGGGGTCTTGCGGCCCGGCGGCCACGTCGGCCACGGGTTCGTCGGCCCCGGGTTCGTCGGCATCACCCACCGCGTCGTACGCGCCCGAGAGCACCTCGGCAAACCGCTCCACGGCCAGGCCGGGAGCCACAGCCTCGGGCGGCGGGCCGTCTTCGCGCCCGTCGCCGCCACGCCGCCGACCCCGGCGGCGGTTGCGGCCCCGGCGGCCCTCGCCGGCTTC
>CAYTWU010000428.1:0-3004 GCA_964442175.1 uncultured Rubrivivax sp.
GCCGGCATCGCGCGGCCGATGCGCTGCCAGGTGGTGCCGGGCCGGTCCAGCCGGTAGATGCCGCAGTGGTTCTGCTGGTACAGGCGGTCCGGCATCGTCGGGCATTGGCGCAGGCAGTGCGGGTCGTGGCAACTGATGTCGGTGGGGTCGAAGCCGTCCACCACCTGCATGCCGTCGATCAGCGGAGCCCAGGTCTGGCCGGCGTCGCGGGATTCGTGCACGCCGCCGCCGGACATGCCGAAGATCAGGTGTGCCGGGTCGCGCGGGTCCACCAGGATGGAATGCAGCTTGGGGCCGTCGGGCGTGCCGTCCTGCTCGGTGCCCATCCAGGCGCGGAACTGCGGGTCGTCGTTGATGCTGGGCAGCGGCGTCCAGTGGTCGCCGCCGTCGTCGCTGCGGAACAGGCCCTGGGGCGAGGTGCCGGCGTACCAGGTGCCGGGTTGGCTGTTGTGCCCGGGTGTGAGCCAGAACGTGTGGTTCACGCTGCGGCCGGGCAGGGCGCCGGGGCTGCCCGGGGTGGGCTGCGCAAACGCGGGCGGCTGGCTGGCCTCCTGCCAGCTGCGGCCCTGGTCGCTGGAGCGGAAGATGGTGGGCCCCAGGTGCCCGGTGCGCACGGCGGCCAGCAGCGTGCGTTGGTCGCGCGGGTCCAGCACCAGGTGGCTGACGGTGTGGCCCAGGAAGTGCGGGCCGTCCACGCGCCAGTGCTGGCGTTGTGCGTCGCTGTGGAACAACCACGCGCCTTTGCGCGTGGCCACCAGCAGCAGCACGTTGGGTGACGGGGTCGAAGCGGTCATGGGGGTCTCCTGTGGGGCCTCGCGTCGCGGCCCGTGTGCGGCGACGTTTCGGCCATCGCCAGATCGACAGCGTGGCGCCGATTCAGCCGGCGCGCAACTCCTGCCGCGCCTGCTGCACCACCGAGCGCCCGGCGCTCAGCGCCAGCAGGCCCATGCCGGTGGCCACCAGCAGGTCGGGCCAGGCCGTGCCGCTGCCGAACACCCCCAGCGCTGCGGCCAGCACCGCCAGGTTGCCGATGGCATCGTTGCGGCTGCAGAGCCAGACGGAGCGCATGTTGGCGTCGCCGTCGCGCCACGCGTACAGCATCACGGCCACCGCCACGTTGGCGGCCAGCGCCAGCGCGCCGATCCAGCCCATGGTCACGGGTTCGGGCGTGCTGCCGGCCCAGGCGTTCCAGGCGGTGTAACCCAGCACACCCGCGCCCCACAGCAACATCGTGATGCCCTTGAACAGCGCGGCCCGCGCCCGCCAGCCGCTGGCCAGGCCCAGCACTGCCAGCGAGATGCCGTAGCTCGCGGCGTCGCCGAAGAAGTCCACCGCATCGGCCAGCAGCGAGACCGAATCCGCGCCCAGCCCGCCCACCAGCTCGGTGACGAACATCGCCAGGTTGATGACCAGCGCCGCCCACAGCACACGCCGGTAACGGGGCGAAGCGCTGTCCGCCGCATGGTCGTGTGAATGGCCGTGGCCGTGGTCGTGGTGTGTGCAGTGTTGGCTCATGCTGCGATTGGAACCCCGCAGCCGTCGCAGGGTGGCCCCGATTCTGACCGACCGGGCACGGTGTTTGCATGCCTCGCTTGCATACAAGGCACGCATGCAGAAACAGCCCCCCAAAGCGTCGCAACCGGCACCAAGCCGGAGCGCGCGCACCAGCCCGCAGCAGATCGCCGACCGCATCGTCGACGCGATCCTCGCCGGCCGTGTGTTGCCCGGCCAGCGCCTGGGCGAACAATCGCTGGCCGACCTGTTCGGCGTCAGCCGCACACTGGTGCGCGAGGCCATGGCCCGGCTCTCGGCGCGCGGCATGGTGCAGGTGGACGCGCGCCGCGGCTGGTTTGTCGTCGAACCCTCGCTGGACGAAGGGAAGGAGGCCTTCAGCGCCCGCGTCGCCATCGAAACCGGCCTGCTGCACGCGCTCGAAGCCCCCGTGCCGCGCGCCCGGCTTACGCGGCTGAAGCAGCATGTCAAGGCCGAACAGGCCGCTATCCGCGCGGGCGAGCCGGGGCAGCGCAGTTACCTGCTGGGCGACTTCCATGTGTGCCTGGCGGAGTGCCTGGGCGGCCCGCTGATGGCCGACATCCTGCGCGACCTGACGGCGCGCACCACGCTGATCGCGTCGCTCTTCCAGTCCACGCACGACGCGGCGCAGAGCTGCGCCGACCACGCGCAGATCGTGGCCGCGCTGCAGGCCGGTGATCACGCCCAGGCCATTGCGCTGATGCGCACCCACATCGGCACCGTGCAAAGCCACTTGCGCCTGCCCGGTGGCCGTGACGACCCGCTGGCCGGCCTGCGCGATGCACTCGCGCCGCGCCGGCGGCTGTTCACCGATCTCATCACCCCTTCCACCCCAGCCCAGGAGAAACGCCCATGACGTCCGCCCCCCGCCGCCACCTGTTCACGCTGCTCGCTGGTGCCGCCCTGCTGTGCAGCGGCGCTGCCCACGCCCAGGGCGCGCTCGACGCCATCATGGCGAAGAAGCAGATCAACATCGCCGTGCCGACGGACTTCCCGCCTTACGGTTTTGTCGGCACCGACATGGCCCCGCAAGGCCTGGACATCGACATGGCGCGCCTGATCGCCACGCAACTGGGCGTGAAGCTGGAGCTGGTGCCCGTGACCAGCGCCAACCGCATCCCCTACCTGCAGACCAAGAAGGCCGACCTGGTGATCTCCACGCTGGGCAAGAACCCCGAGCGTGCCGCAGTGATCGACTTCACCGCGGCCTATTCGCCCTTCTTCCAGGCCGTGTTCGCCGCCAAGGGCACCATGGTCAAGGGCCCGGCCGATCTGGCGGGCAAGACGGTGTCCGTCACCCGTGGCGCCATCGAGGACATGGAGCTCAGCAAGGTGGCCCCGGCCGGCGCCGACATCAAGCGCTTCGAGGACAACAACGGCACCGTCTCGGCCTTTGTCTCGGGCCAGGTGCAGGTGATCGCCACCGGCGCCTCGGTGGCCGGCAACATGATGGCGCGCAACCCGCAGCTGG
>CAYTWU010000429.1:0-3002 GCA_964442175.1 uncultured Rubrivivax sp.
GCGATGGTGCTGCACGAGCCGGTGCACCCGTGGCTGTTCAACGTGCGCGCCACGTACCAGCGCGAGGCCGAGCGCGCGGTGGCCCACCTGAACGTGATCGGCGTCACCCGCATCGGCATCGTGCACGTGGACGACAGCTTCGGCGCCGACCTGCTGGCCGGCGCGCGCCGCGGCTTCGAGGCCGCCAAGCTGAGCCCGGCCTTTGTGGGCAAGTTCGACCGCAGCAAACCCGACTTCAGCAACGTGGCGCCGGTCGCCGCGCAGGCCAACCCGCAGGCGGTGCTGTTCATCGGCTCGGGCAAGGCGGTGGTGGACGGCATCGCGGCGCTGCGCGCCAAGGGCGTCACGGCGCAGATCGTCACCTTTTCCAACAACGCCTCGGGCGGCTTCATCCAGTCGCTGGGTGCCAACGCGCGCGGCGTCATCGTCGCCCAGGTCTTCCCGTTCGAGCGCTCGATGGCCACCGGCTTCGTGAAGCAGGCGGCGGAGCTGGCCAAGGCCAAGAACATCGAGCTCAGCCCGGCGATGCTGGAAGGTTTTGCCGCCGCCAAGGTGCTGGTGGCGGGCCTGCAGCGCGCCGGCTCACCCGTCACGCGCGACGGGCTGCAGAAAGCCTTGAACGGGCTGGGCCGGCTGGACCTGGGCGGGATCGAGCTGGGTTACTCCACCCGCGACCACACCGGGCTGGACTTTGTCGACCTGTCGATCATCGGGTCGACCGGCAAGTTCGTCCGTTAGCGTTTCAGGAAGTCCAGTGTCGCCTGCCACGTAGCGGGCGAGTTCAGGATGCCCAGGTGCGCGCTGCCCAGCACGGGGTCGAAGGCGCCCTGGCCGGTCAGGTTGACGGTCTTGGCGCCCTTCAACAACGCGCTGCCGCTGAAGTCGTTGGGCTGGCCGTAGCTGTCCATCGCCGGCACCGGCGTGAAGAAGCCGTCCTGCGCCGAGAAGTAGACGAAGCTGGTGTCGGCGTTGCGGATCACCAGGGTCTTGGTGGACCCGGCCAGTTCACCCGCGCCGCCCGGGCCGTTGAGCAGTTTCAGGAAGGGCGTGTTCGGCGAACCCAGTTCCTCGCAGACGGCCGCGTTGGGCGTGAAGCCGCCGAAGTCCGGCAGCTGGTAGTAGTTGGCCGGGTCGGGGCTGCAGTTGATGATGCCGTGGTGCGGGCTGTCGATGCTGACCAGGCGGCGCACGGTCTTGCTGGCGCGGTCCTGGCGCATCCACTCGCGCGCCAGCGTGCCGCCCAGGCTGTGGCCGACGATGTCCACCTGCGTGGCGCCGGTGTAGGCCAGCACGGCGGCCACGAAGCGGCGCAGGTCGGGCACGTTGGCCTGGTTGGTGTGGCCGATCCGGGCGCGGCGGGTGTTGTCGCCGGCCAGGTCGCACTGGTCGCCCTGGTAGCCCAGGCCCCAGAGCTCGCTGGGGCTGTAGCCGTTGTCGGCCAGGTACTGCGCCAGCACCTGGATCTTGCCGTTGGTGGCGCTGCAGGGCGTGGCGTAGGGCACATCGTTGTTGCCGTGCAGCAGGATCACCGGCACGCGGGCCACCGGGCCGGCCGCGCCGAAGCCGATCACCGGCTTCTGCAGCGTGGCGTCTTCGATCACCGGGAAGTCGGCGGGGAAGCTGGTGCCCACGGTGCCGGCCGCCTGGGCCGCCTGGGCCGCCTGGGCCGCCGCCGCGAGGATCAGGCTGCTCACGAGTGTCATCGTCTTTTTCATGCCGGTCTCCTGGGGGGTGTTGAACGCGGCCTCAGCCGCCGATGAAAAACCGCTCGACGAGGCCGATCTGCGCCTCGGTGTTCAGCGCAGGCGCGTGGCCGCAGCCGGGGATGGTGGCCACCACGGCGCGCGGGCCGCGCGTGCGCATGGCCTCGGCGGTCTGCGGCAGCAGCAGATCGGAGTGTTCGCCGCGCAGGCACAGCACCGGGATGTCCAGGCTGTCCCAGGCGGCCCACTGGTCGTAATCCTGCGGGTGGTGGATGAACTGCTGCACCATCGCCGGGTCGTAATGCGGCGTCCAGCGGCCATCCGGCAGGCGGCGCGCCGAGGTCTCGGTCAGCAGCCGCCACTGCTCGTCGGGCAGCCAGCCGTAGGGCGCGTAGACGGTGCGGAAAAACGCCTCCAGCTCGGCCATGGTCGCAAAGGCCGGTGGGTTGCCGGCGTAGCTGCGGATGCGCTGCACCGCAGGCTCGGCCAGCTGCGGGCCGATGTCGTTGAGCACCAGCCGGCGGATGCGGCCGCGCAGCGCGCCGGCCGCGGCCTTCAGGCCGATGGCGCCGCCCATCGAGGTGCCCAGCCACAGGCAGTCGGTGATGCCCAGCTGGTCCAGCAGCGCCACCGCGAGTTTTTCGTAGAACGCCAGGCAGTACTCGGCCTGCGGCTCGGGGCTCCACTGGCTCAGGCCCCGGCCCAGCGTGTCGGGGCAGATCACACGCCAGCGCTGCGCCAGCACGGGCGCGATGGGGTCCATGTCGCGCCCGGTGCGGGCCAGGCCGTGCCAGGCGATGACCACCTCGTCATGCTGCGCGCCCCACTGCGTGTAGTGGATCTCGCGGCCTTCGCAGACCAGGTAGTGCGAGCTGGGCACGGTCATGGCTGGACCTTCAGCGCCCGCGCCCGCAGCCGGCCCACGATGCCGGTGGGGAAGTGGTAGACCGAGAGCACGAACAACACGCCCAGCCACAGCAGCCAGCGGTCGGGCGCCACCACGTTCTGCAGCACCGGGATGCCCTGCACCGCGGTGGCGCCCACGGCCAGCAGGTCCTGCAGGTAGGCCTGGGCCAGCACGAACAGCACCGAGCCGATCACCGCGCCGTACAGCGTGCCCATGCCGCCGATCACGACGATGAGCAGGATGTCCAGCATGATCTCGAAGCTGAGCGTGGTGTCCGGCCCCACATAACGCAGCCAGAGCGCCAGCAACGCGCCGGCGATCGTGGCGAACAGCGCCGACAGCACGTTGCTCAGCGTGCGGTAGACCACGGTGCGGTAGCCGATGGCCTCGGC
>CAYTWU010000430.1:0-2995 GCA_964442175.1 uncultured Rubrivivax sp.
GATTGGGCGGAGTTCCTGCTGGTGCAGGTGCTGTTCGGCCTGGCCTGGGCCAGCGGCGCAGCCGGGCTGGAAGCGCTGGCGGGTGTCATGCCCAGCGCCCAGGTGGCGCCCGTCAGCGCACCCGCGCTCTGGGCCGCGGTGCTGTTCCTCGGGCTGGGCCCCTCGGTCGTGGCCTACCGCTGCTGGGGCGTGGGCATCGCCGCCGTCGGCCCGGCCACGGCCAGCTTCTTCTCCAACCTGACGCCGCTGTTCACGGCATTGATGTCGGCCCTGCTGCTGGGCGATCCGCCGCGGCTGTACCACGGCATCGCCTTTGCCTGCATCGTGGGCGGGATCGCGCTGTCCTCCCGGCGCTGAATCAGAACGTGCCCGGGTAGGCGCCACCGTCCAGCAGCAGGTTCTGTCCGGTCAGGAAGCCCGCCTGCGCGCTGCAGACGAAGGCGCAGTACGCACCGAACTCCTCGGCCGTGCCAAAGCGCTGGGCCGGGGCCATCTGCCGGCGTGCCTCGGCCACCGCCTCCAGGCTCTGGCCGGTTTTCTGGGCCGCGCCCTGCAGCGTGCTGCGCAGCCGGTCGGTGTCGAAGGCGCCGGGCAGCAGGTTGTTGATCGTCACGTTGCGGCTGGCCACGCGGGGCTGCCGCGCCAGGCCGGCCACGAAGCCCGTGAGCCCGCTGCGCGCGCCGTTCGACAGCCCCAGGATGTCGATCGGCGCCTTCACCGCGCCCGAGGTGATGTTGACGATGCGGCCGAAGCCGCGCTGTGCCATGGCATCGACCACGGCCTTGATCAGCTCGATGGGCGTGAGCATGTTGGCGTCGATGGCCTTCAGCCAGGTCTCGCGGTCCCACTGGCGGAAGTCGCCCGGCGGCGGACCGCCGGCGTTGTTCACCAGGATGTCCACCTGCGGGCAGGCAGCCAGCGCCGCGGCGCGCCCGTCCGGTGTGGTGATGTCGCCGGCCACTGTGCGCACCTCGCCGGCACCGGGGCGCAGGCGCAGCGCTGCGGCCGTGGTTTCCAGCGCCTCGGCACCGCGCGCAGTGATCACCAGGTGCACACCTTCGTCGGCCAGCGCTTCGGCGCAGCCGCGGCCCAGCCCCTTGCTCGCGGCGCAGACCAGCGCCCATTTGCCCTTGATGCCCAGATCCATCGTGTTCCTCTTGCGTTGAATGTGGTGCGGGTCAGCGAGCCCGCGCCAATAGCCAGATGCCGGCCAGCACCAACACCGTGCCGGCTGCCACCCAGGCGGTGAAGGGTTCGCCCAGCAGCAGCACGCCCAGTGCGATGGTGGCCACCGGCCCGATCATGCCTGTCTGCGCCGTGGCCGTCGGGCCGATGCGTTCGATCGCCATCATCACCATCAGCACCGGGGCAACGGTGCACACGGTGGCGTTCAGCAGCGACAGCCACAACACCTCCGGCGCCACCGCCGCGGCCGACAGTGGCCGCAGCAGCAGGAACTGCGCGATGCACAGCAGGCAGGCCACGCTGCTGGCCAGGCCGGTCAGGCGCAGCGCGCCCAGGCGCTTGACCTCGGCCCCGCTGTAGACCAGGTAGACCGCGTAGCTGATGGCGCTGCCGAGGCACAGCGCGGCACCCAGCACCACGTCGGTTCCCTGCAGGCTGGCCTCGTGGCCGAAGACCATCAGCACACCGGCGTAGCTGACGGCCAGCGCCGCCAGCTGGCGCGCAGAGACGCGCGTGCGGTGCAAGGCCACGCTGAGCGCCAGCACCAGGGTCGGGTTGAGGTAAAGGATCAGCCGCTCCAGGCTGGCGCTGATGTAGGCCAGGCCGGCAAAGTCCAGGAAACTCGCCAGGTAATAGCCGCTGAAGCCCAGGCCGGCCACCACCCCGGCATCGCGCCGCGTCAGCGCTTGTTTGCCGCGCCCGGCCCACCAGGCCAGCGCTGCGAACAGCGGCAGCGCCAGCAGCATGCGGTACATGATCAGCGTCACCGCGTCCACGCCATACCGGTAGGCCAGCTTGACGATGATGGCCTTGCCGGAGAACGCGATCGCGCCCGCGCCGGCCAGCGCCAGGCCTTGCCAGGGCAGGCCCATCGTTCGGTTCATCGCTCGGCGTCCGCCACGACCTGGGCCACATGTTCGCCCAGCACCAGCGCCGCCGTGAGGCCGGGCGACTCGATGCCGAAGAGGTTCACCAGCCCGGCCAGGCCATGTTGGGCCGGGCCACTGACGATGAAGTCGGCCGCCTGCTCCCCGGGCGCATGCGGCTTGGGCCGCAGGCCGGCGTAGGCCGGCTGCAACTGGCCCGCGGGCAGGCCCGGCCAGTAGGCGCGCACGGCGGCCTCGAAGGCCGGGGCCAGGGCCGGGTCCACGTGGTAGTCCTCCTGGCCGGGCGCGGCATCGGCCGGCAGCCACTGCACATCGGGGCCGAAGCGCATCTGGCCGGCCAGGTCCAGCGTCAGGTGCACGCCCAGGCCGCCGGGCACCGGCAGCGGGTAGATCAGGCGACCGAAGGCCGGCCGCCCCGGCAGCGCAAAGTAGTGGCCACGCGCCCAGTGCGAAGGCGGCACCTGGGCCGGGGCCAGGCCTTCGGTGCGCCGCGCCAGCGCCTGCGCATGCAGGCCGGCGCTGTTGACCACCGTGCGGGCCGACACGGCCATCGGCTCGTCGCCGCCCACCTGCAGCGCCCAGCCACCGCCGGGCAGCGGCCGCAGGTGCTGCACCGGGCTGCGCAGCGCCAGCACCGCGCCATGGTCCTGCGCCTCGCCCAGCAGCGCCAGCATCAGTGCGTGGCTGTCGACGATGCCGGTGGCCGGTGAGAGCACGGCCGCCGTGCAATGCAGCGCCGGCTCCAGCGCGATGGCCTGCGCGGCGCTGAGCGGCTGCAGGTCGTGCACGCCGCAGGCCGCGGCGCGGGCCTGCAGGGCCTCCAGCCCGGCGTGCTGCGCCGAGTCCGTCGCCACGATGAGCTTGCCGCAACGGCGGTGCGCGATGCCGCGCTCGGCCGCGTAGGCGTACAGCCGCTCCCGGCC
>CAYTWU010000431.1:0-1912 GCA_964442175.1 uncultured Rubrivivax sp.
GTGGGCGAGGAACCGGCCAATGTCCTCCGGCAGGTGCTCGGCCAGCACCGACGGGCTGGCCAGCACGCGCACGCTGCCCTGCACGCCCTGGCCAAACGCGCCCAGTTCGGCGCGGGCCCGGTCCAATGCGGCCAGCACCTCGCGCGCCCGGCCCAGCAGGGCTTCGCCGGCCGGCGTGGGCGCCACGCCCCGACGGCGGCGCAGCAGCAGCGGCACGCCCAGCTCGGCTTCCAGCGCGGCGACGCGTTTGCTCAGTGCCGAGGCCACCAGCGATTCGCGCGCCGCGGCAGCGGCCAGGCTGCCTTCTTCGCAGACGCTGACGAAGAGCTGCAGGGAGACAGGGTCGAGCGGGCGGGTCATGTGGCTTTCCGGATTGGAACGTCAAACGTGAAAATATGCCATTCGTAGAATGCAACTGGCATGGCTACAGTGCGCCGCCATGCACACCATCTCCGCTGCCAGCCCTGTCACCGTGCGCGAGGTCGGCTTGCGCGACGGCCTGCAAAGCATCGCCCGCACCCTGCCCACGGCCCACAAACTCGCGTGGCTGCGCGCCGCCCACGCGGCAGGCCAGCGTGAAATCGAGGTCGGCTCCTTCGTGCCGGCACGGCTGCTGCCGCAGCTGGCCGACACCGCCGAGCTGGTGGCCGTGGCGCGCACCTTGCCCGGCCTGGTGACCTCGGTGCTGGTGCCCAACCTGAAAGGCGCGCAGGCTGCGCTGGACAGCGGCGCCGATGCGATGCTGCTGCCGCTGTCGGCCAGCCACGCCCACAGCCTGGCCAACCTGCGCAAGACCCCCGACGAGGTGGTGGCCGAAATCGCCCGCATCCGCGCGCTGCGCGACAGCAGTGGTTCGTCCTGCCTGATCGAGGTGGGCCTGAGCACCGCCTTCGGCTGCACGATCCAGGGCCGGGTCGACGAAGCCGAAGTGCTGCGCCTGCTGCAGGCCGTGCTGGACGCCGGCGCAGAACGTGTCGGCCTGGCCGACACCGTGGGTTATGCCGATCCGCTGCAGGTCGGCCGCTTGTTCAAAAAGGCCTTCGCCGTGGCCGGCGAGCGCCTGGCCTGCGGCCACTTCCACGACACCCGCGGCCTGGGCCTGGCCAACGTGTTTGCGGCCTGGCAGGTGGGCGTTCGGCGCTTTGATGCCTGCCTGGCGGGCATCGGCGGCTGCCCGCATGCACCGGGTGCCAGTGGCAACGTGGCGACCGAAGACCTGGCCTACCTGTTCGCCAGCATGGGCGTGCCCACCGGGCTGGACTTCGATGCGCTGATCGCGCTGCGCGGCCAGGTCGTGCAGTGGCTGGCAGGTGAGGCCACCCACGGGTCCATCGCCCGCGCCGGGCTGCCCAAGACGATGAAGGAAGCCGCATGACCGCGCCGCAACCGTTGCAAGGACTCCGCGTGGTGGAGTTCACCCACATGGTCATGGGCCCGACCTGCGGCATGGTGCTGGCCGACCTGGGCGCCGAGGTCATCAAGGTCGAGCCGATCGACGGTGAAGGCACACGCCGCTTGCTGGGCGCGGGCGCGGGTTTTTTCCCGATGTTCAACCGCAACAAGAAGAGCATCGGCGTCGACCTCAAGCAGCCGGCTGGCGCAGAGGTGGCGCGCCGCCTGGCCGCCAGTGCCGATGTCGTGGCACAGAACTTCAAGCCCGGCGCGCTGAAGAAGTTCGGCCTGGACTACCCCAGTCTGAACGCCGCCAACCCGCGCCTGATCTACGTCAGCCACCAGGGTTTCCTGCCCGGCCCTTACGAACACCGCACGGCGCTGGACGAGGTGGTGCAGATGATGGGTGGCCTGGCCTACATGACCGGCCGCCCGGGCGACCCGCTGCGCGCGGGCACCAGCGTCAACGACATCATGGGCGGCCTGTTCGGTGCCATTGGCGCTTTGGGCGCACTGATCC
>CAYTWU010000431.1:1922-2990 GCA_964442175.1 uncultured Rubrivivax sp.
GCAGAGCGCGCTGTACGAGAACAACGTGTTCCTGATGGGCCAGCACATGCTGCAGTACGCGATGACGGGCCAGCACCCCAACCCCATGCCGGCACGCGACAACCCCTGGGCCGTGTACGACGTGTTCACCGTGAAGGATGGCGAACAGATCTTCCTGGCCGCGGTGAGCGACGCGCAGTTCGCGACCATGTGCGATGCGCTGGGATTTGCCGACCTGAAAGCCGACCCGCTGCTGCAGACGAACAATGACCGCGTGCGCCAACGCCCGCAGCTGCTGGCCACGCTGCGCGAACGCCTGGCGCAGCGCTCGGCGGCCGAACTGGCGGCGGTGTTCGAGGCCGCCGGCTTGCCGTTTGCGCCGATCCGTCGGCCCGAGGACCTGCTGGACGACCCGCATTTGCTGGCCACCGGCGGCCTGAGCGACATCACGCTGCCCGACGGCGACCGCGCCGGCGAGTGCGTGAAGACCACGCTGTTCCCGATCACGATGGCGGGCGAGCGCCTGGGCGTGCGGCTGCAGCCGCCGCCCTTCGGCGCCCACACCAGCGAATTGCTGCAAGGCCTGGGCTACGCTGGCGAGCAGATCGAACAATTCAGACAACAGGCCGTGGTGGCCTGAACAACGGAGACGACGAACATGAACAAGCTCACCCGACGCGCCCTGGTCGCCGCCGGTGCCCTGGCCACCCTGGCATGTGCCACGGTGGCGGTGGCGCAGGACAAGACCGTGCGCATCATCCTGCCCAACGCCACCGGCTCGGGCGTGGACGCCATCACACGCGCCGCACAGCCTGCCCTCGCCAAGGCGCTGGGCCACACGGTGATCGTCGACAACCAGCCCGGGGCCGGCGGCATCGTGGGCTTGCAGGCCTTGACGCGGTCCCCGGCCGACGGCATGACGCTGGGCGTGGTATCCAACAACGTCGTGATCTTCCCCAGCGTGCTCAAGAGCATGCCGTTCACGATGCCCGACGACTTCACGCCCATCGCGGTGGTGGGCTACACGCCCATCGTGCTGGTGGTCAACGCCAAGGTGCCGGCCAACAATGCCAAGGACCTGGTCGCGTT
>CAYTWU010000432.1:0-2990 GCA_964442175.1 uncultured Rubrivivax sp.
GTCGCCGCCGAACTCGCCGGGTGCCGCCAGGCCCACCAGCGCGTTCATGTTGGCGCCGTCCACGTAGACCCGCCCGCCATGCCGGTGCACCAGCGCGCACAGGTCACCCACGTTGCGGTCGAACACGCCGTAGGTGCTGGGGTAGGTGATCATGATCGCGGCCAGGTTGGCGCTGTGCTGCTCGCACTTCGTGGCCAGGTCCGCCATGTCGATGGCACCCAGCGCGTCGCACTTCACCACCACCACCTGCATGCCCACCATCTGCGCGCTGGCCGGGTTGGTGCCGTGCGCCGATTCCGGAATCAGGCAGATGCGGCGGTGCGCCTCACCGCGGGCGCGGTGCCAGCCGCGGATGGCCAGCAGGCCGGCGTACTCGCCCTGGCTGCCGGCGTTGGGCTGCAGGCTGATGCCGGCGTAACCCGTGGCCTGGCTCAGCCAGCCGGTGAGCTGCGCGTTCAGCTCGGCATACCCCGCCAGCTGCTCGGCCGGTGCAAACGGGTGCAGCTGCGCAAACTCCGGCCAGGTGATGGGGATCATCTCGGCCGTGGCGTTGAGCTTCATCGTGCACGAGCCCAGCGGGATCATGCTGCGGTCCAGCGCCAGGTCCTTGTCGCTCAGGCTGCGGATGTAGCGCAGCATCTCGGTCTCGGAGTGGTGCGTGTTGAAGACCGGGTGCGTGAGGTAGGCGCTGCTGCGGCGCAGGCCCTCGGGGATCAGGCTCTCGATGCCACGCTCGAACGCGTCGACCGACGGCAGCGCCTGGCCCGGCGCGGCGAACCACGACCAGAGGGCGGCGATGTCGGCACGGGTGGTGGTTTCGTCCAGCGCGATGCCCACGTGCGTGGGCGACATCCGCCGCAGGTTGGCACCGGCTGCACGGGCACGGGCCAGAATGTTGTCCGTCTCGGCGCCGGTTTCCACCGTCAAGGTGTCGAAGGCGTGCACCGACAGCACCTTCTGGCCCAGCGCCTTCAGCCCGTCGGCCAGGATCGCGGTGTAGCTGGCCACACGCTGCGCGATGCGCTTCAGGCCCTGGGGCCCGTGGTAGACGGCGTACATGCTGGCGATGACGGCCAGCAGCACCTGCGCCGTGCAGATGTTGGAGGTGGCCTTCTCGCGCCGGATGTGCTGTTCGCGCGTCTGCAGCGCCAGCCGGTACCCCGGGTTGCCCTGGCTGTCGATGCTGGCACCCACCAGCCGGCCCGGCATCTGGCGCTTGAACTCGTCGCGGCAGGCCATGTAGGCCGCGTGCGGGCCGCCGGCGCCCATGGGCACACCAAAGCGCTGCGTGTTGCCCACCGCGATGTCGGCGTTGAACTCACCCGGGGGTTTGAGCAGCGTCAGCGCCAGCAGGTCCGCACAGACGATGAAGGCCGCCTGCTTCGCGTGGGCCTGCTCGACGAACGGACCCATGTCGTGGATCAGCCCGGTGGTGGCCGGGTACTGCGCCACGACGGCAAAACAATCGTGCTGCGCCAGCAGCGCCGGCACCGGGCCGACGATCACGTTCAGGCCCAGCGGCTCGCAGCGGGTGCGGATGACCTCGATGGTCTGCGGGTGGCAATCGGACGCGACCAGCAGGTTGTCGCTCTTGCTCTTGACGCTGCGCTTGGCCAGCGTCACGGCCTCGGCCGCGGCGGTGGCTTCGTCCAGCATCGAGCCGTTGGCCACGGCCAGGCCGGTGAGGTCGGTCACCATGGTCTGGAAGTTGATGAGGGCTTCCAGCCGGCCCTGGCTGATCTCGGCCTGGTAGGGCGTGTAGGCGGTGTACCAGGCCGGGTTCTCCAGGATGTTGCGCAGGATGACGCCCGGTGTGTGCGTGCCGTGGTAACCCTGGCCGATGAAGCTCTTCAGCACCTGGTTCTTGCCGGCAATGGCCTTCAGCTCGGCCAGGGCCTGCGCCTCGCCCACCGGTGCCGGCAGCGCCATCGGCCGGCTGCGGGCGATGGCCGGCGGCAGCACCGCCTCGATCAGCGCACGCCTGCTGGCGGCACCGATGACCGACAGCATGTGCTGCTGGTCGGCCTCGTCCGGGCCGATGTGGCGGGGCATGAACTCACCGGTGTTCTCGAGTTCGGCGAGCGAGGGCAGGGCGGACATCAGCATGGCGAGGTCTTTCGCGGGAAGTTCGCAGGGAGTCAGAGGGTCTTCAGCAGCGCGTCGTAGGCCGGTGTGTCCATCAGCTGGTCGAACTCTTCCATCCTGGTGATGTGCACCTTGAAGAACCAGCCATTGCCCATCGGGTCGCTGTTGGCCAGCGAGGGGTCGGCGCGCAGGGCTTCGTTGACTTCCACCACCTCGCCGGTGACCGGCATGTACAGGTCGGCCGCGGCCTTGACCGACTCCACCACGCCGGCCACTTCGCCCTTGGCGTAGCTGCGGCCCACCTCGGGCAGGTCGACGAAGACCACATCGCCCAGCGCGTCCTGCGCGTGCAGCGTGATGCCGACGACGGCGGCCTCGTGGTCTTCGATGTTGATCCACTCGTGGTCGGGGGTGTACATGGTCGTCATGGGTGTGCTCCTGGTGTGGGGGGTCAGCCGCGAGATCAGCCGCGGTAATAGTTCGTGGGGTTGAAGGGCATCGGGCTCACGCGCATCGGCAGTTTCTTGCCGCGCACCTCGGCGTAGACCTCGTGCTGCGGCAGTGCGTGGTCCAGCGGCAGGTAGGCCATGGCGATGGCCTGGTTGACGGTGGGCGCCAGCGTGCCGCTGGTGACGGTGCCGAGCTTGTGGCCGCGTGCGTCGACGATGGCGGTGCCTTCACGCACCGGCGCACGCTCCAGCCCGACCAGGCCGACGCGCTTGCTGGGTGCGCTGCCCGCCAGGTGGGCCTCGATCACCGAGGCCCCGGGGTAACCACCGGCGCGTGCACCGCCGGGGCGGCGCACCTTCTGGATCGCCCAGGTCAGGCTGGCTTCGACCGGACTGGTTGTGGTGTTGATGTCGGGCCCGTAAAGGCACAGGCCGGCTTCCAGGCGCAGTGAGTCC
>CAYTWU010000433.1:0-2990 GCA_964442175.1 uncultured Rubrivivax sp.
GGCCTTGCGCGACAGCACGTCCAGGCCCAGCGTGGGCTCGTCCAGGATCATCAGCTTCGCGTCGATGCTGGCGATCAGTGCCAGGTGGACCTGCACCATCATGCCCTTGGACAGGCTCTTCACCTTGGCGTCGAGGCCGACGCTGGTGCGCCGCAGCAGGGTGCGCGCCCGCTCGGCCGAAAACCGCGGGTGCAGGCCGCTCATCAGCGTGATCAGCTCCGACACCCGGGCCCAGCGCGGCAGGATGGCGACGTCCGGGATGTAACACGCGCTCTCCAGCAGCGGCACGCGCTGTTTCACCGGGTCCAGGCCCAGCACGTTCAACTCGCCTTCGGCCGCCTTCAGGCCCACCAGGGCCTTCATCAGCGTGCTCTTGCCGGCTCCGTTGTGGCCCAGCAGGCCCACCACGCGGCCCTTGGGGATGCTGAAGCTCAGGTCGTCCACGGCGGTCTTGGCGCCGTAGCGCACCGTCAGGCCGCGGGCTTGCACCAGCAGGTCGGCAGTCATTGAGGTTCCTCCCAGGTCAGTTGTTCAGCGCCGATGTCCAGGCGCTTGAGGCGTTCGCGCAGGCGTGGCCACTCGTTGTCCAGGAACCGCTGGCGCTCGGCCGCCTTGAGCCTGGCGCGCGCGCCCGGCACCACGAACAGGCCCAGGCCGCGCCGGTTCTCCAGCAGGCCGGCGTCGGTGAGCGCCTGCAGCGCGCGGCTCACCGTCAGCGGGTTCAGCAGGTGCTGGCTGGCCAGCATGCGCACCGACGGCATGGCTTCGCCCTCGGGCGGGTCGCCGTCCAGCAGGCGCGTGGCCAGCAGGTCGGCCAGCTGCTGGTAGATGGCTTGTCTATCGTCCCAGGTGGTCATGCGCAGCCCGTGGGTGTGTTGCTGATGTAGCACACCATAACGGCAACCACCGTCGTGGCCGAGCGGGATGCGACAGACTGCAGCGGCGGGCGACAGGCTGCAGCCTGCGCCCTGGGCGCCTTACATCGCCGCCGCCAGCATGGCCCGGTAATCGTCCCGGCTGGCCTCGCGCGGGTTGGTCTTGTGGCAGTGGTCGGCCATCGCGCCGTCGATGACCCGCTCGAACAGGTCTTCGGTGACGCCCATCGCCCGCAGCCCGGTGGGCAGGCCCAGACGGGCGTTCATCGCCACAACGGCCTCGGCCAGCTCGGTACCGCGGCTGTCGCAGCCGGGCAGGCCGATGGCCTGGGCCAGGCGCTGCAGGCGTTGTTCGCGCTGGATGGATTCGGCCCCGGCGTTGAACTTCAGCACCGCCGGCAGGAACACCGCGTTCAGCGTGCCGTGGTGCAGGCGCGGGTTCACGCCGCCCAGGCTGTGGCTCAGCGAGTGCACGCAACCCAGGCCCTTCTGGAAGGCCAGCGCGCCCTGGGCGCTGGCGCTCATCATGTGCCAGCGGGCGTCACGGTCGTTGCCGTCGCGCGTGGCGCGTTCGATGTGCGCCCAGCCGCGCCACAGGCCGTCGAGTGCGATGCCGTCGGCCGGCGGGTTGACGGCCGGTGCCATGAAGGTCTCCAGGCAATGGGCGATGGCGTCCATGCCGGTGGCGGCGGTCAACATCGGCGGCAGGCCCAGCGTGAGCGTGGGGTCCAGGATCGCGGCCTTGGGCACCAGAAACCAGCTGTGAAAACCCAGCTTGCGGCCATCGTCGACGATCAGGATGGCGCCGCGCGCCACCTCGCTGCCGGTGCCGGCGGTGGTGGGCACGGCGATCAGCGGCGCCACGCGCTCGGTGATGCGCGGGCTGCCGCCTTCGATGGTGGCGTAGTGTTTCAGCGGTCCCTCGTGCGTGGCAGCGATGGCCACGCCCTTGGCGAGGTCGATGCTGGAGCCCCCGCCCACGGCGATCAGGCCGTCGCAGCGCTCCCGCTGGTAGACGGCCACCGCGGCGCGCACCGCGGCCTCGGTCGGGTTGGAGGGTGTGGCGTCGAACACGGCGTGCGGCAGGTCCGCCAGCGCGGCCAATGCCTGGCCCAGCACGCCGGCCGCGCGCACGCCGGCATCGGTGACGACCAGCGGGCGCTGCATGCCCGTGCGCTGGCACTCGGCGGGCAACTGGCGCACGGCGCCGTGTTCGATCTCGATCTGGGTGATGTAGAGGATTCGGCTCATGCCGCCAGTATGCTTGCGCGCCTTGAGCCGCCAGAACCACGACAACCCTTGGGCACCCACCTGCTGACCCCGGCCATGGCCGGCGTGCTGGACCGCATCCGGCGCGCGAACCGGCCACCGTTCCATGCGCAGACGCCCGCCGACGCGCGCGCCGCCTACCTGGCCGGCGCCGAGATCCTGGACCTGCCACGTGCCGCCTTGCCGCGCGTGGAAGACCTCGTCGTGGCCGGCCGCCCGGCGCGCCTGTACGCCGCCGGGCACGGTGCCTTGCCGGTGCTGCTGTACCTGCATGGCGGCGGGTTCGTGATCGGCGGCCTGGAGACCCACGACAGCCTGTGCCGCCAACTGGCGCTGCGCAGCGGCGGCGCCGTGCTGGCGCTGGATTACAGGCTGGCGCCGGAGCACCCCTTTCCGGCCGCGGTGGACGACACCTGGGCCGCCCTGGACTGGCTGGCCACGCACGCCGCCACGCTGGGCCTGGACGGCACGCGCCTGGCCATCGGCGGTGACAGCGCCGGCGGCACGCTGGCGGCCGTGGGTGCGATCCATGCGCGCGACCGCGGCCTGCCGCTGGCTTTGCAGCTGCTGATCACACCGGGCACCGTGGCCCATGCGGATACGCCGTCGCACCGGCTCTTCGGCCAAGGTTTCCTGCTGGACAGCACCAGCATCGCCTGGTTCTTCGACCACTACATCGCCCGCCACCATCGCCGCGACTGGCGCTTCGCCCCGATCGAGGCGCCGGACCTGGACGGCGTGGCCCCCACCTGCCTGTTGCTCGCCGAGTGCGACCCGCTGGTCGACGAAGGCCTGGCCTACGGCGACCGGCTGCGGGCCGCCGGCGTGCCGGTGCAGCTGGAGCTG
>CAYTWU010000434.1:0-2988 GCA_964442175.1 uncultured Rubrivivax sp.
GCCGAGTTCGGCGTCTTCTTCGTTGGACACATACAGCGTCTTGCCGTCCGGGGTGACGTCGAAGATCTCGGGGTCGTCGCCCAGCGCCAGCTTGCGCACCGACTTGCGTGTGGCCAGGTCGATCAGGTCGGCCTGCTGCGAGTCGCCACAGGCCACCATCAGCAGCTTGCGGTCGGGCGACAGCTGCATGTGGCGCGGGCGTTTGCAGGTCGGGATCGTGCCGGTCACGGCCTGGGTCTGGAGGTCCAGCACCGTGATCGTGTGGTCCTTTTCGCTGGACACATACGCCGTGCCCTGGGCCAGCGCGGGCAAGGCCAGCGTGGTGGCGAGGATCAGCAGGGTGGTTTTCATGCGGCGGTCTCCTGTCTCTTGTTCGTGGCCTCGATGAAGCCGTGTTCCAGCGTGGCGCCGCCCAGTTGGGCAGCCACGGCCGGCGGGGGGCCGTCGGCCAGCAGCCGGCCCTGGTGCAACACCAGCACGCGGTCGGCGGCCTCGGCTTCTTCCACCAGGTGCGTGGCCCACAACACCGTGGTGCCCCGTGCGGTGATGTCGGCGCGGATGGCGGCCATCAGGTCGCGGCGAGATGCCGGGTCCAGGCCCACCGTCGGTTCGTCCATCAGCAGCAGCGCCGGCCGGTGCAGCAGCGCGCGCACCAGCTCCACCTTGCGCCGGTTGCCACCCGACAGCTCGCGCACCGGGCGCGCCAGCTCCGCGCCCAGGCCCAGGGCCGCGGCGCCGGTGGTGATGCGTTCGGCGGCCAGCGCACGTGGCAGGCCGTGCAGGTCGGCGTGGAACTGCAGGTTCTGGCGCACGCTCAGGTCCAGGTCCAGCGACATCTGCTGGAACACCACACCGATGTGGCGCAAGGCCTGCGTGGCCTGGCGCGACAAGGACAGGCCGTTGACCCGGACCTCACCTTCGTCCGCCACGAAGAGCCCGGTCAGCACCTGGAACAACGTGGACTTGCCTGCGCCGTTGGGGCCCAGCAGCACCACCAGCGTGGCCGGCGCCAGCGCGACGCTCAGGCCTTGCAGCGCGGGGCGCGGGCCATAACGTTTGACGAGGGCATGGACCTGCAACATGCGGCGCAGTGTTGGTGCCCACCCACGGGGCAACAACCCAGCGCATACCCGGGCCCGGGCTAGAGCTGGATCTCCAGGCCGTCGTGCGGTTGTTCGATGCCGAGACAGGCCAGCTGCCCGTCGGTGTCGGGCGTGCCACCCAGCAACAGCTTGCGCGGCACCGCCAGGCCGGCCAGCCAGTCGACCAGGCCCGGGTCGGGCTCGAGCTCGTCCTGTTCCACCACCACCAGGTCGGCGCCTTCCAGCAAGGCGCCGGTGCCAAAACCCAGGCGGTGCCGGCTGCGCAACCAGGCCGCGCGCCCGCCGCTGTGGCTGTCCTCCAGCCCCAGCGCGATGGCCGGGCCGCGCCCGTGCGGCTCCGCCCGGCCAGCCACCGCGGTGAACTGCAGCCCCGCCTGCCCGTTCACCTGGAAACCGGCGCGGGCCTGGTCACCCGCCACCGGCACCATGCGCCAGTGCACGTCGCAGTGCCGTTGCAGCTCGGGCAGCACCGCCCCGCTGCTGCTCAAGTCCTCGAAGATGGCCGGCGTGGTGTAGAGGTCGATGGTGGCGCCGTGGCGCAGGCCGATCAGGGCCGCCACCTGGTCGATGCGCGCCGCCGTCAGCACCACGGTGTGCACACGGCTGTCCAGGCCGGCGCGCTGGCAGAGCATGGGGTCGGCGTCCAGGCGCGCGGCCAGGGCGCCGGTGGGGTCGAGCAGCACACCGGGTGCGTCGTGTTCGCCCACCAGCACCAGCGCACCCCGCCAGGGGCTGTGGCGGCCGGCATGGCCGTTCAACGCGATGAGTTTCATGCCGACGAACCCGGTGGCAGGGCGACGGCAATTCGGAGACGATCAGCGCAACTCAAGGTCATGGGCTCCACCTGGGCATGTCCGCCAAACCAGCAAAACCCGTGCCGAAAGCCCCGAAGTTCCGGATGCCCCCATTGTCGACGTGGATTGCTCCAAAGCGGGACAGGCCCGGTGACAACCTGGTACAGCGCCGGCCTGGGGCGCAAAAAATGCGGCGCCGGGTGCTGGGCGGCCTGCTGGGTCTCGCAGGCCTGGCCGGGCTGGCACCTGCCACTGCGGCCTGCCCGGGCCCGGCGCTGCAGCCCCTGGGCCCCGGCCTGTGGTGGTGGCCGGCCGAACCCGGCGACAGCGATGCCCACAACCGCGGCCATGTGGCGCACCTGCTGCTGGCGCAGGAGGGGCCGCGGCTGTGGCTGCTGGGCAGCGGGCCGTCCCCGGCTTTTGGCCAGGCCCTGCGCTGCCAGTTGCAGGCACGCTGGGGCCCGGCACCGCTGGTGGTCATCAGCCCCTGGCCGCAGCCGGAATCGGTGCTGGGGGTGGCCGGGCTGGGCGCGGGGGCGCACTGGGCCCATGCCGAGGTGGCGCGGCAGATGGCGCAGCGCTGCGCGGGCTGCGTCGCCCGGCTGCAGACCCGCCTGGGCGCCGCAGCGGGCGACCTGGGCCCCGGCGACCCCGTGCGCCTGCCCGACCAGCTGCTGCACGGTGCCGCCGGGCAGCTGGGGCCCTGGCGCTGGTGGCGCCTGCAGCGGTCGCCCGAGGTCACGGTGACGGTGTGGTGGCACGTGGCCAGCGGCATCGCCTTCGCCCCCGGTCTGCTGGGAGATGGCCGTGCGCCGGATGGCCGCGACGCCGATCTGCAGGACCTGGCCCAGGCCACCGCGGCACTGCCGGCGCTGCCCGGCCTGCCGGCCCCGGTGCGCTGGCTGGGCGCGCAGGGCGGGCTGCAGGACGGCGATGCACCACAACTGGCCACGGCCTACTGGCAGGCACTGGACCTGGCTGTGAACCAGGCCCTGGACCGCGGCGACAGCGGCGAACAGACGCCGGCCACGCTGCCCGGCGTGGCCGCGGCCGTCACCGCCGGCCCCTGGCACGCGCTGAACTGGCAGCGC
>CAYTWU010000435.1:0-2972 GCA_964442175.1 uncultured Rubrivivax sp.
TTCCCAACGGCCAGGCGCCGGACAGCGACAAGTTCGCCTACAAGATGCGCTGGCTCGATGCGCTGCACGACTGGGTTCGCAGCGAGATGGCGCAGCACCCGCAGCTGGTGCTGATGGGCGACTTCAACATCGCGCCCGACGACCGCGACGTGTACGACCCCATCGGCTGGGCGGGGCAGATCCACTGCACGCCGCAGGAGCGCGCACAGTTCCAGCGCCTGCTGGCGCTGGGGCTGACAGATGCCTTCCGGCTGTTCGAGCAACCGATCAAGTGCTGGAGCTGGTGGGACTACCGCAACCTGGCCTTCCGCAAGAACCAGGGGCTGCGCATCGACATCATCCTCGTCAGCGAAGCGCTCAAGGCACGCACCACGGCCTGCGTGATCGACAAGCTGCCGCGCAAGAACGAGCGGCCCAGCGACCACGCACCCGTGGTCGTGACGCTGGACTGAACGGCAGCCAGGCGGGCGTTCAGCGGCCTGCCAGCAACAGCAGATCGCCGCGCTGGCGCGCGATGTTCAACACCAGGGCGCGGAACTCGGGCGCGGCGCGCGCGTCGTCGTAACGCTCCTGGGCCTGCACCACGCGTGCGGCCAGGGCCGGGGCGGTGGCGGGCTGGCCCGATTCACCGCGCTCGAGCGCGGCCAAACCGGAGGCCTGCCACAGCTGCACCTCGGCCAGCACGGCGGCGCGGCCGAGTGCCGGGCGGGCCATCGCGGCGGCGGGAAGCTGCCAGTCGTCGGGCGTGGCTTCCTGGGCCTGGGCCAGCGCCGCGGCGCCGGCCAGCACCAGGGCTGCGAATCGGGGGAGAGAAGGTGTGGAGAACATGCCTGCACTGTAGACAGGCAGGGCCCGGCCACCAAGCACCCATGCTGCAACGCAGCATTCCATCCGGCGGCACAGTGGCCGTCCGAACGCGCGCTATTCCAGCTTCAGTTCCTGGATCTTGCGCGTGATGGTGTTGCGGCCGATGCCCAGCTTCTGCGCGGCTTCGATGCGGCGGCCGCGCGTGATGTCCAGCGCGGTGTGGATCAGCCGGCCTTCGAACTGGCGGGTCAGGGTGTCCCACACATCGGGCGAGCCGCTTTCCAGCAGCCGGCGCGCCTCGCGCTGCAGGTCTTCCAGCCAGCCGGGGGCCGGTCCGGCAGCGGCCAACGCGGCTTCCGTCGGCCAGGCCAGCGCAGGCTCTGCCTCGGCGGCGGCAGGCACCGGGGCCGCGGTGGCCTGGGGCGCCGGTGCAGCAGCAGGCGTGGGGCTCATCGGGTGCATCGGCGCTTCGTTCAGCTCCGGCGGCAGGTCCTTGCCCTGCACCATCTGCGCCGGCGCCATCACGGTGAGCCAGTGGCAGATGTTTTCCAGCTGCCGCACGTTGCCCGGGAAATCAAAGCCCGACAGCCGCACCAGGGCCTCGTCGCTGATGCGCTTGGCCTCGACACCCAGTTCCTTGGCGCTCTTGCCAAGGAAAAAGCGCGTGAGCATCGGGATGTCCTCGCGCCGCTCGCGCAGCGCCGGCAGGCGCAGGCGGATCACGTTCAGGCGGTGGTAAAGGTCTTCGCGGAACACGCCCTCGCGCACCCGTTGTTCCAGGTTCTGGTGCGTGGCGGCGATCACCCGCACGTTGCTCTTGAGCGGCTGGTGACCGCCCACACGGTAGAACTGGCCGTCGCTCAGCACGCGCAGCAAACGCGTCTGCAGGTCGAACGGCATGTCGCCGATCTCGTCCAGGAACAGCGTGCCGCCATCGGCCTGTTCGAAGCGCCCGCGGCGTGTGGTCTGCGCGCCGGTGAAGGCGCCGCGCTCGTGGCCGAAGAGCTCGCTTTCCAGCAGGTCCTTCGGGATCGCGGCGGTGTTGATGGCCACGAAGGGCCCGTTGCTGCGCGGGCTGTGTTTGTGCAGCGCACGCGCCACCAGCTCCTTGCCCGAGCCGCTCTCGCCGGTGATCATCACCGTCACGTTGCTCTGGCTCAGGCGGCCGATGGCGCGGAAGACATCCTGCATCGCCGGCGCCTGGCCCAGCATCTCGGGCATCTCGGTCTGGCCGGTCTCGCGCACCTCTTCGCGCAGGCTCTCGTCCACCGCGCGGCGGATCAGCTCCACCGCCTTGGTCAGGTCGAAGGGTTTGGGCAGGTACTCAAACGCGCCGCCCTGGAAGGCCGACACGGCACTGTCCAGGTCGGAGTAGGCCGTCATCACGATCACCGGCAGGCCGGGCAGCCGGGTCTTGACCTTGGTCAGCAGCTCGATGCCGGAAATGCCGGGCATGCGGATGTCGCTGACCATCACCTGCGGCTCATCGTCGTCCAGCGCCGCGAGCACATCGCGTGCGTTGGCAAAGCTGCGAACCGCGAACTGCTCGCGCGCCAGCGCTTTTTCGAGCACGAAGCGGATGGATTGGTCGTCGTCAACAATCCAGATGGGTTTCATGCAACAGCGCGCTCAGGGTAGGACATTCAGGGCAGTGGAATCAGGATCTTGAACACCGTGCGGCCCGGCACGCTGTCACATTCGATCGTGCCGTGGTGTTGCTGCACGAAGGTCTGTGCCAGCGTGAGCCCGAGGCCCGATCCACCCTCCCTGCCCGACACCAGCGGGTGGAAGATGCGATCTCGGATCGCCTCGGGCACACCGGGCCCGTTGTCCTGGATATGCAATTCCAGTGCCAGTCGAAAGCGCTGCTTTCCAAATGTCACCTGTCGCGCCACCCGCGTGCGGAAGACCAGTTCGGCATCCCCGGCGGCGATGCGTTCAGCCAGCGCCTGGGTGGCGTTCTGGGCGACGTTGAGCACGGCCTGGATCAGCTGCTCGCGGTCGCCGCGGAACTCGGGGATGGAGGTGTCGTAGTCGCGCAGTGCCCGCAGGCCGCGCGGGTACTCCACCAGCACCAGCGAACGCACACGCTCGCAGATCTCGTGGATGTTGACGTCGCCCACCACGTGCGGGCGGCGGTGCGGCGCCAGCAGCCGGTCGACCAG
>CAYTWU010000436.1:0-2966 GCA_964442175.1 uncultured Rubrivivax sp.
GCTGGCCAGCGGCTTCCTGCTCTACGGCCTGTCGATGATGTACGGCGCCACCGGCTCGCTGGAGATCCCCACGGTGTTCGAGAAGATCGCCACCGGCAGCATCAACAAGGACGTGCTGGTCTTCGGCGTCGTCTTCGTGGTCGCGGGCCTGGCCTTCACGCTCGGTGCCGTGCCCTTCCACATGTGGGTGCCGGACGTCTACCAGGGCGCGCCCACGCCGGTCACGTTGCTGATCGGTGCCGCGCCCAAGCTGGCGGCCTTTGCCATCACGATCCGGCTGCTGGTGGAGGGCATGCTGGGCCTGGCGGTCGATTGGCAGCAGATGCTGATCGTGCTGGCCGTGGGCTCGCTGATCGTCGGCAACGTGGCCGCCATCGCGCAGAGCAACCTGAAGCGCATGCTGGCCTACTCCACCATCTCGCAGATGGGTTTCATCCTGCTCGGCCTGTCGGCCGGCGTGGTGAGCGGCAACACGCTGTCGGCCGGCAATGCCTACAGCTCGTCGATGTTCTACATCGTCACCTACGTGCTGACGACGCTGGGCAGCTTCGGCCTGATCCTGTACCTCTCGCGCAGCGGTTTCGAGGCGGAAGAGATCTCCGACCTGGCCGGCCTGAACCAGCGTTCGCCCTGGCTGGCGGGCGTGATGGCGGTGTTCATGTTTTCGCTCGCCGGCATCCCGCCGATGGTCGGTTTCTTCGCCAAGCTCGCGGTGCTGCAGGCCCTGGTGTCCACGGCCGTGCCGTTCTACATCGTGCTGGCCGTGGTGGCGGTACTGATGTCGCTGGTTGGGGCCTACTACTACCTGCGGGTCGTCAAGGTCATGTACTTCGACGCGCCCGCCGGACAGGAGCCGCTGGTGCGCAGCGCCGGTGTCTCGGCGCTGCTGGCCGTCAACGGCGCTGCGGTGCTGCTGCTCGGGCCGTTCTCCGGTGGTTTGCTGGCCGTGTGCCGCGACGCCATCGTGAAAGCCCTGGCGAGCTGATGGTGCCCCCAAGCTCACTTCGTTCGCAGCCCCCCGAGGGGGCGCGTCAGGCCCTTCGGGCGGCCGTGCGGGCCTGACGTGCCCGACCCGGACGCCCACCTCGTCGAGCGCACCGTCGCCAGCGAGCTGCGGCTGACGGGTGGCTTCCTGCACGTGGTGCGTGACACCGTGGTGTTGCCCGACGGTGGGCAGTCCACGCGCGAGTACGTGGTGCACCCGGGCGCCGTCGTGGTGCTGCCGATGCTGGACGATGGCCGCCTGGTGCTGGAGCGCCAGTGGCGGCACCCGCTGCAGCGTGTGCTGCTGGAGTTCCCCGCCGGCAAGCTGGATGCCGGTGAGCCGCCACAGGTCTGCGGCCAGCGTGAGCTGCTGGAAGAGACCGGCTACACCGCCCGCGAATGGGCGCATGCCGGCTGGCTGCACAACGCCTGCGCCTACAGCAACGAAGGCATCGACGTCTGGTTCGCGCGCGGTCTGACGGCCGGCCCGCAGCAGTTGGATGCCGGCGAATTCGTCGAGACCGTGCTGATGACCCCGGCCGAACTGGATGCTTTGGCCGCCCGTGGCGAGCTGACCGATGCCAAGACACTCGTGGCCTTGTTGTGGTGGCACCGATGGTCTTCTGGCGCCTGGCCGCTTCAATGGCAGGAAGCCACTACCATCTGAGCGAATGAAGGTGCTCAACCTGCGCTGCGCGCATGGCCATGGTTTTGAGGGCTGGTTCGGCTCGGAAGACGAGTTCCTGGACCAGAACGGTCGAGGGGCCATCGAGTGCCCGATGTGCAGCGGCCGCGTGATCACGCGGATGCCGAGTGCGCCCCGGCTTAACCTGTCCGGTGCCCGGGAGAACACGCCCGCCGCTGCGCCGCAGCCGGCCGACCTGCAGGCCGCGTGGCTCGCCGCCGCGCGCCAGCTGATCGCGCAGACCGAAGACGTGGGGGAACGTTTCCCCGACGAAGCCCGCCGCATCCACTACGGCGAAGTTGAACACCGCGGCATCCGCGGCCAGGCCACACCCGAGCAGCGCGAGGCGCTGCGCGACGAAGGCATCGAGGTGATGGCCCTGCCGCTGCCGGCTGCGCTGAAGGGACCGCTGCAATAGGCGTCGCTGGCCGGGGTCAGACCACCCGGCCGGGGTTCAACAGCCCCTGCGGATCCAGCGCCTGCTTGATGCGCCGCATCAGCGCCAGTGCCACCGGTGACTTGCGCTCGGCCATCTCGTGCAGCTTCAGGCTGCCCACGCCATGTTCGGCCGAGAAGCTGCCGCCAAAGGCCGCCACCGCGTCGTAGACGATGTGGTTGACCTCGGCCTCGCGCTCGCGCAGGAAGCTCGCACCATCGGCACCCGCCGGCGCCTGCACGTTGTAGTGCAGGTTGCCATCGCCCAGGTGGCCGAAGTTCACCAGCCGCACGCCGGGAATGGCCGCCTGCAGCGCCGCGTCCGCGTGCGCGCAGAACGCCGGGATGGCCGACACCGGCAGCGCGATGTCGTGTTTGATGTTCAGGCCCTCTTCGGCCTGCGCCAGCGGGATGGATTCGCGCAAGTGCCACAGCGCATGGGCCTGGGCCAGGCTTTCGGCGACCACGGCGTCCTGGATGCAGCCGGCGTCCAGCGCGGCTTCCAGCAGGTTCTCCAGGCGGCCGCGCGCTGCACTCTCTGATTCGGTGTCGGCCAGCTCCAGCAGCACCGTCCAGGGTGCGGTCGGCAGCGGGCGGGGCAGGGCGGGGAAGTGTTTTTCCACCAGCGACAGCGCAAAGCGGGTCATCACCTCGAAGCCCGTGAGCCCAGCGTCCAGCCGCGTGCGGGCCAGGCGCAACAGCGCCACACACTGCTCCAGCGTCTCGCAGGCGGCCAGGGCGGTGACGGTGGCCGCCGGCTGCGGAAAGAGCTTCAGCGTCGCCGCGGTGATGATGCCCAGCGTGCCTTCGCTGCCGATCAGCAGGTCGCGCAGGTTGTAGCCGGTGTTGTCCTTGCGCAGGC
>CAYTWU010000437.1:0-2960 GCA_964442175.1 uncultured Rubrivivax sp.
TGGAAATCCGGCTGCGCCAGCTGGCGCGGCTGGAAGCCATCAAGATTGAACAGGAGCTGGCCCAGCTGCGCGACGAGCAGAAGAAGCTGGAAGAGATCCTGGCCAGCCCGACGGCGCTGAAGCGCACGCTGGTCCGCGAGATCGAGGCCGATGCCAAACAACATGGCGACGACCGCCGAACGCTGATCCTGGCCGACAAACGTGCCGTGGCCGAGATCAAGGTGGTGGACGAGCCGGTGACCGTGGTCGTCAGCCAGAAGGGCTGGGTGCGCACGCTCAAGGGCCACGAGGTGGACCCGGCGGCGCTGCAGTTCAAGCCCGGCGATGCGTTGCAGGCCACCTTCAACTGCCGCAGCGTGGACCCGCTGATCATCTTCGGCAGCAACGGCCGCGTGTACAGCGTGCCGGTCGCGGCCTTGCCCGGTGGGCGGGGTGATGGCCAGCCGCTGAGCGCGCTGATCGAGCTGGAAGCCGGCACGCAGGCCTTGCACCACCTGGCCGCCGCGGCGGACCAGCGCGTGGTGCTGGCCAGCAGCGGTGGCTTCGGCCTGCTGGCCCAGGTGGGCGACCTGGTGGCGCGGCAGAAGGGGGGCAAGACCTTCCTGACGCTGGAAGGTGACGAACGCCCGCTGCCGCCGGCCATGCTGCCCGCGGCCGAGCTGCTGGGGCTGCAACTGGGCTGCCTGTCGGCCGCCGGCCGGCTGCTGGTGTTCCCGCTCGACGACTTGAAGCACCAGCCCAAGGGTGGCCGGGGCCTGACGCTGATGGACCTGGAAGGCAAGGACACGCTGGCCAGCGTGGCGGCCTTCACCAACGCGCTGCTCGTCTCCGGCACCGGCCGCGGCGGCAAGGCCAAGGAAGAGCTGTTCAAGGGCGTGGCGCTGGCCAGCCATGTGAACAAACGGGCGCGCAAGGGCAAGCCCGTCGAAGGCTGGAAGCCGCAGCGCCTGCGCGCCGGCTGAGCGGCGGTGAACGAGGCCCTGGACCTGACCACGCTGCGTGTGGTCATCGCGGTGGCCGACAGCGGCTCCATCAGCGCCGGCAGCCAGCGGGCCAACCTGGCACTGGGCGCCGCCAGTGCGCGCATCGCGGCGCTGGAGGCCAGCCTGGGTGTGGCGCTGTTCGAGCGCAGCTCGCGCGGTGTGCGCATCACGCCGGCGGGCCATGTGCTGGTGCAGCGCGGGCGTGAGCTGCTGGCCGACGCCGACCGCCTGGCGGTGGACCTGCGCGACCTGGCCCAGGGCCTGCAAGGCAGCGTGCGCGTGCTGGCCAACGCCTCGGCGATGCTGGAGGTGCTGCCGCTGAAGCTGGCGGGTTTTCTGCGCAGCCACCCGCTGATCCGCGTGGAGCTGGAAGAGCGCAGCAGCCCCGACATCCCGTTGTCGCTGCTGGACGGCCGGGCCGACCTGGGCATCGTCGACATCGCCCATCCGCTGCAGTGTCTGCGTTTCCAGGACTTGTTCAGCGACAGCCTGGTGCTGGTGGTGCCGCAGGGCCATGTGTTGGCGGGGCAGGGCGGGCTGCGTTTCGAGGCGCTGCTGGGCGAGGACTTCGTCAGCCTGACCGACGGCAACGCGATCTCCGGCCGGCTGACCGCCGCCGCGCTGGCGTTGGGTCAGACGCTGCGCATCCGCATGCAGATGCGCAGCTTCGACGCCGTGTGCCGCATGGTGGCCGCCGGCCTGGGCGTGGGGGTGCTGCCGGTGCAGGCCATCGCGCCGCAGCTGGCCGGCCTGCCGATCACGGCCGTACCGCTGGACGAGCCCTGGGCCCGGCGCACGCACCGGCTGGTCACACGCGAAGCCGGGGCGATGGCGCCACCGGTGCGGGCGCTGGTGCAGGCCCTGCTGGGCTGAGCTTCTTTCGCCGCGCACGAAAGCCGCCTTCGCGGCAGGCGCTTGCGGGCCGGCGTCGTGCTGCCTACGCTCTGCGGCCCATGAAGATCACCCGCGTCAACGCCACGCCGCTGAACCTGCCCATCGAGGTGGGCAGCGGCGCCCAGCGCAAACAGACCGCCTTGTCCCTGGTGCTGGTCGACATCGAGACCGACACCGGCCTCGTGGGCACCGGCCTGACGGCCATCACCGAAGAAGAGGTGGTGGCCACCATCGTCAACGACGTCGCCGGCCACGCGCTGATCGGCCTGGACCCGCTGCGCCACGAGCAGCTCTGGGACAAGCTCTACTGGCTGCTGACGCCGCGTGGCCAGTCGGGCTACGCCAGCCACGCCATCGCGGCGCTGGACCTGGCGCTGTGGGACCTCAAGGGCCAGGCCCTGGGCCAGCCCTGCTGGCGGCTGCTGGGCGGCGCCCGGGCCCAGGTGCCGGTGTACGCCACCTTCGGTTTTGCCTTCTTCGGCCGTGACGAACTGGCCGAAGCCGCGGCCCAGTGGTCGGCACGTGGCTTCAAGCGCCTGAAGATGACCGTGGGCCACCACGCGCTGCAGCGCCGCGACGAACCGCGCCCGCTGGCCGACGTGATCAAGGAGGACGTGCAACGCATCCGCGCCGTGCGCGAGGCCGTGGGCCCCGAGGTGCAGCTCTACATCGACGCCAACTGCAGCCTGGACTACTTCCACGCGCTGAAGCTGGCGCAGCAGGTGCAGGAACTGGGGGTCAGCTTTTTCGAGGAGCCGCTCAGCGGCAACGACGTGGGCAACCTTGCCAAGCTGCGCGCCCAGACCGGCATCCCGCTGGCCGCGGGCCAGAACGAAGGCCTGGCCAGCCGCTTCCGCGATTTGCTGGTGGCGCAGGCGGTGGACGTGGTGCAGCCCAACGTCTGCATCAGCGGCGGCTACACGCAGTGCCTCAAGATCGCCGGCATGGCGCAGGCCTTTGGTGCGATGTTCGCCAACGGCGGCGCCTGGCCGCACCACAACATGCACCTGCACGCCGGGCTGGCGAACGGCACGCTGGTGGAGTACCACTCGGTGGCGGTGGACTGCTGCCGCCTGGTCTACG
>CAYTWU010000438.1:0-2952 GCA_964442175.1 uncultured Rubrivivax sp.
GGTGGAGAAGAGCCTGGTCACGGGGCAGGCCGCGGCCCTGAAGCAGGCGCGCAAGCAGTTCATGAAAGAACACGGCAAGGTGTTCTGGGTGCTGGGCGTGATGCAGTACTTCTGGTACGCCAGCGACAAACGCCGGGAACGTTTTGTCAAGATCTGCGAGGACCGCGACGTGCAGCGCCTCACCTTCGACGCCTACATGAACAAGAAGCTGGCGCGGCGCGACCCGATGGCCCATGTGCGCATCTTCTTCAAGGACATGGCACACCTGCTGGGTTTTGTGCGCGTATGAACCTGGGGCCACTCTGGGTTGACGCGGTGATCGTGCTGACCCTGCTGGAGGGCCTGTGGCTGTGGCTGAGCCACCGGCGCACCGGGCGCGGCATCGCGCCGCAGGAGTTTGTTTTCAACTGGGCATCGGGGCTGTGCCTGATGGCCGCCTTGCGCGGCGCCCTGGCCGGTTGGGGCCTGTCCTGGGTTCTGGCCTGGTTGAGCCTGGCCGGTGTCGTGCATGCGCTGGACCTGCGCCGCCGCTGGCGTTGACTCCGGCACAGGCCGCGCGGGTTCAGGCGCGCCGCAGCAGATCCGGCAAGACCACCTCGCAGACGATGCCCTGGGCACCGTTTTCGCGCCAGCTCACCTCACCGCCAAGTTGTTTGACCCGTTTGCGCACGCCGCCCAGGCCCAGGCCGTGCGACCAGGCCTGCGGGTTGCGGCCGTCGCCGTCGTCGGCCACGCTCAGCCGCAGCATCGGCCCGTGCAGGCTGGCCTGGATCTCCAGGCGTGTGGCCCGGGCGTGGTAGATCGCGTTGCTCACCAGTTCGCGCAAGACGCGGGTCAGGCCCGACCACTGCACCACCGACAGCGCCGGGTCATGGTCGTGGCTGAAGGACCAGGCCAGATCGATGTGCGCGGCCGTCAACCGCTGCTGGATGTCGGACTTCCACTCGGCGATCGAGTGGGACAGCCGGTGGTCGGCCGCCGCCAGGCCACGTGTCAGGGTCTTCAGGTCCAGCAGGGTCTGGCGCAGGTAGTCTTCGATCTCCGGGTCCGGCGCCTTGTACATCAGTGTCAGCAGGCGGGCACCGATGTCGTCGTGCAGGTCCTGCGCGATGCGCAGCCGCTCTTCGGTGCGTCCCCGTTCGACCGCCTGGTCGTAGGCCACGGCGCGGCGCAGCTGTTCCACGATGCGGTCCGTCAGGCGCGCATCTTCGTGCGTGAAGATGCGTCGGCCGCGGCGGGCAAAACGCAGCACCAGCGACAACGGTTCGCCGTCGTCGCCGGTGCTCCCCCGCACCGGCACCACCAGGGCCGAGCCGTCGGCCAGCACCCGTGCGCGCGGTGCACGGCGCGGCACGTTCAGCACCTCCAGCGGCTCGAACAGTTCGCGCAGCAGCTGGGACAGCAGGACGGCGCGGCGCTCGGGCCGCTTTTGCACCTCGCGTGCGATGCGGTACAGGTGTTCAAAGGTTCGCTCCGTGGTCAGCACCCGGCTGCCCAGCATCTGGTCCAGCATCCACTGCCGCGCTGCGGCATAAGCCGCCAGCGCAATGAAGACCGCCAGCGTGAGCGAGGCGAACTGCTCCAGCGAAAACAGCGAGATGAAGAGCAGGTCCAGCGAGGTGGCCACGGTCGACAGCCCGGCCAGCATCGCAAACTCGCGCAGCAGCTGGCGCGCGCGCGACAGGAAGGGCACCAGCACCATCAACGAGGCCAGGAACAGCGACCAGACCAGCACGGCCGAGGTGGCCACGCCCTGTGCCATGGCGGGCTGCCAGTCGGACGCCACCAGCGCGGCGTCCACCACCAGCATCGTGCCCAGCGCGGCAAACGCGAACCGCCGCATCACGGCGGCGAAGGGGTTGGGTTCTTCGCGGTAGGACCGCGTCAGCACCGCCGCCGAGGCGAGACCCAGCACAAGGATGCTGATCTGCCCGATCCACCACAGGCCCGGCGGCTCAAACAGCACCACCACCAGCGCCACGGCTGCGGCCAGCGCCCAGGCGGCAGCGGCGATGGCCGGGAGCGAGGCCAGGCGCCGTGGATACAGGGCAAAAACATGCACCGCTGCGGCAGCCGTCGTCAGGTCCAGGCCCAGGCGCCAGGGCAGGTCGTCCACCAGCCAGGGCAGGACCGGTGCCAGCACCGCCGTGGACTCGACGCCTATCCACAGCAGGCTGGTGGACTGGCAAGCCGCCATCAGCGCAAACAACAGGTTGCAGGCCATGGGCTTGGCCAGCAGCACCACGGCGCCGACCAGGTAGAGCATCAGCGCCGGTGCCGCCAGCAGCCAGAAGGCCGGCCCCAGACCAGCCAGGCCGCGTGGTGTGGGCTGCAGCATCACCTGGGCCCCGTTGTCGAACTGCAGCATCACCGTGTGCGCCGCCAGCACCTCGTTCAGGGCACGGCGGGCCTGCACCTGGCGTTCGCGCTGGGTGTCATTCACCGTCCAGCGGGGTGAGCCCAGGCGCAGACCATCACCCACCAGCAGGCGCGCCGTGCCGCCAGACACATGCTCCAGGCTGCGGCCACGCAGGGGCGCGAGTCTGGGGTCATCGCTTGTTTGCAGCAGCCAGGTGCCGCCCGGGCCGGTCTGCCATTGCGCGTGGATGGCCGGTGCATGGGCCAGCAGTCGCACCAGCCCGAACAGGCCCAGGCAGCCCAGCAGGGCCACCAGCACCAGCAGCCGCCGCCGCCAGCCGATCCAGCGCGAGGGCCGGCGCGCCGCGATCGCACGCTCGAAGGCGCTGGCCTCGAAGAGGGAGTCGTCAGCCGGCATCGCTGCGGCACCGGCCCTGACGCAGGGTCAGACCAGGCCCTGCTTGCTCGCGAGCACAGCCGCTTCGGCGCGGCTGGACACGTTGAGCTTCTTGTAGATGGACTTGATGTGGTCGTTGACCGTGAACCACTTGATGCCCATCAGGCCGGCGATCTCCTTGATCGTGAAGCCCTTGC
>CAYTWU010000439.1:0-2947 GCA_964442175.1 uncultured Rubrivivax sp.
GATCGAGGCCAAGGCGATCCGCAAGCTCAAGCACCCGAGCCGCTCGGACAAGCTGCGGACCTACCTGGACAACCTCTGAGACCCCGTTCTCCGTGCTTGCAAGGCCCGTCGTTGACGGGCCTTCTTCATGGTGGGAGATACACTTTCAGACTGACATGACGCAGATCTCCGACCGCACCGTCCTCTTCGCCGACCTGCGTGGCAGCACCTCGCTGTTCGAGACGCTGGGCAATGCCGAAGCGACCTCGGTCGTCACCCACTGCGTGGGCGCGCTCAGCCGCGCCGTGTCGGCTTGCCAGGGCCGCGTCGTCAAGACCCTGGGCGATGGCCTGATGGCCTTGTTCGATGCGCCGGTGCACGCGTCGCAGGCTGCCATGCAGATGCACGACCTGCTGGATTCGATGGTGCTGCGCGGCCAGGAACGTGGCGCCTCGGCCGGCCTGCGCGGGCTGAAGCTGCAGGTGGCGCTGGCGCGTGGCGAGATCGTCGAGATGGGCGGCGATGCCTTCGGCGACGCGGTCAACGTCGCCGCACGGCTGCTGGACCACGCGGGCGACAACGAAACCCTGATCACCGTGGACGTGCTGCTGGGCCTGCCGCTGGAACAACGCACGCGCTACCGCAGCCTGGACCGGCTGGTGCTGCGCGGCCGCGCTGAACCGGTGCAGGTGCATGTGCTGGGCGGGCGGCGCGGCAGCGACCAGGCCGTCACGCAGTTCGGCGACATGGCGCCCCCGGTGGACGAACCCGATGGCCTGCGCCTGAGCTGGCAAGGCCATGAACGCCTGTTCGCCAGCCAGCAACTGCCGCTGGTGCTGGGGCGCAGCCCGCAGGCCTCGTTCTGCGTGGACGACACGCGTGTCTCACGCTCGCATTGCCGGGTCGACTGGCACGGCGGCAGTTTCCAGCTCACCGACCTCAGCTTCAACGGCACCTATGTGCGGTTTGCCGATGGCGAGATCGTCAGCCTGCGGCGCGGCAGTTGCACGCTGCATGGCAGCGGCACCGTGGGCCTGGGGGGGTCACCCACCGACCCGGGCTCGGCGAGCGTGCAGTTCGAGGTCTTGCGATTCGGCCCGGACCACCCCAGCCATGTCGACGATTGGCTGCCGACGCAGACCTGATCCGCCACCTCACCCATGCGCGTGCTCTGTGTCGACGACGACCGTGTCAACACCCTGCTGCTGGAGCACACCTTGCTCGGCATCCCGGGGTTGGCGCTGCAATGCGCCGAAACCGGCGCAGAAGCCCTGGACCTGGTGCGTGACTGGCAGCCCGAGCTGCTGGTGATCGACCTCCACCTGCCCGACACCGATGGCCTGGCGTTGTTGTCGCAACTGCGCCAGCGCCTCCACAACCCGCAGGCGGTGCGCGCCGTGCTCTGCACGGCCGAGCGCCCGCAGGACGTGGCCGCGGCGGCAGCGGCCGCCGGCTTCGACCAGACCTGGAGCAAGCCCGTGGCCTTGGACGACGTGCGCGCCACCATCCTGCGCTGGTCGCTGGAAACCTGATGAGCTATCGGACAGAACCTCCGCACCACCATGGCCAGCCCGAACGCATCGGCATCCTGCTGGTGAACCTGGGCACGCCGGACGCCCCTACCGCACCGGCACTGCGCCGCTACCTGGCCGAGTTCCTGAGCGACCCGCGGGTGGTCGAGATCCCCAAGCTCGCCTGGTGGCCCATCCTCTACGGCATCATCCTCAACACCCGGCCCGCCAAATCCGCCGCCAAGTACGCCACGGTGTGGATGCCCGAGGGCTCGCCCCTCGCGGTGTGGACCACACGCCAGGCCACGGCGCTGCAGGCTGAGCTGTCGGGCCGCGGCCACCACCTGCTGGTGCGTCCGGCCATGCGCTACGGCCAGCCGTCGATCGCCAGCGTGATGGACGGCCTGCGTGCCGAGGGTGCCACCCGCGTGCTGGTGCTGCCGCTTTACCCGCAGTACGCCTCGGCCACCACCGCCAGCGTGGCCGACAAGGTGGGCGAGTGGCTGCGCGGCGCGCGCCGCATGCCGGAGATGCGCTTCGTCGGTGAGTACCACGACCACCCGGGTTACATCGCCGCGCTGGCGTCGCGTGTGCAGGCGCATTGGGCCGCCCACGGCCGTGCCGAACGCCTGGTGCTCAGCTTCCACGGCGTGCCGCACCGCAGCCTGCTGCTCGGCGACCCCTACCACTGCCAATGCCACAAGACCGCGCGGCTGCTGGGCGAACAGCTGGGGCTGTCCAAGGGCGAATTGATGGTCACCTTCCAAAGCCGCTTCGGCAAGGCGCGCTGGCTGGAGCCTTACACCGAGCCCACGCTGCGCGAGCTGGCGGCCCAGGGCCTGAAGAAGGTGGACGTGATGTGCCCGGGTTTTGTCTCCGACTGCCTGGAGACGCTGGAAGAGATCGCCGAAGAGGCGCGCGAGGCCTTTCTGGAATCCGGTGGTGAAGACTTCCGCTACATCGACTGCCTGAACGACCGGCCGGACTGGATCAGCGCCCTGGCCAGCGTGGCCGAGCACCACCTGCAGGGCTGGGACACACGCCGCGCGCCGGCCGGAAACCCGGCCACACGCGAGCGCGCCTCAGCCCTGGGGGCGCCGCAGTAGCTTCAACAGCCGCGGCAGCACCAGCACCGCGACCACGACGGCCAGCAGCGTGGCCGACATCGGACGCTCGACAAACACCCCCCACCGGCCCTCGCCGATGGACAGCGCGTTGCGCATCTGGGCCTCGGCCAGCGGGCCCAGGATCATGCCGACGATGACGGGCGCGGTCGGGAAGTCGAAGCGCCGCATCACCACGCCGACCAGGCCGAAGACCAGCATCAGCACCAGGTCGAAGGCGCTCTGGCGCATGCCGTACACGCCCACCGCAGCAAAGATCAGGATGCCGGCATAGAGCTGCGGGCGCGGGATCTTCAGCAGCTTCACCCACAGGCCCACCAGCGGCAGGTTCAG
>CAYTWU010000440.1:0-2927 GCA_964442175.1 uncultured Rubrivivax sp.
GGCGGTGCTGCTGGCAGACGAACCCACCGGCAGCCTGGACTTTGCGACCGGCGAAACCGTGATGGCGCTGATGTTCGACCTCAACCGCGAGGCCGGCACCACGCTGGTGATGGTGACGCACGACCGCGCCATCGCGGCGCGCTGCGACCGGCAACTGAAAATAGAAGCCGGCCGCCTGCTTTAGGTCACTGGGCGAACTTGTAGTCCGTCTTGGCTTTTGCGCGCAGGTCTTCCTGGAACTGCTGCATCTGCTGCTGTTCCAGGCGCTGCTTGATCTGGGCCTTGACGTCGTCGAAGGCCGGGAAAGCCGCATCGCGTGTGTCTTCGAGCTTGATGATGTGGAAGCCGAACTGGCTCTTCACCGGGGTCTCGGTCATCTCGCCCTTCTTCAGCGCGGTCATGGCCTTGCCGAACTCGGGCACGTAGGAGTCGGCCTTGGCGAAATCGAGGTCGCCGCCGTTGGCGCCCGAGCCTTCGTCCTTGGAGTTCTTCTTCGCCAGTTCCTCGAAATTGCCGCCGGCCTTGATCTGCGCGATCAGCTTCTTGGCCTCGTCTTCCGAGTCGACCAGGATGTGGCGGGCGCGGTACTCGGTGCCGGTGGCCGAGGCCTTGAACTTGTCGTACTCGGCCTTGGCGGCGGCATCCGTCACCGGGTTCTTGGCCTTGTGGTCTTCGAACAGCTCGCGGATCAGGATGCTCTGGCGCGCCAGTTCCATCTGCTCGCGGTAGGCAGCGCTCTTGGCGACGCCGCGCTTCTCGGCTTCCTGCACGAAGATCTCGCGCAGCACGACCTGGTCACGGGCCTGCTGTTCCAGTTCCGGGCTCACCTGCTGGCCGGCGCGCTTGGCCTGCTGGATCAGCGAATCGACACGGGCCTTGGGCACGGCCTTGCCGTTGACGATGGCCAGGTTCTGCGCCTGTGCGGCCAGGGGCAGGAAAGCGGCGGCCACGGCGAGGCTGCACAAGAGGGACTTGGTGTTCATGGAGCGGTCGGGGGTGTTGCAGTCGACGAATGCACTTCGTCCGGGGCGCGTGCCACGATGGCCAGCGCATGGATGCCCTGCGGAATCAACAAGGCCAAAGCATCATACACAAGGCGGTGCCGCGCCACGCGCGTGCGCCCGCTGAAGGCCGCACTGGTCAGCTGCACGGTGAAATGCCGGCCTTCGCGTGCACCCGCGTGGCCGGCGTGTTGGTGGCTGTCGTCCTGCACTGCGAGCTCGGCGGGCTGCAGCGCGGCCTGCAGGGCGGCGGCGATCTGGTCGCGGGTTACGGGCATCAGGTCTCCGGCTTGAAGTCAATGGCGGCGGAGTTGATGCAGAAGCGCTCGCCCGTGGGTTGCGGGCCGTCGTTGAAGACATGCCCCAGGTGCGTGCCGCACTGGTTGCAGCGCACCTCCACCCGCACCATGCCGTAGGTGGTGTCGCGCAGGCGTTCCACCACCGTGCCGGCGATGGGCTTGAAGTAGCTGGGCCAGCCGCAGCCGGCGTCGAACTTGGTCTCCGATTCGAACAGCGGCGTGCCGCAGCCCACGCAGTGGTAGATGCCCTTCTCGAAATGGTCCCAGTACTGGCCGGTGAAGGCACGTTCGGTGGCGGCGTGGCGGGCCACCTGGTACTGCATGGGGTCGAGCTGGGCGCGCCATTCGGCGTCGCTCTTGCGCACGGGGTAACGCGGGTCGTCGTGGTCGTGGGTGCTCATGATGAACAGGACACTTCAAGGTGTTGCGCCCAGGCGGGCGGGAAGCCGGCGTCGGCGGCCTGGGCCGGTTCGTCGAACGGCGCCTGCAGAACTTTCAGCAGGCGTTGCACCTCGCCGAAGTCGCCTTCGCTGGCTTGGCGGATGGCCTGCTCGGCCAGGTGGTTGCGCAGCACGACGGCCGGGTTGACGGCATTCATGCGGGCCGCCCGCTCGGCATCCACCGAACCCTCGGCCTGCAGCCGGGCGGCGTAACGTGCGGCCCAGGCGTCGAAGGCGGCGCGGTCCAGGAACAGGTCACGCAGGGCGTCGTTGGCGGCGCCCGGCACAAAGCCGGCCAGGCGCCGGAAGGTGATCGTGAAGTCGGCCCGGCTGTCGGCCATCAGCTTCAGCAGGTCGTCGGCCAGCGTGCGGTCATCGGCGTGTTCGGTGGCCAGGCCCAGCTTGGCGCGCAGACGCGCCAGCAGCGCGGCCGGGAACACCTGGCGGTAAGGCTCCAGCGCCGCCAGCGCCGCATCGGTGTCGCCGATCACCGGCAGCAGGGCCTGCGCCAGGGCATGCAGGTTCCAGAAGGCCACGTTGGGCTGTCGCGCGTAGGCATAGCGGCCCTGGTGGTCGGAGTGGTTGCAGATGTGGCCGGGGTCGAAGGCGTCCAGGAAGCCGAAGGGGCCGTAATCGATGGTGAGGCCGAGCACGGACATGTTGTCGGTGTTCATCACGCCATGGCAGAAGCCGATGGCCTGCCAATGGGCCACCAGTTCGGCGGTGCGGCGGGCGATGCTGGCCAGCATCTCGGCGGCATCGCGGCAGCCAGGGAAATGCTGCTGCAGCGTGTGGGCGACCAGCGTCTGCAACTGCGGGTGCAGGTCGTGGTGCGCAAAGTGCTCGAAGTGGCCGAAGCTCGGCGCCACACGCGTCACCACGGCGGCAGTTTCCAGCGTCTCGCGCCGCACCGGCAGGGCCGCGCCGGTGAGGCACAGCGCGCGTGTGGTGGGCACGCCCAGCGCGTGCATGGCCTCGGAACACAGGAACTCGCGGATCGAGCTGCGCAGCACGGCGCGGCCGTCGCCCATGCGGGAGTAGGGCGTCAGCCCGCCGCCCTTGAGCTGCAGTTCCAGGGGGCCACCCGGTGCGGCCACCTCGCCCAGCAGCAGCGCGCGGCCATCGCCCAGCTGGCCGGCCCAGACGCCGACCTGGTGGCCGCTGTAGACGCTGGCCAGCGGCGCCAT
>CAYTWU010000441.1:0-2901 GCA_964442175.1 uncultured Rubrivivax sp.
TCGTGCTGGTGGTCAACGCCAAGGTGCCGGCCAACAATGCCAAGGAACTGGTCGCGTTGCTGAAGGCGAAAAACGGCGAGATGAATTTTGCGTCCGGCGGCAACGGCACCATCCTGCACCTGGCGACCGAGATGTTCCTCGATGAAGCCGGCGCCAAGGGCAAACACATCCCGTACAAGGGCGTGGGCCCGATGCTGACCGACCTGATCGGTGGCCAGGTGGAATTTGCCACCGCCGCCCTGCCCAGCGTGCAGCAGCACCTGAAGTCGGGCGCGCTCAAGGCCATCGGTGTGGCCACGGCGCAGCGGGTGCCGGCCGCGCCCGAGATCCCGACCTTTGCGGAGCAGGGCCTGGGCGGCTACCAGGTGGAAGCCTGGTTTGCCGTGGTCGGTCCCAAGGGCCTGCCGGCGCCCGAGGTGCAGAAGGTGCACGCGGCCGTGGTCGCCGCGTTCAACGACCCCGGCGTCAAGGAGACGATGGCCAAACAGGGCAACGTGATCAACGTGCAAGCCGCGGACAAGGCCATGGGCTTCTTCCGCAGCGAGATGGCACGCTACGCCGCACTGGTGAAGAAGGCCGGCGTGGAAGCCCAGTGAACAAGGTCCTGTACCTCGCGGCCGATCCGGCCAGGGTACGGGCGCAGCTGGCGGGCCAGCAGCTGACGCGGGCCGAGGTGGGCCCGCTGCGCGACGACATCTCCACCGACGAGATCTCGCCGCTGCCGGCGATGGTGCACTTCGACGCCACGCTGGGCCGTTTTGCCCACACCGGCTTCACCGCCGGTGGTGAACGCCCCATTGCACGCGATGCGCTGCGCGAGGCCGGCATCACCGTGCTGGTGGGCGGGCGGCGCTATGGCAAGGGCAGCTCGCGCGAACACAGCCCGCTGGCCGAGCTGTCCGCCGGCATCCGCCTGGTGGTGGCGGAGAGTTTCGAGCGCATCTACCGCCAGAACGCCGACAACCTGGGCCTGTGGACCAGCACCGACCTCGGCCTGCTGCCGCGCCTGGACCGCGGCGAGGCCGTGACGCTGGACGAGGTGCTGGCCGGCCGCGATGCGCAGGCCGCGGCCATCCTGCGGGCGGGTGGTTTGTTGGCCTTCGGCACAGGCCCCGCGCTGCCGGCGCCGGCCGCCGGCGACGGCCCCAAGACCCTGTTCCGGAAGATCATCGAACGCCACACGCTGACACCTGGTTTCGTGCGCGTGGACCGGCGCTTCATCCACGAGTACTACACCGGCATGTGCGACCACCTGTTGGCGGCGCACTTCGGCCCCGGCTACACGCTGCACGACCCGGCCAGCATCCTGTGTTTCGAGGACCACCTGGCCTATGTGGACCGCAGCCCGGTGCACGTGGCGCAGGGGCTGGTGGGCGGCGCCCGGCGACTGGGCCAGGCCCACCGCGACTTTGTGGCCAGTCACGGCCTGCTGGACCATGGCCCCCAGGCCGATGGCGAAGGTGCGGAAGGCATCTCGCACGCGCTGGTGGCCGAGCGGTACGCGTTGCCGGGCGAGCTGATCGTCGGCACCGACTCCCACACCCCGCACAGTGGCGCTTTGGGTTGCGTGGCCTTCGGCGTCGGCAGCACGGAGATGGCCAACGCCTTTGTCACCGGCGCCGTGCGCTGCGGCGCGCCCGAGGTGCTGCGCATCGAGGTGCAGGGCCGCCTGCCACCCGGTGTGGGCGCCAAGGACCTGGTGCTGCACCTGCTGGCCTTGCCTGCGCTGCGCGCCGGTGCCGGGGTGGGCCGGGTGTTCGAGTTCGCCGGCCCGGGCGTGACCGCGCTGGGCACCGACGAACGGGCCACGCTGTGCAACATGACCGCCGAGCTGGGCGGGTTCACGGGGCTGGTGGCACCCGATGCCGAAACGCAGCGCTTCCTGCGCGAGCGGCGGGGGGTCGAGGTGTCCATCCCCGCCTGGATGTGCAGCGACCCGGGCGCGCCCTACGCCGAGGTGATCACGGTGGAGGCGGCAGCACTGTCGCCCATGGTCGCCCGCCCCGGCGACCCCGGCCTGGGGGTGGCGCTGGCCGACCTGGCGGCGCGCCCGGCGGTGGACATCGCCTACGGCGGCAGCTGCACCGCCGGCAAACGCGAGGACTTCGCGCAGTACCACGCGGTGCTGGCCTGGGCCGCTGCACGGGGCCTGAAGGTCGCGCCCCACACCCGTTTGTACCTGCAGTTCGGCACCGCCGACGTGGCGGCCCACTGTGCCGCACAAGGCTGGCTGGCAGCCTTCCACGCGGTGGGCGCCCAGTTGCTGCAGCCAGCCTGTGGCGCCTGCGCCAACTGCGGCCCGGGGGCCTCCACGGCCGCCGAGCAGGTGACGGTGAGTGCCATCAACCGCAACTTCCCGGGCCGTTCAGGCCCGGGCGCGGTGTGGCTGGCCAGCCCGGCCACGGTGGCCGCCAGCGCGGTGCTGGGGCGGCTCGGGTCCTTCGAGGAATTGCAGCGTCAATCCGGGTGATTCCGTGGCTCCCGTGCCGCGCCGACGCACGACACTCCGGGATGACCCTGATCCGTGGAGATCTCTCGTGAAAGCTCGTTTGTTCGCCACCTGGCTGCTGTGCGCCTCGCTGGGCGCCCAGGCCCAGATCCTCATCGGCCAGACCGCCGGGTTCACCGGTCCGGTGGCTGCAGGCGTCAAGGAAACCACCGATGGTGCCAAGCTGTACCTGGATGCCATCAACGCCGACGGCGGCATCGGCGGCCAGAAGATCGAGCTGGTGTCGCTGGACGACGGCTTCGACCCGAAGAAGGCGGCCGAGAACGCGCAGGTGCTGATCACCGAGCGCAAGGTGGTCTCGCTGTTCCTGACACGCGGCACGCCACATGCCCAGGCCATCATGCCGCTGCTCTCGCAGCACGGCGTGCCGCTGGTGGGCCCGTCCACCGGCG
>CAYTWU010000442.1:0-2899 GCA_964442175.1 uncultured Rubrivivax sp.
TGCCGTGCGCGATTTCAGTGCGGCCCACCCGGAGGTGTCGCTGCACATGCACCAGGGCTCGCCGCAGCAGGTGGCCGAACTGCTGCTGGAAGGCGAAGCCGACATCGGCATCGCCACCGAGGCCCTGGCGGAATACGACGACCTGGTGGCGCTGCCCTGCTACCGCTGGACCCACGCCATCGTGGTGCCCCAAGGCCATGTGCTGGCCGAAGAAGCAAAGTCCGGCCAGCTGCCCACGCTGCAGCGCCTGGCGGAGTTCCCGCTGATCACCTACGAGCGGGGTTACACCGGCCGGCGCCACATCGACGAGGCCTTCCAGCGCGAGGGCCTGGCGCCCGACCTGGTGCTGGCGGCGATGGACGCCGACGTCATCAAGACCTACGTCGAGCTGGGCATGGGCGTGGGCATCATCGCCAGCATCGCCTACGACGAGGCGCGCGACACCGCGTTGCACGCCATCGACGCACGCCATCTGTTTGCCACCAACATGACACGGCTGGCGATCAAGCGCGGCGCCTTCCTGCGCGGCTACATGTACCAGTTCATCGAGGGTTTTGCGCCCACGCTCACGCGCGAGGTCGTCGAGGCCGCCCTCGCCACGGCACCGGGTACCGTGATCGAGGGCTGAGGCCGCAGCCTCAGGTTGCGGCGGTTTCGTCCAGCGTCGGATAGTCCGTGTACCCCGCCGCACCGCCGCCGTAGAAGGTGGCGCGGTCGGGCTTGGCCAGCGGCGCGTTCTTGCGCAGCCTGCGCACCAGGTCCGGGTTGCTGATGTAAGGCCGGCCGAAGGCCACCAGGTCGGCACCGTCGGCCACGGCCTGTTCGGCCAGGGCCTTGTCGTAGCCGTTGTTCACCATCCACGCGGCCTGGCCGCCGGCGGCGCGGTAGGCGGCCTTCAGCGCGGCGTAGTCGAAGGGCCGGTCCGGCAGCTCGCGCGGGCCGCCAGTGGAGCCCTCGATCAGGTGCAGGTAGGCCAGGCCCATGGGCGCCAGGCCCTGCACGACATGCGTGAACAAGGCGGTGGCGTCGTCGTCGCTGGCGTCGTTGGCGGGGGTCACCGGCGACAGCCGGATGCCGGTGCGGCCACCGCCGATGGCGCCTGCCACGGCCTGCGTCACTTCCAGCAGGAAACGCGCGCGGTTCTCGATGGTGCCGCCGTAGGCATCGCTGCGCTGGTTGCTGCCGGTCTTCAGGAACTGGTCGATCAGGTAACCGTTGGCACCGTGGATCTCGACGCCGTCGAAGCCGGCGTCGTTCACCGCTGCCAGCGCGGCGCGCCGGTAGTCGTCGACGATGCCGGGGATCTCGGCCGCTTCCAGCGCGCGCGGGGCCGAGGTGTCGACAAACACCGGCTGGCCGTCGCGGATCAGCACGGTCTTCGTCTTGGCGGTGATGGCCGAGGGCGCCACCGGCGCGGCGCCGCCGGGCTGCAGGTCCACGTGCGAGACGCGGCCCACGTGCCACAGCTGCACCACGATGCGGCCACCGGCAGCGTGCACGGCGTCGGTCACCCGCTTCCAGGCGGCCAGCTGTTCGGGCGCGTAGAGGCCGGGCACGTCGGCATAACCCTGGCCCTGGTGGCTGATGGCGGTGGCTTCGGTGATCAGCAGGCCGGCGCTGGCGCGCTGGGCGTAGTAGGTGGCCACGATGGCGGGTGGCACGGCGTTGGGGCTGCGGTTGCGCGTCAGCGGTGCCATCACGATGCGGTTGGCGAGCTGCAGCGCGCCGGCGGAGGTCGGATCAAAAAGGGATGTCATGCGGGTATGCTGCCAGACCATGAAAGAACTTGCTCCCTTCCACCTCGCCTTCCCCGTGCACGACCTCGCCGCGGCGCGCCAGTTCTACGGCGGCCTCTTGGGCTGCCCGGAGGGTCGGGCCAGTGCCGAATGGATCGACTTCGACCTCTTCGGCCACCAGATCGTCGCCCACCTGGCGCCGGCCAAGGCGCCCGACCACCACAACCCGGTCGATGGCCACGACGTGCCGGTGCCGCACTTCGGCGTCGTGCTGGGCTGGGACGACTTCCAGACCTTTGCCGCGCGCCTGAAGGCCGAGGGCGTGAAGTTCGTGATCGAGCCCTACATCCGCTTTGCCGGGCAGGTGGGCGAACAGGCCACGATGTTCTTCCGCGACCCCTCGGGCAACGCGCTGGAGTTCAAGGCCTTCAAGGACCGCTCCCAGCTCTTTGCCAAGTAGGCCGGCGGCCCGGCCCTGGGGGCAACCCCGTGTGGCCGGGCACGCTTGATGCTCCTAGACTCGCTGACGCCGGCCGGCACCACCGTGGTGCGCGGCCGCACACCACCCGACACAGGAGCGTGAGCGATGAAGTTTCCCTGGATGCGATCCCTGGCCGTGGCCGCTGCGCTGGCGGTGCCAGCCCTGGCGGCCCACGCCGGCCCGACGCTGGACGCGATCAAGAGCAAGGGCGTGCTGCGCTGCGGCGTGAACACCGGCCTGCTGGGTTTCTCTGCCCCCGACAGCCAGGGCAAGTGGACCGGCATCGATGCCGACTTCTGCCGTGCCGTGGCCACCGCGATCCTGGGCGACCCCAACAAGGTGCAGTACGTGCCGACCAACGCGCAGAACCGCTTCACGGCGCTGCAGTCGGGCGAGGTCGACATGCTCTCGCGCAACACCACCTGGACCTCGTCGCGTGATGCGTCGCTGGGCTCGGTGTTTGCCGGCGTGCTGTTCTACGACGGCCAGGGTTTCATGGTGAAGAAGTCGGCCAACATCAGCAAGGCCAGCCAGCTCAACGGCGCCACCATCTGCGTGCAGCCGGGCACCACGACCGAGCTGAACCTGACCGATTACTTCCGCGTCAAGCGCATGAGCTTCAAGCCGGTGGTCATCGCCGAGCTGAACCAGATCGAGCAGGCGTTTTTGGCCGGCCGCTGCG
>CAYTWU010000443.1:0-2877 GCA_964442175.1 uncultured Rubrivivax sp.
AGCACCTGCGCGAGCACGGCATCGCCGTGGTGCACGAGTTGCCGGGTGTGGGCCAGAACCTGCACGACCACGTGGACGTGGTGATCGTGGTCAACGCGCCCAAGGTGAAAGACCTGTTCGGTCTCTCGCTCACCGGTATGGTGCGCGCGGTGCGCGGCATCTTCGAATGGCGGCGCCAGCGCAGCGGCATGCTGACAACGAACTTCGCCGAGGCCGGCGGCTTCATCAAGAGTGCCGACGACGAAGCCATTCCCGACCTGCAACTGCACTTCGTGGTCGGCAAGCTGGTGGACCATGGGCGCAAGACGGTGTTCGGCCACGGGTATTCCTGCCACGTCTGCCTGCTGCGGCCCATCAGCCGCGGCAGCGTGCGTCTGGCCAGCACCGACCCGTTGGCCGCACCGCTGATCGACCCCAACTTCCTGGGCGAGCGCGACGACATGGACCGCCTGGTGCGGGGCTTCAAGGCCATGCGCCGCATCCTGCAGCAGCCGGCGCTGGCACAGTACGGCGGGCGCGAGCTGCAGACCACGGCCGTGGGCCAGACCGATGCACAGATCGAGCAGGTGATCCGCGCCTGCGCCGACACCATCTACCACCCGGTGGGCAGCTGCCGCATGGGACCGGACCCGCGCCACGACGTGGTGGACCACGAACTGCGGGTGCACGGCGTCGAGGCGCTGCGCGTGGTGGACGCGTCCATCATGCCGCGCATCGTCTCGGGCAACACCAACGCACCGGTCATCATGGTCGCCGAGAAGGCGGCCGACATGGTCCGCCGCGCGTGGTCACAATGAGCGGGTGAAACTCTCCGTTCTCGACCAATCCGTCTGGGTGGAAGGCCGCGGCCAGGACCACGCACTGCGCGACACCCTGGCCCTGGCGCAGACGGCCGAGGCCCTGGGCTACCACCGCTTCTGGGTCAGCGAACACCACGGCCTGCCCACCATCGTGGGCAGCGCGCCCGAGATCCTGATGGCCGCGGTGGCCGCGCGCACCACGCGCATCCGTGTCGGCAGTGCCGGCGTGATGCTGCCGCATTACTCGGCGCTGAAGGTGGCCGAGCAGTTCCGCGTGCTGGACGCGCTGGCGCCGGGCCGCATCGACCTGGGCGTGGGCCGCGCGCCCGGCAGCGACGGCCGCACCGCGCGGGCGCTGAACCCGAACAGCGCGGGCGCGGCCGATGACTTCCCGAACCAGGTGCAGGCGCTGCAGGCCTGGACCCGCGGCGAGGTGCTGGGTGGCATCCACGCCCACCCCGAGCCACCCGGCGGCAGCGGCTTTGAACGTGCGCCCGAGCTGTGGATGCTGGGCAGCTCCAACTACGGCGCGCAGCTGGCGGCCCACCTGGGCCTGCCGTATGCGTTTGCCTACTTCTTCATGGACGGCCAGGGTGCTGAGCAGGCCCTGTCCCTGTACCGCGAGCTCTACCGCCCGAGTGACCGCCACCCGAAGCCGCACGCCACCGTCTGCGTCTGGGCCCTGGTGGCCGACACCGAGGCCGAGGCCCGGCACCTGGCGCTGAGCCGCGACCGCTGGCGGCTGGATCGGCAGCTGGGCCGCCTGGGCCCGCTGCGCTGGCCGGACCAGATCGCGGCCCAGGGCTTCACCGAGAGCGAGACCGCGCAACTGGCGCCCATGCGCCGCCGGGCCTTCGTGGGCAGCGCGGCCCAGGTGGGCGCGCAGCTGCGTGCGCTGGTGGCCGAGCTGCAGCTGGACGAGCTGGTGGTCAACACCTGGGCCTGCGACGAGGCCGTCCGCCGCCACTCCTATGCCCGGCTGGCCGCCGAGTTCGACCTGCAAACCTGAAGGAGCACCCCGATGCTGATCCGCCTGATCTACGCCAGCCGCAGCGCCGGCGTACTCTCGCCGCTGGATGTGAAGGACATCATCCGCAGTTCGCAGCGCAACAACGCGCCGATGGGCATCACCGGCGCGCTGGTGCTGTCCAACGGCATCTTCCTGCAGTGCCTGGAGGGCGACCACCTTGCCGTCAACACGCTGTACCACCGCATCCTGCTGGACCGGCGGCACCAGGGCACGGCCATCCTGAGCTACCGCGAGATCGACACCCGGCTGTACGTGGGCTGGTCCATGGGGCTGGTGTCCACCACCGAAGAAAACCGCAAGCTCTTCCTGCGGTACATGCCGCAGGCGGAGTTCGACCCCTTCCAGATGCGGCCACACGCGCTGGACCTGCTGTTTGCCGACCTGGTGGACCATGCGCGGGTGGTCAGCGCATGACAACAGCGACGCCCTTTGAATTGCGTGGCGAGTACATCACGCTGGACGCGTTGCTCAAGGCCACGGGCCTGGCAGCCTCGGGCGGTGCGGCCAAGGTGATGATCGCCGAGGGGGCTGTGCAGGTGGACGGCGCGGTGGAAACCCGCCGCGGCCGCAAGCTGCGCGCCGGCATGGTGGTGGCCGTGGGCGACCAGGCGGTGATGATCCAGCAGCCCTGAAAAACGAAACCCCGCCAGACCCAGGGGTTGGCGGGGCGGGCGGTGAGTACCGCCAATGGGGCTCCAGAGAGAAAAGGTCCGGGGCCCCTGACGCACAGGGACTGTGCCGTCGGTTGAGCCTTCATTGAAGGCATCTCTAGGTTAGGCGATGCCAGCGCCCGGCGCAAGGCCGATCTTCAGCGGCGCAGCAGACCGTCCACGAGCCCCTGCACCTTGGCCGTGACGGCCTGGTCCATGGTCAGCACGCGGCCCCATTCGCGGCTGGTTTCGCCCGGCCACTTGTGGGTGGCGTCCAGCCCCATCTTGCCGCCCAGGCCACTCACAGGCGACGCAAAGTCCAGGTAGTCGATGGGCGTGTTCTGCACCAGCGTGGCGTCGCGCACCGGGTCCATGCGGGTGGTGATGGCCCAGATCA
>CAYTWU010000444.1:0-2858 GCA_964442175.1 uncultured Rubrivivax sp.
GAAGCCGCCTTCGCGGTACAGGCTCACGTCCTGTCCTTCGGGGATGCTGCCGATGATCTCGGCCTTGTAGTGCTCGCCCATGGCCTTGAAGTGGGCCACGGCCTCGTCGCGCGGCAACACACGGCGCTGCACCGGCTCGTCCTTCTTCGCCAGCTCGGCCATGCGCTGCTCGATGGCGGCCAGGTCCTCGGGCGTGAAGGGGCGCTTGTAGGCAAAGTCGTAGTAGAAGCCGTTGTCGATGACGGGACCTATCGTGACCTGGGCCTCGGGGAACAGCTCCTTCACCGCATAGGCGAGCAGGTGGGCCGTGGAGTGGCGGATCAGCTCCAGCCCGTCGGCGTCCTTGTCGGTGACGATGGCCAGCTGGGCATCGGCTTCGATGCGGTGGCTCAGGTCCACGAGCTGGCCGTTGAGCTTGCCGCCCAGCGCGGCCTTGGCCAGGCCGGCCCCGATGGACGCGGCGACTTCGCCGACCGTGACAGCGCCGGCAAACTCGCGTTTCGAGCCGTCGGGCAACGTGATGTTCAACATGGTGGGATCTCTCCAGGCAACAAAAAAGCGCGGTGGGGGCCGCGCTTCGTGTTGTCTTCAGGGGTTTGGACGTGACGATGCGGCCGGGGTCAGACCTCGGTGAAGAAGGTGAACGTAGTCCGCGGTGTCATAACCCGTCCTGCCTTTCCCGTTCTTGCAAGCGTTGAAGAAGCACCGATTGTAGTCACGGCAGCGGCAGCGCGTCGACGCTGCCTTGGTCCGCCAGGCGGGCAAAGTCCTCGGCCAAACGTTCGCTCTCGGCCACGGCCCGGCGCCAGTCGCGCTGGCGGCCGGCATCGTCGTCGCCGTAGGCCTTGAAGTCGTTGCGGTCGGGCAGCTTGCCGTTGGGCAGTGCGCGCATCCAGTCCGGGTGCGGCGCCAGCACCACCAGGTTGTCCAGCATCGGCGTCGTGCGGTGGCGGCGTTTCCAGGGTTTGTCCAGCCAGCCGGGCACGATCTGCGGCTGGAAGTGCGGGTACAGCGCCAGGCCCTCCCCCATCGCCGCGTAGGGCAGGTGCAGGTGGTAATCGGTGATGCCACCGTCCCAGTAGGCGCCGCGTGGGCCACCCGGGATGTCGTGCACGGCGTCCAGCCAGAAAGGGATCGAACAGCTCGCCAGGATGGCGGGCTGCAGGTTGGCTGCCGTCAGCGCCACCTGCTGGCTGCGCAGATCGGCCAGCGGCAGTGGCAGCGCCTCGCGGGTGTCGCCGAACACCACACGCTCCAGCCAGCCGCCCAAGGCACGCCGGTGGACCGCATTGCCGAAGAAGGCGCCCGCATAACCCAGCGGCGTGCGCCAGCGGCCCTGGCGCGCCAGCAGGTGGCGGCCGTGGCTGGTGAAGACGTGCAGGCGGAAACGCGGGTGGGCCAGCACCTGGTCTTCGCGGCCGCCGAAGTGTTCGCCCAATTTGGCGCCAAAGACGGCCGAGACGTGGCCGGGTTTGGGCGCCTTGCCGGGTTCGTGTTCGTAGGCCTGCGTGATGTAGTCCTCGGCCAGTTGGCGCAGCGCCGCGTCCGGGTCGGCCAGGCAGCCGCTGGCCATGCGCCAGGCACCGATGGAGGCGCCCAGCAGGTGCACGGTCTGCGTGCCGCGCGGCAGCCAGTGGCTGAACAGGTAGCGGTCCAGCGGGTTCAGCACCAGGCCCTTGGCACCCCCCGCAGCGGCCGGGATGATGCGCACATCGTCCGGCTGCAGGCCCCGTTCACGCAGCCGGGCACGGGCGCGGGGCCCGGCCCAGACCTGCAGTGCCGGTGCTGCGCTCAACGCAGTCTCACTTGCGCTGCAGCTTGGCGAAGGCTGCGGCCATCGCCCCGCCAGCCGGCACCTGGTTCGCGGCCGGGCGCTGCTTCTGGCTCCGGTCGGCCGCGCGGTAGCGGTTGTCGTCACTGCCGGGCCTGGGCACCGGCGCGTCCAGCTTCATCGTCAGCGACACCCGCTGGCGCTGCAGGTCGACTTCCAGCACACGCACCTTGACCACGTCGCCGGTCTTCACGACCTCGCGCGCGTCGTTGACGAACTTGTGGCTGAGCTGGCTCACGTGCACCAGGCCGTCCTGGTGCACACCCAGGTCCACAAATGCGCCGAACTGTGCGACGTTGCTGACTGTGCCTTCCAGCACCATGCCGGGCTGCAGGTCCTTCAGGTCTTCGACGCCGTCGTTGAAACGCGCGACGACGAAGTCCGGCCGCGGGTCGCGGCCCGGCTTTTCCAGCTCGGCCAGGATGTCCTGGACCGTGATCGCGCCGAAGGTCGCATCGGCAAACTTCTCGGCCTTCAGTCCCTTCAGCAGCTCGGGCCGGCCCATGATCTCCTGCACCGGGCGGCCGGTGTCAGCCAGGATGCGCTGCACCACGGGGTAGGTTTCCGGGTGCACGCCGGTCATGTCCAGCGGGTTCTCGCCGCCGCGGATGCGCAGAAAACCTGCGGCCTGCTCGAAGGTGCGCGGGCCCAGCCCGGCCACGTCCAGCAGCTGCTGGCGCGAGCGGAAGGCGCCGTGGGCATCGCGCCAGCGCACGATGGACGCCGCCACCGCGGCGCTCAGTCCCGACACCCGCGCCAGCAGCGGCGCCGACGCGGTGTTCAGGTCCACACCCACCTTGTTGACGCAGTCTTCCACCACCGTGTCCAGCGTGCGCGCCAGGCCGCTCTGGTTGACGTCGTGCTGGTACTGGCCGACGCCGATGCTCTTGGGGTCGATCTTCACCAGTTCGGCCAGCGGGTCCTGCAGGCGGCGCGCGATGCTGACGGCGCCACGCAGCGTCACGTCCAGATCGGGCAGCTCTTTGCTCGCGAACTCGCTGGCGCTGTAGATCGAGGCGCCGGCTTC
>CAYTWU010000445.1:0-2849 GCA_964442175.1 uncultured Rubrivivax sp.
GTGCCGTCCAGCACGGCGTTGGCCACGTCGCTGACCTCGGCGCGCGTGGGCACCGCGTTGACGATCATCGATTCCATCATCTGCGTGGCCGTGATGACGATCTTGTCCATCTCGCGGGCCATGCGGATCATGCGCTTCTGCAGCGCCGGCACGGCGGCGTTGCCCACTTCCACCGCCAGATCGCCCCGTGCAACCATGATGCCGTCGGAAGCACGCAGGATCTGGTCCAGCACGGGGATCGCCTCGCTGCGCTCGATCTTCGCGATCAGCGCCGGTTTGTGGCGGAAGGGTTCACCGGCCACGTTGGCCAGCTGGCGCGCCATCTCCATGTCGGTCGCGCTTTTCGGGAAGCTCACGGCCAGGTAGTCGCACTGGAAGCTCATCGCGGTGCGGATGTCTTCCATGTCCTTGGCCGTCAGGGCCGGCGCCGTCAGGCCACCACCGGCCTTGTTGATGCCCTTGTTGTTGCTGAGCTCGCCGCCCACCACCACCGTGGTGTGCACTTGGTCGCCCAGCACCTTGTCCACCGTCAGCCGCAGCAGGCCGTCGTTCAGCAGCAGGGTGTCGCCGGGGCGCACGTCGCGCGGCAGGTCCTTGTAGTCCAGGCCGACGATGTGATTGTTGCCGGGTTCGATGCGGGCGGCGTCCAGCACAAAAGCCTGGCCGGCCTGCAGCTCGGTCTTGCCGCCGTCGAACTTGCCGACGCGGATCTTCGGGCCCTGCAGGTCGGCCATGATGGCCACCTCCTTGCCGGCCCGCGCCGCCACCTCGCGCACCAGTGCGGCGCGGTCGATGTGGTCCTGCGCCTTGCCGTGCGAGAAATTCAGCCGCACCACGTCGACGCCGGCGCGGATGATGCGCTCCAGCATCTCCGGGCTCGACGACGCCGGCCCGAGGGTGGCAACGATCTTGGTGGCGCGCATGGCTGTAACTCCGTCACAAGGTGGCGGCGCGATGATAGGCGCCGCGCCCACCCGCCCGGTTACGAGCCGATTACCGCGTGGTGACAGCGTCTGCGGCGTCGGCCACCGCCAGCGCCGTCATGTTGACCACGCGCCGCACCGTGGCCGATGGCGTGAGGATGTGCGCCGGCCGCGCCGCGCCCAGCAGGATGGGGCCGACGGTGACACCGTGCGAACCCGTCATCTTCAGCACGTTGAAGAGGATGTTGGCGGCGTCGATGTTGGGCAGCACCAGCAGGTTGGCGGCACCGGTCAGCGTGGTGTCGGGCAGGTAACCGCGGCGGATGGGCTCGGACAGCGCGGCATCGCCGTGCATCTCGCCGTCGCACTCGATGTGCGGTGCGCGCTGCACGAACAGGTCCCGCGCCGCGCGCATGCGTTTGGCAGACGCGCGTTGCGACGAGCCGAAGGTGGAGTGCGAAACAAACGCCACCTTGGGCGGCAGCCCGAAACGCTGCACCTCGGCCGCGGCCAGCAGCGCGATCTGCGCAAGTTCTTCGGCGCTGGGCTCTTCGTGCACGAAGGTGTCGGCGATGAACAGCGTGTGCTGCTCCAGCATCAGTGCGTTCATCGCCGCCATCACCTGCGCGCCGTCGCGGGTGCCGATGACGTGCTGGATATGCTCCAGGTGGGCGTCGTAACGCCCGACCAGGCCGCACAGCATCGCATCGGCCTCGCCACGCGCCAGCATCAATGACGCGATCAGCGTGTTCGAGCGCCGCACCGCGGCCTTGGCCGTCTCGGGGCTCACGCCGTCGCGGCCACGCAGGCCGCGGTAAAGCTCCCAGTAATCGCGGAAACGCGGGTCGTCCTCGGGATCGCAGACCGTGAAGTCGCGGCCGGCCTGCAGCTTGAGGCCGGCGCGCTCGATGCGCATGCGGATCACCTCCGGCCGGCCCACCAGGATGGGCTGGGCCAGGCCTTCCTCCAGCACCACCGGGAGGGCGCGCAGCACCCGTTCGTCTTCGCCTTCGGCATAGACGACCCGCGCGGGCTGGGCCTTGGCCGCCGCAAACACCGGGCGCATGAACATGCCCGTCTGGTAGACGAAGCGGCCCAGCTGCTGGCGGTAGGCGTCGAAGTCGGCGATCGGCCGCGTGGCCACGCCCGATGCCATCGCCACCCGCGCCACGGCCGGCGCGATGCGCAGGATCAGCCGCACGTCAAAGGGCGTGGGGATGATGTAGTCCGGCCCGAAGCTCAGCTGCTGGCCGGCGTAGGCCGCCGCGACCTCGTCGCTGGTCTCGGCCTTGGCCAGCGCGGCGATCTCGCGCACGCAGGCCAGCTTCATGGCCTCGGTGATCTTGGTTGCGCCGCAGTCCAGCGCACCGCGGAAGATGTAGGGGAAACACAGGACGTTGTTGACCTGGTTCGGATAATCGCTGCGCCCGGTGGCGATGATGCAATCGGGCCGCGCGGCCTTGGCCAGCTCGGGGCGGATCTCGGGCTCGGGGTTGGCCAGCGCCAGGATGACGGGCTGGCGCGCCATGGTCTTGACCATCTCCGGCGTCAGCACCCCAGCCGCCGAGCAGCCCAGGAACACGTCCGCGCCGTCCACCACATCGGCCAGCGTCTTGGCCAGGGTGCGCTGGCAGTAGCGCTGTTTACTCTCATCCAGCGTGTCGCCCCGGCCTTCGCGGATCACGCCCTTGCTGTCGCAGACGTAGATGTTGTGGCGCTGCACACCCAGGCCCACCATCACGTCCAGGCAGGCGATGGCCGCCGCCCCGGCGCCCGAGACCGCCAGCTTGATGTCCCCGATCTTCTTGCCCACCAGCTCCAGGCCGTTCAGCAGCGCGGCCGAGGCGATGATGGCCGTGCCATGCTGGTCGTCGTGGAACACCGGGATGTTCATGCGCTCGCGCAGCTTCTTCTCGATGTAGAAGC
>CAYTWU010000446.1:0-2842 GCA_964442175.1 uncultured Rubrivivax sp.
TGCACTGGATCAAGGCCGAGATCCACGAGTACATCCTGAAGAACTGGCGCATGGTGAAGGTGGCCACCACCAAGGCCCAGCGCAAGCTGTTCTTCAACCTGCGTTCGATGAAACAGGCGCTCAAGGGCGCCACGGCCGACGGCGAGACGCACCGCAACACACTCACCCCGACCGAGGTGAACAACATGGCGCGGGAACTGAACGTCAAGCCGGAAGAGGTCATCGAGATGGAAACGCGGCTGGGTGGTGGCGATGTCGCGCTGGACCCGCCCGCGGAAGACGGTGAAGAGGCCTTCGGCCCCATCGCCTACCTGGCCGACGACAGCCTGGAGCCCACACGCGCCATCGAGGCCCGCCACCGCGACTGGCTGGCCAGCGATGGCCTGGTGCAGGCGCTGGAGGTGCTGGACGCCCGCAGCCGCCGCATCGTCGAAGAGCGCTGGCTCAAGGTCAACGACGACAGCTCGGGCGGCATGACGCTGCACGAACTGGCGGCCGAGTACGGTGTCAGCGCCGAGCGCATCCGCCAGATCGAGGTGGCGGCGATGAAGAAGATGCGCAAGGCGCTCGAAGTCGAGGCCTGATACGGCGGCCGGCGGTCAGCCGGCTGGCTTCTGGGCCAGCAGGATCTTCAGGTCGTGCGTCAGCGCTTCGGCGCCCGTGCCATACCGCGTGAACAGGCGGACCTGGCCCTGGCGGTCGAAGATGTACGAACCCGCCGTGTGGTCCATCGTGTAGCTGGTGTCGGTCTTGCCCGGCACCTTGGCATAAAACACCTTGAAGCTCTTGGCGAGCGCCCGGGTCTGCTCCTCTGTGCCGCGCAAGGCCACGAAATCGGCGCCGAAGTTGGCGACATAGGCCTTCAGCACCGCGGGCGTGTCCCGCGCCGGGTCCACCGACACGAACACACCCACGACATCGGCACCGTCCGCGCCCAGTGCTTGTTTCACCGCGGCCAGTTCGGCCAGCGTGGTCGGACAGACGTCCGGGCATTGCGTGAAGCCGAAGAAGACCACCACCACCTTGCCCTTGAACTCGGCCAGCTGGCGCACGCGGCCATCGGCGTCGGGCAGGTTCAGTTCGCGCGCGTAGTCGGCGCCGGTGATGTCCACGGCCTTGAACGCAGGCCCGCCGGTGACCGCAGGATCACAGGCCACCAGGCCGGCGGCCAGCAAGAGCGCAAACAGGCTGCGGCGCAACATCATCGGTGGACCCAGGGCATCAGGTAGTGGTCCAGCAGCAGCGCCGCGAACAGCAGCGACAGGTGCCAGAGCGAAAAGCGGAAGGTCCGGCGCGCCAGCGCATCGCTGTACGCGCGCCACAGCCGCCAGCCCAGCGCGATGAACCACATGCCCAGCACCAGGGCTGCCGCCAGGTAGATGCCGCCGCTCATGCCCTGGATGAAGGGCAGCAGCGTGGCGGCAAACAGCACCAGCGTGTACAGCAGCACCTGCAGGCGGGTGAACTCCGAGCCGTGCGTGACGGGCAGCATCGGCAGGCCGGCACGGCGGTAGTCTTCCACCCGGTACAGCGCCAGCGCCCAGAAATGCGGCGGCGTCCAAAGGAAGATGATCAGGAACAGGATCCAGGCCTCGGCACCGGTGTCACCGCGCACCGCGGCCCAGCCCAGCACCGGTGGCATCGCACCGGAAGCGCCACCGATGACGATGTTCTGCGGCGTCATCGGCTTGAGCACGACGGTGTAGATCACGGCGTAGCCGACGAAGGTGGCGAGTGTCAGCCACATCGTCAGTGCGTTGACCGTCCACAGCAGCACGGCACAGCCCAGCGCGCACAGGATGCTGGAAAACAGCAGCGTCTGGGTGTTGGTCAGCTGGCCCTTGGCGGTGGGACGCCAGGCCGTGCGGGCCATGCGGGCATCGATGTGCTGCTCGACGATGCAATTGAAGGCGGCGGCCGCGGCGGCCACCAGCCAGATGCCCAGGCTGGCCAGCAAGACGTTGCGCCAATCCGGCCAGCCGGGCGATGCCAGCAGCATGCCGATCAGGGCACAGAAGACGATGAGCTGTACCACGCGTGGTTTGGTCAGCGCGTAGAACTGGGCGAAACGGGTGCCGCGTGAGGCCGGCGCGGCCAGGGAGGTGGACATGGTCGGGTCTGCCATTTTACCGGCCCTCACCGGCCCGACCGGGCGATCAGCCCGGTCAGCAGCAGCACCAGCGCCGCGGCACCGGCGGTGTGGGCCAGTGCTGCCGCCAGCGGCCAACCCAGCACCACGTTGGACAGACCGCTGGCCAGCTGGGCGAGCAGCAGCAGTCCCAGGCCCAGGCCGTAGCGCCGCACCACCGACGTCCGCCACAGCCGCCAGGCCAGGCCTGCCACCACGCCAACGACCACCACCGCGAAAGCGCGGTGCACGTAATGGATGCCGACCAAGGCCTCGAAGGGCAGCAGGCTGCCATCGCCCGCATGGCCCAAGGTGCGCAACACCGTGAACCCACGTGCGAAGTCCATCGCCGGCCACCACGCGCCATTGCACGACGGGAAGCCACTGCAGGCCAGCACCGCATAGTTGGTGCTGACCCAGCCACCCAACACGATCTGCATCGCCAACACGGCCAGCCCGAGCAGGGCCCAGCGCCGCAGGCCGGGCGACAGATGCAGCGTGCGGCCCGACAACCGGGCCTGCTGCACCGCCAGCAGGGCCAGCAACAGCAGGCCGCCCAGCAGGTGCAAGGTGACGATGGCCGGGTACAGCTTGAGCGTGACGGTAAAGGCCCCGAAGGCCCCCTGGGCGCACACCCAGATGAAGGTCCAGGTGGGCCACCAGGGCGAGAGCGGGCTGGCGTGCGCCGGCGGCGTTGCCGCGTCCTTCGCCTTG
>CAYTWU010000447.1:0-2832 GCA_964442175.1 uncultured Rubrivivax sp.
ACCCGGCCCGGGATCACGTTGCGGCTGTTCGGGAACACCTGCACCATGCCCACGGTGCCACGGCCGTGCGGGGGGTGGCGGTGCGCACAGGCCACCACCTCCTGCATCAGCGTGGTGGCCACCTGCAGCGCGTCCTTGCGCAGCGCCATCGGCGTGGGGCCCGCGTGCGCTTCCATGCCCGTCACCACGCAGTCGTACCAGCGGATGCCCAGCACACCGGTCACCACGCCGATGGTCTTGCCGTGGTCCTCCAGCACCGGGCCTTGTTCGATGTGGGTCTCGAAGTAGGCGCCGATGGGGTGCTGGCCCGGCACCTCGGGGCCGACGTAGCCGATGCGTTCCAGCTCGCCCTTCACCGTCTTGCCCTCGGTGTCGGTGGCGGCGTAGGCGTGTTCCAGCGTGAAGGCGCCTGCGAACACACCCGAGCCCATCATCACCGGCACGAAGCGCGAACCTTCTTCGTTGGTCCAGAAGGCCACCTCGATGGGCGCCTCGGTCTGGATGCCGGCGTCGTTGAGCGTGCGCACCACCTCGATGCCGGCCAGCACGCCGTAGTTGCCGTCGAACTTGCCACCCGTGGGTTGTGTGTCGATGTGGCTGCCGGTCATGATGGGCGGCAGGCTGTTGTTGCGACCGGGCCGGCGCATGAAGCCGTTGCCGATCTGGTCGATGGTCACCGTCATGCCGGCTTCGCGCGCCCAGCGTGTCACGAGGTCGCGGCCTTGTTTGTCCAGGTCGGTCAGCGTCAGGCGGCAGACGCCGCCCTTGGGCGTGGCGCCGATGGCGGCCAGCTCCATCAGGCTGGCCCAGAGGCGCTCGCCGTTGATGCGCAGGTCGGCAACAGTGGTGGTGGCGGTGCTCATGGTGTGCTCCTCAGCGCACCACGGCGGTGGGCGCCAGATCGGCCACGCGCTTCTGCGCGGCCGCGAAGTTGGGGCCGAAGGCGGGGCGCTTGACGTAACGCCCGGCGCCGGCCACGGCACGCAGGTCGCCATCGGCCCAGACCACCCGGCCCTGGCTGACGGTGTGCGTGACCAGGCCTTTGATTTGCCGGCCTTCGAAGATGTTGAAGTCGCCCTTGGAGGCCTGGGTCTTCACCGAGATCGTCTTCGTGGCCTGCGGGTCCCACAGCACCAGGTCGGCATCGGCGCCTTCCACCACCGCGCCCTTGCGCGGGTAGAGGTTGAACAGCTTGGCGCAGTTGGCCGAGGTGATGGCGACGAACTCGCTGGGCGTCAGCCGGCCGGTGTTGACGCCCGCGTCCCAGATCACGTGCATGCGGTCCTCGATGCCGCCGCAGCCGTTGGGGATCTGCGTGAAGCTGCTCTTGCCCGCGGCCTTCTGCGGCGCGCAGAACACGCAGTGGTCGGTGGCCGTGGTGTGCAGGCTGCCGCTCTGCAGGCCGCGCCACAGCATCTCCTGGTGCTGCTTGGGGCGGAAGGGCGGGCTCATCACGTAGGCCGCGGCGGTGGCGAAATCCGGGTGGCGGTAGACGCTGTCGTCGATCACCAGGTGGCCGGCCAGCACCTCGCCGTAAACGCGTTGCCCACGCGCCCGGGCACGGGCGATGGCCTCGGCCGATTCGATGCAGCTCACGTGCACGATGTAGATGGGCACGCCCAGCACGTCGGCGATCGCGATGGCGCGGTTGGCGGCTTCGCCCTCCACCATCGGCGGGCGGCTCAGCGGGTGGCCCTCGGGGCCGGTGATGCCCATCTTCAGCACCTCCTGCTGCAGCAGGTAGACCAGCTCGCCGTTTTCGGCGTGCACGGTGGGCATGGCGCCCAGCTGCATGGCGCGGCGGAAGCTGTTCACCAGCGTCTCGTCGTCGCACATGATGGCGTTTTTGTAGGCCATGAAGTGCTTGAAGCTGTTCACGCCTTCTTCCTGCACCAGGGTGCCCATGTCGGCGTGCACGCTGTCGCTCCACCAGGTCACGGCCACGTGGAAGCCGTAGTCACCGGCGGACTTCTCGGCCCAGCCACGCCAGGTGCGGTAGGCGTCCATCAGCGGCTGCTGCGGATCGGGGATCACGAAGTCGATGATGCTGGTGGTGCCGCCGGTGAAACCGGCCGCCGTGCCGCTGAAGAAGTCGTCGGCCGCCACCGTGCCCATGAAGGGCAGCTGCATGTGGGTGTGCGGGTCGATGCCGCCCGGCATCACGTAGCGCCCGCCGGCGTCCAGCACCTGCGCGCTGGCGGGGGCTTCCAGCGTGGGGCCGACGGCGGCGATCTGGCCATTGACACACAACACATCGGCACGGAATTCACGGTCGGCGTTGACGACGGTGCCGCCGCGGATCAGCAGGGTGGACATGGGGCTTGCTCCTTGCGGTCCAGAGGCCGCGTTGTACCTCAGGCCGGCTGGCCCTGGCGCATGGGGTTGTTCGGGTGCGTGGTCCAGTCGGCCGCCGTGGCCTGCACCGTCTGGCCGGTGCGCTTGTCCACCTCGCCCGGCGCCAGCGGGCGCATCGTGATGCACTCGGGCACGGGGCAGACGGTGACACACAGGTTGCAGCCCACGCACTCCTCGTCCTTGACCTCGAAGTGGCGCACGCCGTCCTTCACCGCGGTGATGGCCTGGTGCGAGGTGTCTTCGCAGGCGATGTGGCAGCGGCCACACTCGATGCACTTGTCGGGGTCGATCACCGCCTTGCTGACCGCGTTCAGGTTCAGGTGCTGCCATTCGGTGACGGTGGGCAGCGCACGGCCCTGGAAGTCGGCGGTGGTGGCAAAACCCATGCTGTCCATGTAGTCCGACAGCCCGTCGATCATCTCCTGCACGATCTTGAAGCCGTAGACCATGGCCGCGGTGCAGACCTGCACGTTGCCG
>CAYTWU010000448.1:0-2829 GCA_964442175.1 uncultured Rubrivivax sp.
CGGCCGGTGAGGAAGCGCGCGTCTTCGCGGCGCTCGACGCTGCGGCCGATGAATCCGTGGGGTGCGTTCATGGTGCTGTCCTCTTACTTCATGGCGGCAGCGCCTTGCTGCACGGCCCGGACGATGTTGTGGTAACCCGTGCAGCGGCAGATGTTGCCTTCCAGGCCTTCGCGGATCTGGGTTTCGGTGCTGCAGGCGTGGTTCTTCACCAGGTCGATGGCGCTCATCACCATGCCCGGGGTGCAGAAGCCGCACTGCAGGCCGTGGCAGGCGCGGAAGGCCTCCTGCATCGGGTGCAGCGTGCCGTCGGCCGCGGCCACACCTTCGATGGTGGTCACGGCCGCGCCGGCCGCCTGAACGGCCAGCATGTTGCAGCTCTTCACGGCCTGGCCGTTGACGTGCACGGTGCAGGCGCCGCACTGCGAGGTGTCGCAGCCGATGTGGGTGCCGGTGAGGCGCAGGTCCTCGCGCAGCAGCTGGGCCAGCGAGGTTTGCGGCGTGACCTCGCGGGTGACGGTACGGCCGTTGACGGTGAGCGTGAGTGGGGTGCCCATGGCGTGTCCTTGTCTCCTGTGCATCCGCCGCCGTGGTGGCAGCGTCTGCAGAAGATGCTAGGGACGCGGTCAAGCTACCGCAGCGCGTTGCTTTCCCTTATGAACAGGCGTGCATAAGTGGGGCGGGGTTCAGACCAGGCCGTCGAACAGCCAGACATCCACCGGTTCACCCGCGGCCACCGAGCCCTGCTCGTGCCGCAGCACCACCAGCGCGTTGGCTTCGCTCAGGCTGCGCAGGATGCCCGCGCCTTGCGAGCCGGTGATGCGCACCTGCCAGAGCCCGTCGGGCGCGCGTTCGACGATGCCACGCTGGTATTCCGTGCGCCCGGGCCGCTTGCGGATCGCGGCCACGCTGCGTGCCTGCAGCACCGGCATCGGCTCGGGCCGGGCGCCGCCCAGCACCTGCAGCGCCTCGCGCGCAAAGGCATAAAACGTCACCAGGGCCGCCACCGGGTTGCCGGGCAGCGCAAACAGCATCGCGCGATGTGTTCCATCCTGGAGCGGTCCGAAGGCAAACGGCCGGCCCGGGCGCATCGCGACCTTCCAGAAGGCCACATCGCCCAGCGCTGCCATCACGTCGCGCGTGTGGTCGGCGTCGCCCATGCTGACACCGCCGCTGGTCACCACGGCGTCGGCTTCGCGCAGCGCACGTTGCAGCACCGCGGTCAGCGCCGCCGGGTCGTCGGGCACCAGGCCCAGGTCCAGCACCTCGGCGCCGATCTGCTGCAGCGCGGCCGTCAGCGTGAAGCGGTTGCTGTCGTAGATGCCGCCCGGCGGCAGCGGCTGGCCGGGTGCAAACACCTCGTCGCCGGTGGAAAACAGCGCCACGCGCAGGCGGCGGAAGACCGTGACCTCGGCCAACCCCAGCGAGGCCAGCAGGCCCAGGTCGGCCGGGCGCAGCCGGCGGCCGGCGCCCAGCGCGGCCGAGCCAAGGGCCAGGTCCTCGCCCTGCTTGCGGCGGTTTTCGCCGGCCTTCAGGGCACCGGCGCGGATCTGCACCTGTTCGCCGTCCAACGTGACCAGCTCACGCGGCACCACGGTGTCCAGCCCGGCGGGCATCACCGCGCCGGTCATGATCTTCAGGCAATGGCCGCGGGGCACCTCGCCCGCCCAGGGCGCGCCGGCGTAGACGGTGCCCGGCAGCGCCAGCAGCACGGTCGGGCCGTCGGCCACCAGGTCGGCGCCGTGCAGTGCGTAACCGTCCATCGCCGAGTTGTCGTGCGCCGGCACGGCCATCGGGCTGATCACGTCGGCCGCCAGCGTGCGGCCCCGCGCGGCCGTCAGCGGCAGTGACTCGGTCTGCGTGATGGGCACCAGCGCGGCGGCGATGGCGGCCCGGGCGGCGTCCACCGGCAGTTCGTCGCCGGTGGCCAGGGGGGAGACGGTCAGTTCGGCCATGGCCGCGATTGTGCGGTGTGCAGCTATGCACGCGGCTGCATATGGTCAGGGGCGCAGCGCCACGGACACAATCGCCCGCCCTCCGGACCCAGCATGGATGCCATCGCCCAGAGCCTGTCGCTTGCCCTCGCCCTGATCGCCAACGCCGACGCGACGCTGCTGCACATCGTGGGGCTGTCGCTGCGCGTCAGCGTCACCGCCTGTGCCGTGGGCGCGGGCGCCGGCCTGCTGCTGGGTGCCTGGCTGGCGGTGGCGCAGTTCCCGGGCCACCGCGTGGCCGTCTGGGCGCTGAACACGCTGCTGGCGTTGCCGTCGGTGGTGGTGGGGCTGGTGGTCTACCTGCTGCTGTCGCGCTCGGGCCCGCTGGGGTCCTGGGGCATCCTGTTCACGCCCACGGCGATGGTGATCGCGCAGAGCATCCTGGTCGTGCCGCTGATCGCCGCACTGGCGCGCCGCCTGGTGCTGGACGGCCTGGCCGAAGGCGGCGACCAGCTGCGTTCGATGGGTGCCGGCCCTCTGCTCAGCGCCGTGCTGCTGCTGGTGCACGCACGTTTCGGGGTGCTGACGGTGCTGCTGACCGCCTTTGGCCGTGCCATCGCCGAAGTGGGTGCGGTGATGATCGTCGGCGGCAACATCGACGGTGTCACGCGGGTGATGACGACGTCCATCGCGCTGGAGACCAGCAAGGGCGACCTGCCGCTGGCGCTGGCGCTGGGCGTGGTGCTGCTGGGCGTGGTGGGCGCGGTGAACCTGCTCATTGCGGCCGTGCAGCCGCGTGGCCAAGGCCTGCAGCGCGAGGCGCTGGCGTGAAGCGCGACGCTGCCGTGCCGGCGCCGCTGCTGACCCTGACGGATGCGCGCGTGGTGTTCGGCGGCCA
>CAYTWU010000449.1:0-2827 GCA_964442175.1 uncultured Rubrivivax sp.
TTCGTCGAGGTCGAGCTCGACCCGGGCGAAGCCGCCGTCGGCGAGGCCGGCAGCATGATGTTCATGGACGCCGGCATCACGATGGACACGGTCTTCGGCGATGGTTCGGCGCAGCAGGGTGGCATCTTCGGCAAGCTGCTCGGCGCCGGCAAACGCCTGGTGACGGGTGAATCCTTGTTCACCACTGTTTACACCAATGCGGCGCGCCAGAAGCAGCGTGTGGCCTTCGCGGCGCCGTACCCCGGCAAGATCCTGCCGATGGACCTGCGGCAGCTCGGCGGCACGCTGATCTGCCAGAAGGACTCCTTCCTGTGCGCTGCGCGGGGCGTGTCGCTGGGCATCCAGTTGCAGCAGAAGCTGGGCGTGGGCTTCTTCGGCGGTGAAGGTTTCATCATGCAGAAGCTCGAAGGCGATGGCCTGGCCTTCGTGCACGCCGGCGGTTCCTTGCTCAAGCGCGAATTGCAGCCCGGCCAGACCCTGATGATCGACACCGGCTGCGTGGTGGCCTACACGCCGAACGTGAACTTCGAGATCCAGTATGTCGGCAAGATCAAGACCGCGCTGTTCGGCGGCGAAGGCCTGTTCTTTGCCAAGATGACCGTTTTTCTGCGGAATCGTGAACGGTTTCGAGAGGTCGAAACGGTCAAGCGCCTGCAGAGCCTGCCGTTTTCGCGCCTGGCCTCGCGCATCTTCGCGGCCGCGCCGCAGACCGGCGGTGGCGGGCGTGGTGAAGGTTCAGTCCTGGGCGGCTTCGGTGCCGGCGGCCTGCTGGGCGGCATCCTGGGCGGCGACAACGAGTGAGCCTGCGCCAAGGTCTTGTCTTCTTCCTGCTCGCCTGGGCTGCCGGCACGGCGCAGGCCCAGGTAGCGCCCGCACGGCCGATCTTCGTGCTGAACTCGCAGGACGCCACGGTCAGCGTGGTCGATCCCCTGAGCTTCCAGGAGCTGCGCCGCATCGACACCGGCAAGGAGCCGCACCACCTGTACCTGACGCCGGACGAAAAGAGCCTGATGGTGGCCAACGCGCAGGCCGATTCGCTCACGCTGATCGACCCCGTCACCGGCCAGGTGCAGCGTGTGCTGCGCGACATCGCCGACCCGTACCACCTGCGCTTTTCGCCCGACATGCGCTGGTTCGTTGTCGCGGCCAACCGGCTGGACCACGTGGACCTCTACCGCTGGGTGCCCACCGATGCCGAGCGCCCGCTGCAGCTGGCCAAGCGCCTGCCCGCGCCCAAGACGCCCAGCCACTTGTTCATCGACAGCCGCAGCACCGTGGTCTACGCCTCGTTGCAGGACAGCGACGAGGTGCTGGCGATCGACCTGCTCACGCAGGCGCCGCGCTGGCAGCTGAAGGTCGGCAAGATGCCGGCGGACATCTTCCTCACGGCCGACGACCGCTACCTGCTCGTGGCCCTGACCGGTGACCGTGTGGTCGAGGTCTGGGATGTGGCCGGCCCTCAGCCGAAGCTGGCGCAGCGCATCACCACCGGCGCCGGCGCGCATGCCTTCCGGGCGCGTGGCGACGGCCGGCACCTCTTCGTCAGCAACCGGGCGGCCAACACCATCAGCATGATCGACCTGCAGAGTTTCAAGGTGGTCAGCGAATTGCCGGGCCCCGGCGGCCCGGACTGCATGGACATGCTGGCCGATGGCCGCACGCTGCTGCTGACCTCGCGCTGGGCACGCAAGCTCACCGCGGTGGACATCCACACGCGCCAGGTGCTGCGCCAGGTGGCGGTGGGCAAGTCGCCCCACGGCGTGTGGACGCTGGACCATGCGCCGCGGCGCTAGCGTCGCCGTCTGGCTGTTGGGTGTCTGCGCCGCCAGCGCGGCCCACGCCGCCTGCCAGCGCCCGGTGTACCTGAGCTTCGACACCGGCCACATGGGCGTGGCGCCGCTGGTGGCCGAGGTGCTGGCCCGCCAGAACGTGAAGGCCAGCTTCTTCCTGGCCAACGAAAAGACGCTGACAGGCGGCCACAGCCTGGACGGACAGTGGGCCGCCTGGTGGCAGGCCCGTGCCGCCGAGGGTCATGTCTTCGGCTCCCACACCTGGGACCACGACGTCTGGCTCGCCGACCAGCTCGGCGGCCTGCGTGTGCGGCCCACGCAGGGCCCGCAGGCCGGCCGGGCCCGGGTGCTGAACGACGCGGCCTACTGCGCCGAACTGCAACGCCCGGCCGACCGCTTCAAGGCCATGACCGGCCAGCCGATGCAGGCGCTGTTCCGCGCGCCCGCCGGCCGCACCTCGCCGGCGCTGCTGAAGGCCGCGGGGCGATGCGGCTGGACGCACGTGGGCTGGTCGCCCGCCGGCTTCCTGGGGGACGAGCTGCCGAGCGACCGCTACCCCAACGCCACGCTGCTGCAGCGCGCCCTGCGCGATGTGCAGGCGGGCGACATCCTGGTGGCCCACCTGGGCATCTGGTCGCGCCAGGACGCCTGGGCGCCGGCGGTGCTGGAGCCGCTGATCGTCGGCCTGAAGGCCCGTGGCCTGTGTTTTGCCACCTTGGCCGAGCACCCGGCCTACCGCGCGGTGGGCACCCGGTGAGCGAGTTGTTCGGCCAGGTGCAGCAGGCGCTGTTCGAAACCGTGGTGCAGCCCGTGCTGTTCGCACTGGGGCTGTCCAATGTGCTGGAGGACGCCTTCCGCGGCACCGGCTGGCTGCTGGTGGGCCTGCTGCAGATCGTGGTGATGCTGACGCTGATCGGCGCCTTGCAGCGCTGGCGGCCGGTGGAGCCGGTGCAGGACCGCGCTGCTGTCCGCACCGACATCGTCTACACCCTGGTGCACCGCCTGGGCCTGTTCCGCGTGGCGCTGTTCTTCACGGC
>CAYTWU010000450.1:0-2825 GCA_964442175.1 uncultured Rubrivivax sp.
CGCCCGTGCTCATCAGCTTGGAGGTGGTGGCGATGACCGGGTAGGTCTTCTCGGGGTCGATGAAGTTGTCGAGCTGTGCCTTGCCTTCGGGGTTGTCGCCGGTGATCTGCACCACGTAGTGGGGCTGCGTCGCGCACAGGTCGGCGTTGGCGTTGCTCAGCGCCTGGCGCATGCGCGCGGCGTGCTCGATGTCTTCGCAGAAGACGATGGTCTTGTCGTAGCGGTTGGTGGCCTTCAGGTATTCGGTGATCTTGGCGGCCACCACCTCGTCGCGGCGCTCCAGCACCAGTTTGCGGTTCATGTCCGCGCCGGTGTAGACCCGGTCTTCGATGACGTTGCCCAGCTTGTCGGTCATGCCCTCGGGCGGGCGCCAGCCGAAGGCGTCCTTGTCCAGGTCGACGCGGATGACCTTGTACGGGGCCAGGTAGCCGTCTTCGATGCCCTGGCGCAGGCTGTAGGTGTAGACGGCCTCACCGAAGTAGTCGGTGTTGGAGACGTCGGCGGTCTCCTTGGGCGTGGCCGTCAGGCCAATCTGGGTGGCGGTGCCAAAGTAGCTGAGGATGTCGCGCCAGGCCGAGTCTTCGGCCGCGCTGCCCCGGTGGCATTCGTCGACGATGATGAGGTCGAAGAAGTCGGGCGAAAACTGCTTGTAGATGTTGCGCTCTTCTTCCGTGCCGCTGACGGCCTGGTACAGCGACAGGTAGATCTCGTAGCTCTTGTTGACCTGCTTGGTGGCGCGGTTGATGGCCAGGTCGACGTCTTCCACCGTGGTCTTGCCCTGACCATCGACCACCTCCACGCCCTTGGCATGCGGGCTCAGCTTGGCCATCGCACCCTTGAACGGCCGGAAGTCGTTGACCATGGTCTGGTCGATCAGGATGTTCCGGTCGGCCAGGAACAGGATGCGCTTCTTGGCACCGCTCTTCCACAGCCGCCAGATGATCTGGAAGGCGGTGTAGGTCTTGCCGGTGCCGGTGGCCATGACCAGCAGCGCCCGGTTCTGGCCGCGGGCCACCGCCTCGACCGTGCGGTTGATGGCGTTGAGCTGGTAGTAGCGCGGGGTCTTGGCCGGCGCGTAGTCGTGTTCGGTGACCTGGCGCACTTCGGGCGTCCAGCCCTTCCAGGCGCACAAGCGCGCCCACAGTTCGGCGGGGGATGGGAACTCGGCCAGTGTCAGGTTGCGTTCGAGCACCCCGTCAGCCACGGTTGCGTCGCGGAAGACGAAGCCATCGCCGTTGCTGGAAAAGCTGAAGGGCACGTCCAGCAACTCGGCATAGTTGATAGCCTGCGCCATACCGGCGCCCATCGCGTGGTGGTTGTCCTTGGCCTCGACGACGGCCAGCGGGATGTTGGGCTTGAAGAACAGGGCGTAGTCGGCCCGGAGCACGGTCGAGGCATCACGCTTGGCCCGGCGGCCGCGGACGACGACGCGCCCAGCGCGCAGCGGGAACTCGCGGTAGACCTGCACCATCCCGTCCCACCCGGCCTGTTCCATGGCGGGCCGGATGAACTTGTCGCAGATGTCGCTTTCGGACAGGGTCTTCTTGTTCATGCCTCTCCCTGCGGGAATGTAAGCGCAGCGGCGCGAGGGCACAGACATGAAAAAAGCCGCCCCGGTCACCCATGGCGGCTTCGATGTTGGTGCGACCGGCAGGAATCGAACCTGCGACGTGGCCTTCGGAGGGCCGCATGATATCCACTTCACCACGGTCGCTCGCGGCAGAGCGGTGGATTCTACGCGCCGCTCAGCTTTCGCCGACCAGGCCGCGGCGGAACTGCAGGGCCTCGGCCACATGGGCCACGCTGATGCGCTCGGCACCGGCCAGGTCGGCGATGGTGCGGGCCACCTTCAGCGTGCGGTGCAGCCCGCGGCCGGACCAGCCCAGGCGCTCGGCCGCCGTGCGCAAAAAGGCCAGCGCCTCGGGCTCGGGTGCGGCCAGGGTGTCCAGCTGCGCCGGCTCCAGCAGCGCGTTGGCGTGGCCCTGGCGGTGTTGCGCACGTTCGCGGGCGGCGGCCACCCGGGTGGCCACGGTGGCGCTGGCCTCGCCGTCGGGCTGGGCCAGCAGCTCGGCCGGTTTGGCGGCCGGCACCTCCACCTGCAGGTCGATGCGGTCCAGCAGCGGGCCCGAGAGCCGGCCCTGGTAGCGCTGCACCGCCTCGGGCGAGCAGCGGCAGGCGCGGCCGGTGGCGGCCTGCGCGCCGCGCCAGCCGCAGGGGCAGGGGTTCATCGCCGCGATGAGCTGGAAGCGCGCCGGGTAGCTGGCCTGCCGCGCCGCGCGCGACAAGGTGATGCGGCCGGTCTCCAGCGGCTCGCGCAGCGCCTCCAGCGCGTGGCGCGGGAACTCGGGCAGCTCGTCCAGGAACAGCACACCCCCGTGCGCGAGCGAGATCTCGCCCGGCCGCGGCGGAGAGCCACCGCCCACGAGGGCCGCGGCGCTGGCGCTGTGGTGCGGGCAACGCAGCGGGCGCTGGCCAAAGCCGTCGTCGGCCAGGCCGCCGGCTGTCAGGCCCTGCAGCGCGGCGCTGGCCAGGGCCTCGTCGTCGTCCATCGGCGGCAGCAGGCCGGGCAGGCGCTGCGCCAGCATCGATTTGCCGGTGCCGGGCGGGCCGATGAACAACAGGCTGTGCTGGCCGGCGGCGGCGATCTCCAGCGCCCGCTTGGCGCCGGCCTGGCCCTTCACATCGCGCAGGTCGGGCGCCGGGGGCCGCGGTGTCGGCTCGGCGGGCTGGGCGCGGGGCAGCTCGGGTGTGGGGTCGGCCACGTCCACCGGGCGCAGGCTGGCCACCACCTCCAGCAGGTGGCTGGCGCGGCGCACGTCCACGCC
>CAYTWU010000451.1:0-2797 GCA_964442175.1 uncultured Rubrivivax sp.
CGCCGGCTTAGCTCAGTTGGTAGAGCACCCGCCTTGTAAGCGGAAGGTCTTCGGTTCGATTCCGAAAGCCGGCACCACGGTCTTCACACCCCGCGGGACACGTGCACCTTCACCCGGATCTCCAGCGCGGGCCAGCCCTGTTCCGCCAGGCAGGCTTGCAGCCGGGGCACACACTGCTTGATCTTGGCCGCTGCGGCGCCGTTGCGGGCCAGCAGGGTCCAGCCCGTTTCGTCCAGCGGGCCGGGCGTGGCCTGGCTGGCCAGCGCCCCGGGCAGAACGGCCTTGATCGCAGCGTAACGCGCCTGCGAGGCCTGCACCCGCTGCAGCAGCCCGGCCAGCGGCGCACTCTGGGCCAGGGCCTCGGTCATGGGCACCGAGAGCCTGGGGGGCGGGGCGGGAACAGCGCGGCGCATGCCGCCGGAGTGTAGCGATGCAGATCCTGATCACCCACGGCAGCATGGCGCGCACGCGTGTGCTGCACCTTCCGCGCTGGAAGCTGTTGCTCGGCGCGCTGCTCGCGGCGCTGCTGCTGATGCTGACCTCCGGTGCCGTGTACCACTACTTCTTCCTGCAGGCGGCGCGCGAGGGTTGGCCGGTGGTGAGCCAGCTGGTGCGCTGGGTGGTGCGGGAAGACCTGGCCCAGCGTGAACGTTTCATGCGCGAGAACCTCGATGCCATGGCGCACAAGGTGGGTGAGATGCAGGCCAAGCTGCTGAGCCTGCAGATGATGGGCGAGCGGGTCTCCGGACTGGCTGGTGTGAAGGCGGCTGATCTGCAGCCGGCCGATCCGTCGGCCTCGGCACCCGCACGCGGCCGCGATGGGCGTGGCGGCCCGTTCCGCCCGCTGCGTGGTTCTTCCCTGGAGACCCTGAACCAGTCGCTGGCCGAACTGGACGACCGTTTGGCCCTGAATGCCGATGTCTTCACCCTGATCGAGTCGCGCCTGCTGGAAAGCCGGCTGCAGGCCCTGCTGGTCCCGAGCACGCGTCCGGTGGAAGGCCCGGTGGGCTCGGGCTTCGGGTTCCGCTACGACCCCTTCAACGGCCGCCAGGCCTTGCACACCGGCCTGGACTTCCCGGCCGACGCTGGCACGCCCGTGCACGCTGCGGCCGGGGGTGTGGTGCAGGGCGTCGAGTGGCACCCGGAATACGGCCGCCTGCTGGTGCTGGACCATGGCAACCAGCTGGTCACGCGTTACGCCCACCTGAGCCAGGTGCACGTGGCCGTGGGCGACCTCGTCCGGCGGCAGCAGAAGGTGGCCGAGGTCGGCAACACCGGCCGCTCGACGGGCCCGCACCTGCACTTCGAGGTGCTGGTGCAAGGTGTGCCGCAGAACCCGGCACGTTTTCTGGCAGGCGCCCCCGGCCAGCCCGCGCCAGGCCGGGTGCTAAACTGAGTGGTTGCGCTGCGCGCTGGGTGGAACTTCTGGCTTGAAGTTCCACCCAGTGCCTCCACTCTCGAATCTTCCGACGACCACGGGGCGCGTTTCACGCCAGCCGGCCATGCAGCCCGGCGGTGCCACGCGCCCTTCGGCGGCACCACTCCGGCGTCCTCCCCATGTTCCCCAAAATCCTGACCCAGATCTTCGGCAGCCGCAACGAACGCCTGCTGAAGGGCTACCGCCGCACCGTCGCGCAGATCAACGCCCTGGAGCCGAAGTTCGAGGCCATGGACAACGCCACGCTGCAGGCGCAGACAGCGGTGTTCCGCGAGCGCCTGGCCGCCGGCACCGCGCTGGACGATCTGCTGCCCGAAGCCTTCGCCGTGGTGCGGGAGGCCGGCAAGCGGGTGCTGAAGATGCGCCACTTCGACGTGCAGCTGATCGGCGGCATGGCGCTGCACGAGGGCAAGATCGCCGAGATGCGCACCGGCGAAGGCAAGACGCTGATGGCCACGCTGCCGGTCTACCTGAACGCGCTGCCGGCCAAGGGTGTGCACCTGGTCACCGTCAACGATTACCTGGCCCGGCGCGATGCCGAGTGGATGGCCAGGCTGTACAACTTCCTCGGCCTCACCGTCGGCATCAACGTGCCCGGCCTGAGCCGGGCGGAGAAGCAGGCCGCCTTTGCCGCCGACGTCACCTACGGCACGAACAACGAGTTCGGCTTCGACTACCTGCGTGACAACATGGTCTACGAAACCGCCGACCGGGTGGCGCGTGGCCTGAACTTCGCCATCGTTGACGAGGTGGATTCGATCCTGATCGACGAGGCCCGCACGCCGCTGATCATCTCCGGCCAGGCCGAAGACCACACCGACATGTACGTGCGCATCAACGCGGTGATCCCGCAGTTGAAGAAGCAGATCGGCGAGGCCGATCCGCGCACCGGCGAAGGTGTCATCGAGGCCGGCGACTTCACGGTCGACGAAAAGACACACCAGGTCTTCCTGACGGAATCGGGCCACGAGAAGGCCGAGCAGATGCTGGGCGCCGCCGGCCTGCTGGCCGAAGGCGCCAGCCTGTACGACCCGGCCAACATCGCGCTGATGCACCATGTGTACGCCGCGCTGCGTGCCAACCACCTGTACCACCGCGACCAGCACTACGTGGTGCAGAACGGCGAGGTCGTGATCGTCGACGAGTTCACCGGCCGGCTGATGACGGGCCGGCGCTGGAGCGACGGCCTGCACCAGGCCGTCGAGGCCAAGGAAGGTGTGCAGATCCAGAGCGAGAACCAGACGCTGGCCTCGGTCACCTTCCAGAACTACTTCCGCATGTACGCCAAGCTCGGCGGCATGACGGGCACGGCCGACACCGAGGCCTACGAGTTCCAGGAGATCTACGGCCTGGAGACCG
>CAYTWU010000452.1:0-2793 GCA_964442175.1 uncultured Rubrivivax sp.
GTCAACAAGAAGGTCGACCTGGTCTGGTTCGGTGGTTTCACGCATGTGCAGGCGCAGATCCGCTCCGGCGGCAAGATCGTGCCGCTGGCGCAGCGCGAAGAAGACGCCAAGTTCCAGTCGGTCTTCATCGCCAAGGTGAACTCCGGCATCAAGACGCTGGCCGACATGAAGGGCAAGCAGGTCAGCTTTGGCAGCCAGAGCAGCACCTCCGGCCACCTGATGCCGCGCAGCAACCTGCTGGACGCCGGCATCAACCCGGAGAAGGACTTCCGCCGCATCGCCTACAGCGGCGCGCACGACGCCACCATCGCCAGCGTGGTCAGTGGCAAGGTCGACGCCGCGGCACTGGACATCACGGTCTGGCGCAAGTTCGTGACCGAGAACAAGGTGGACACCAAGGACGTGAACGTGTTCTTCACCACGCCGCCGTTCTACAACTACAACTGGTCCATGCACGCCGATTCGCCGGCCGACCTGCGCGACAAGGTCAAGAAGGCCCTGCTCGACCTGGACCCGGCCACGCCTGAAGGCAAGGAGATCCTGCAGCTGAACCGCGCCACACGCTACATCCCGACCACGCCCGAAAACTACAAGGGCCTGGAGGCCGCCGGCCGCAGCGCCGGCCTGATCTGACGCGCCGCCGGTGCGTCTGGACCTGAACGGGCTGGCCGCGCGCCACCCCGCGGCACGGGCGGATGCCGCGCCCGCATTGCGCGCGCTGAACCTGCACTTCGGCGAAGGTGAACAGGTGGCCGTGATCGGCCCCTCGGGCGCCGGCAAGACCACGCTGCTTCAGGCGCTGGCGTGTGCGCTGCCGCCCGCGGCGGGTGGCTTGGCGCTGCAAGGCCAGGATCCTTGGGCGCTGCCGCGCAGCGACTTGCAGCGGCTGCGGGGCCGGCTCTTCCTGGCGCCGCAGACACCACCACTGCCACCGCGGCAACGCGTGGTGACGGCCGTGCTGGCCGGGCGCCTGCCGGCGATGGGGCTGCTGGCCAGTCTGCGCTCGTTGTTCTACCCCAGCGACCTGGCCGCAGCGCACGCCGCGCTGTCGGCCTTCGACCTGGCCGACAAACTCTTCGAGCGGGTGGACCGGCTGAGCGGCGGCGAACGCCAGCGTGTGGGCCTGGCCCGCGCGCTGCTGGCGCCGGCCCGGCTGTGGCTGGTGGACGAACCGCTGTCGGCACTGGACCCGACCCGCGCACGCCAGGCCCTGACCACGCTGGTCGGCGAGGCCCGCGCACGCGGTGTGACGCTGGTCGCCACGCTGCACCAGGTGGACATGGCGCTGGCGCATTTCCCGCGCATCCTGGGCCTGCGCGACGGTGCGCTGGCCTTCGACCTGCCGGCTGCGCAGGTGACACCGGAGCACCTGACGCGTTTGTATGCGCAGCACGAACACGAGCTGCTGGGCACGCCCATGCCCGTGGCCGAGCCCGCCGCCGGCCTGGCGCCCGTGGTGATGCACTGCCGCTGACACACCGTGACGAGCCTCGCCGCAGCGCCCACCCGCGACCCGGCCTGGGTCGGCCGTGTCTTCTGGCTCAGCTTGGCGGTGGTGCTGCTGTGGCCGCTGGTGGTGGCCACCGAGTTCAGGCCCTGGGTGCTGGTGGAGCCCGCCAACCTGAAGGTCACCGGCCAGTTCCTGGCAAGCTTCCTGCCACCTGCGCACTCCACCGAGTTCCTGGCCATGGTGGCGCGCGAGTCCTGGCGCACCGTGGCCATCGCCACCGCCGGTCTGACGCTGGCCCTGGTGATTGCCGTGCCGCTGACGCTGCTCTCGGCGCGTGTGCTGTCGGTGTCGGCGCTCTCCGGCCGCATGGCACGCGAGCCCTTCTGGGCCCGCCAGGCCGTGCGCTGGTTGCTGATCGTGCTGCGCAGCGTGCCCGAGCTGGTCTGGGCCCTGGTCTTCGTACGGGTGGTGGGCCTGGGGCCCACGGCTGGCGTGCTGGCCATCGCCCTGACCTATGGCGGCATGCTGGGCAAGGTCTACGGCGAGATCCTGGACAGCGGCGAGACCCAGCCGACCGAGGCCCTGCTGCGCAACGGCAGCTCGCGCCTGCAGGCCTTCTTCTACGGTCTGCTGCCGCAGAACGCGGCGGAGTTGACCAGCTATACCGTCTACCGCTGGGAATGTGCCATCCGCAGCAGCGTTGTGCTGGGCTTCGTGGGCGCCGGCGGCCTGGGCCAGCAGATGGACAACAGCATGAAGATGTTCAACGGCGGCGAGGTGCTGACCATGCTGGCCGTCTTCGTGGCACTGGTGGCGCTGGCCGACCGGGTCAGTGCCAACCTGCGCCGGAGCCTGGGATGAACCGCCGCGACACCGCGCCGCCGCTCGTGCCCCGGCCCCTCTTCGACGCCCGCTGCCGCGCCTGCTGGACCGCCCTGGCGGTGCTGGCGCTGGTGGTGGCCAGCTTCTGGTCGCTGGACTTGCAATGGGCGCAGTTCCTCAGCCTGGACGCTGCGCGCAGCATGGGCCGCTTCGTCGGCGAGTTCTTCCCGCCCGACACGCAGCCCGCGTTCCTTCACAAGGTCGCGCAAGGCACCTGGGAGACGCTGGCGATGTCGGCCTTTGGCACCTTGCTGGCGGCCGTCGGCGGGCTGGCCCTGGCGCTGCCCGCCAGCCGCACCCACGCCGGTGACGCCGCCCGGGGCCGCACGTCCACTCGCCTGCTGCTGAACGCACTGCGCGCCGTGCCCGAGCTGGTCTGGGCCGGCCTGCTGCTGATCGCCGCTGGCCTGGGGCCGTTTGCCGACACGCTGGCACTGGCTCTGCACACCACCGGCGTGCTG
>CAYTWU010000453.1:0-2790 GCA_964442175.1 uncultured Rubrivivax sp.
AGCGTGCCCATGCCGGGCGCGGAGCCGCGCACCCCGGCGTGGAACATGCCGCGGATCAGCGCCGTGGCGTCCACCGGCGGTGGGCGCGGCGCCTCGGCCGGGCCGGCGCGGCGTGCGGCCGAGGTGTCACGCACGAGATCGCGCACAAAGAAGCCTCGCTGCGGCCGCGCCAGCACCAGGCCCTGGGCCTGCAGCCGGTCGTAGGCGGCCACCACGGTGGCCGGGCTCACGCCGTGGCGGGCTGCGGCCTCGCGCACCGAAGGCAGGCGCGTGCCCGGCGCCAGCAGGCGCTGGACGATGCGTTCGGCCAGGCGTTCGGCCAGCTGCTCGGCAAGGCCGGGGCCGGCGGCGCGGGCCAGCAGCGGCCACGGGGGGTCTTGGCGGGCGTTCATCGGGGGCTGTATCGCCGGCATGACCGGTACAGAGCGGTGTTTTGTCTGCCGAAGTGTATTGGTACTGTACTGTTGATGGCCGCTACAGTGGAGGCATGTCAACGGCACCCATTCCCTTCAGCACGCCCACCCATGCGGCCGTCAGCCGCGGCCTGGCCTGGGGCGCGCTGGGGGTGCTGATCTTTGCGCTCACCTTGCCCATGACCCGCCTGGCGGTGGGCGACGCCGGCGACCCGCAACTGGCGCCGGCCTTCGTCACCGCCGGCCGCGCGGCGGTGGCCGGGCTGCTCAGCGCCGCGTGGCTGCTGCTGTGGCGCGTGCCGGTGCCGGGCCGCCACCTGTGGCCGGTGCTGGCGGTCAGCGCGCTGGGCACGGTGGGCGGCTTCCCGCTGTTCCTGGCGCTGGCGCTGCGCGAGGTGGATGCGGTGCACGCCGCCGTGGTCACCGGCGTGTTGCCGCTGGCCACGGCGGTGGCCGGCGCCTTGGCCACGCGGCAGCGGCCCTCGCCGGGGTTCTGGGCCGCAGCCGTGGCCGGCTGTGCCCTGGTGCTGGGCTATGCCGCCTGGCAGGGCAGCGGCCGCCTGGTGCCGGCCGACGGCCTGCTGCTGCTGGCCGTGGGCAGTGCTGCGGTCGGCTATGTGGCCGGGGCGCGTGCCGGGGCGGAGATGCCGGCGCCGCAGGTGATCTGCTGGGTGCTGGTGGGGGCTTTGCCGTTCACGCTGCCACTGGCGCTGTGGCTCTGGCCGGTGGCGCCAGTGCGCGCCTCGGCCTGGGTCGGTTTTGCCTATGCCGCGCTGTTTTCGATGTGGCTGGGCTTTTTTGCCTGGTACCGCGGCCTGGTGCTGGGCGGTGTGGTGCGGGTCAGCCAGGTGCAACTGCTGCAGCCCTTCCTGGCGCTGATCGCGGCGGCGTTGCTGCTGGGTGAGCGGCCCGATGCCGTGACACTGGGCTTTGCGCTGGCGGTGCTGGCCGTGGTGGTGGTCGGCCGGAGGACGAAGGTGGCGACATGAAGACCCTGGGCGTGATCGGCGGCATGAGCTGGGAATCCAGCGCCGTCTACTACCGGCTGATCAACCAGGGCGTGGCGGCGCGCGCCGGCGGCCTGCACAGTGCCCCGCTGCTGCTGCACAGCCTGGACTTCGCCGGCATCGCCGCCGCCCAGGCGGCGGGCGACTGGGCCGGCCTGGCCGCCCAGCTGGGCCGCGCCGCACAAGGCCTGGTGCGGGCCGGTGCCGGCGCCGTGCTGCTGGCCACCAACACCATGCACAAGCTCAGCGCCGCCGTGCAGGCGGCGGCGGGTGTGCCGCTGCTGCACATCGCCGACGCCACCGGGGCCGCGCTGCAGGCCGCGGGCGTCACGCGCGCCGGGCTGCTGGGCACGCGCTTCACGATGGAAGACCCCGCCATCGTGCAGGACCGGCTGCGCCAGGGCTTTGGTGTCCAGACCCTGCTGCCCGATGCCGCCGGCCGGGCCGAGGTGCACCGCGTGATCTACGAGGAGCTGTGCCGCGGCCACATCGAAGCGGCGTCGCGCGCCGCCTACCAGCAGCAGATCGCCGCGTTGCAGGCCGCTGGCGCGCAGGCCATCATCCTGGGCTGCACCGAGATCGGGCTGCTGATCGACCAAAGCCACAGCCTTCTGCCCGTGTTCGACACCACCTCCCTGCATGCCGCTGCGGCGGTCGATTGGATCTGTTCATGAGTTCGTCCCCCTGGCATCTGGCCCGCCGCGCCGAGCGGCTGAACCCCTCGGTGATCCGCGAGATCCTCAAGCTCACCGAACGCCCGGGCATCGTCTCGCTGGCCGGCGGGCTGCCCTCGCCCGACGGCTTCCCGGTCGAGGCGCTGCGGGCCGCGACCGACCGCGTGCTGCGCGAGGCCCCACGCGAGGCGCTGCAGTACGCGGCCAGCGAGGGCTACGGCCCGCTGCGCGACTGGGCCGCCGGCCAGTTGCAGGCGCAGGGTGTGGCCTGCGCCGCCGGCCAGGTGCTGATCACCACCGGCTCGCAGCAAGGCCTGGACCTGGTCGGCAAGGTGCTGATCGACCCGGGCAGCGGCGTGGCGGTGGAGTCGCCCACCTACCTGGGTGCGCTGCAGGCCTTTGCGCCCTACGAACCCGAGTTCCTGCCCGTGGCCGGCGACGACGAAGGCCCGACCCCCGAGGCGCTGGACGCGGCCCGCGGTGCACGTTTCCTCTACCTGCTGCCCAACTTCCAGAACCCGGGTGGCCGCTGCATGGGCGCCGCGCGCCGCAGCGCGCTGGCCGCGCGTGCCCAGGCCCTGGGCCTGCCCATCGTCGAAGACAACCCCTATGGCGAGCTCTGGTACGACGAGCCGCGGCCGCCGCCGTTGAGGGCGCTGGTGCCGGGGCAGACGATCGACCTGGGTTCGCTCTCCA
>CAYTWU010000454.1:0-2775 GCA_964442175.1 uncultured Rubrivivax sp.
GAGCCCAACTACATCGAAGGCATCCTCGAAGGGGGCGTGCTCGAAGCCGACGGTGATGCCGCTGGCAGCACCGCCCCCGGTGGCGGCGATGCCGAGGCCGACCCGATGTACGACCAGGCCGTGGCCATCGTGCTGCAGCACCGCAAGGCCAGCATCTCGCTGGTGCAGCGCCACCTGCGCATCGGCTACAACCGCGCGGCACGCTTGCTGGAGCAGATGGAGAAGTCGGGCCTGGTCGGTGCACTGGCCAGCAACGGCAGCCGGGAACTCATCGTGCCGAAGCGGGACGAATGAGGGCGATGATCAAACCCCTGCTGGCCACGGCCACCTTGTTTTTGGCCGCGAGTGCCGCCCAGGCCGACGCGGTGGACCGCCTGCGCGACTTCGTGCGCGACACCAGGAGCGGCCGCGCCGCGTTCACGCAGACCGTCACGCCGGCCGATGGCTCGCGTGCCAAGGTGTCGACTGGCAATTTCGAGTTCACGCGGCCCGACCGCTTCCGCTTCGACTACGCGAAGCCGTATCCGCAGACCTTGCTGGCCGATGGCCAGAAAGTCTGGATGCACGACCCCGACCTCAACCAGGTGACGGTGCGCAAGGCCGACCAGGCCTTGGGTGCCACACCCGCTGCGCTGCTGGCCGGCAACACGCTGGAGCGCGACTTTTCGCTCAGCGCCCAGCCCGCGCGCGACGGCCTGGACTGGGCCCGCGCCACGCCCAAGGTGGCCGAGGGCGGCTTCCAGTGGATGGCGGTGGGTTTTCGCGGGGCACAGCTGGCGGCGGTGGAGATCCTGGACCGCTTTGGCCAGCGCACGGTGCTCCGGCTCGACAGCTTCGTGCCCAATCCCGCGCTGCCGGCCGACCGCTTCCGCTTCGTGCCGCCACCGGGCGCCGACGTGATCGAACAATAAGGCGCCACGCGTGCCGGGCCTGTTCGACGAAGCTGCCCCGCCGGCCCCGCTGGCGGAACGGCTGCGCCCCAGGACCCTGGCCGAGGTGATCGGACAGACCCATTTGCTGGCACCCGGCAAACCGCTGCACGCGGCGCTGGCGGCCGGCCGGTTGCACTCGATGATCCTGTGGGGCCCGCCGGGCGTGGGCAAGACCACGCTGGCGCGGCTGGTGGCCCACGCCAGCGATGCGTTGTTCATCACCCTGTCGGCCGTGCTGGCCGGTGTGAAGGACATCCGCGAGGCCGTGGAGCGTGCCGAACACGCACGCGCCGGCGGCCGCCGCACCGTGGTGTTCGTCGACGAGGTGCACCGCTTCAACAAGGCGCAGCAGGACGCGTTTTTGCCGCATGTCGAATCGGGCCTGTTCCTGTTCATCGGCGCGACAACCGAGAACCCGTCGTTCGAGGTCAACTCGGCCCTGCTGTCACGTGCCACGGTGCATGTGCTGAAGTCGCTGGACGCCACCGAACTGGCCGCGCTGATCGCGCGCGCGCAGGCCGAACTGGCGGCACCGCCGATGACAGCCGCTGCATGCGAGCGCCTGATCGCGTTTGCCGACGGCGATGCGCGCCGGCTGCTGAACGCGTATGAAAACCTGGCCACGCTGGCCGAAGGCCGCGCGCAGATCGACGAGGCCCTGCTCGAAGGCGCCCTGGGCGAGCTGCTGCGCCGCTACGACAAGGACGGCGACCAGTTCTTCGACGCGATTTCGGCCCTGCACAAGAGTGTGCGCGGCAGCCACCCCGACGCGGCGCTGTACTGGCTGGCCCGCATGCTGGACGGTGGCGTGGACCCGCGCTACGTGGCGCGGCGCGTGATCCGCATGGCCAGCGAGGACATCGGCCTGGCCGACCCACGCGGCCTGCAGGTGGCGTCGGCCGCAGCCGCCGTCTACGAACGCCTGGGCTCGCCCGAAGGAGAGCTGGCGCTGGCCGAGGCGGTGGTGTTTCTGGCCGTGGCGCCCAAATCCAACGCCGTTTACACCGCGTGGAACGCAGCCCGGGCGCTGGTCAAGCAGGATGGCACCCGCCCGGTGCCCATGCACCTGCGCAATGCGCCCACGCGCCTGATGAAGGACCTGGGCCACGGCCGCGATTACCGCTACGCCCACGACGAAGCCGATGGCTACGCGGCCGGCGAAAACTACTGGCCCGAGGGCCTGGCGCCACAGGCCTTCTACCAGCCCGTGGCCCGCGGGCTGGAGCTGCGGATCGGCGAGCGCCTGGCCGAACTGCGGGCGCGCGACGCCGCGGCCAAGAAAACACGCTGAGCCGGGCCCACCACCGCAACTTGTGCGGGCGTGAGGGGGAAACTCCCCGAAATCGTGCGCAAAGTGCAAACCTACAATGCGGCCGCCCGCACCTGCACTGTGCACGGCGAGCTTCTTGCTAACCCGGGAGGCCACGCCTTCATCGCAGGCTCGGCGCGCCGCCACCCAGGCGGCCTGACAACCCGGAGACCCCCTCAATGGACATCTTTTTGCAGCAGATCATCAACGGTCTGGTGCTCGGCAGCATGTATGCGCTGGTGGCACTGGGCTACACGATGGTCTACGGCATCATCGGCATGATCAACTTCGCGCACGGCGAGGTGCTGATGGTCGGTGCGCTCACCAGCTGGACGGTTGTCACCCTGCTCGCCGAAGCCGGCCTGCCAGGGTGGCTGATGATGCTGATCTCGCTGATCTGCGCCATCGTGATCTGTGCCGTGCTGAACTTCACGATCGAAAAGGCCGCGTACCGACCTCTGCGCAACGCGCCCAGGCTGGCGCCGCTGATCACCGCGATGGGCATGAGCCTGCTGCTGCAGACGCTGGCGATGA
>CAYTWU010000455.1:0-2769 GCA_964442175.1 uncultured Rubrivivax sp.
CCGCGTTCGCGGCGATCAGCCACCTGCCGCATCTGCTGGCCTTTGCGTATTTCAGTGCCGTCACCCACCAGCCGGCGGGGCGCGACTTCCTGTCGCTCGCCGGCCCGGGCTTCCGCGACTTCACACGCATCGCTGCCAGCGATCCGGCCATCTGGCGCGACATCCTGATCGCCAACCGCGAAGAGCTGCTCAAACAGTCCCAACGCTTCCGCCACACGCTGGACGCGCTGGAGCTGGTGATCAAGTCCGGCAACAGCGACGCGCTGGAAGACCTGATCCGCACCGCCTCCGAGGGCCGCGCCGGCTGGCAGCTGGGCGGCACGCGCGGGCCGGCACGCGGCGGCGCATGATGGCCCTGCCCTTCCTGGACCTGCCGCCGCTGGCAGGGGCCTCGGGCACGGTGCGCCTGCCGGGCTCCAAGAGCATTTCCAACCGGGTGCTGCTGCTGGCCGGCCTGGCCGAAGGCACGACGGTCGTGCACGACCTGCTGGACTCCGACGACACGCGGGTGATGCTGGCCGCGCTGCGCGCGCTGGGCTGCACGCTGGCAGAAAACGGCAGCACCTTGCGCGTCACCGGCCTGGGCGGGCGCCTGCAGGTGCACGAGGCGCAGCTCTTCCTGGGCAATGCCGGCACCGCGATGCGCCCGCTCACGGCTGCGCTGGCGGTGCTGGCGGCCACGCAGGGCGGCTGTTTTGAGCTGTCGGGCGTGCCCCGCATGCACGAACGGCCGATCGGCGACCTGGTGGACGCGCTGCGCCCGCTGGGTTGCACCATCGAGGACCTGGGCACGCCCGGCTACCCGCCGCTGCGCCTGCGCGGCGAGGCCGGCGGCCGGCTGGCCACCGACCAGGCCATCCATGTGCGCGGCGACGTCTCCAGCCAGTTCCTGACGGCGCTGCTGCTCGCCCTGCCGCTGGTGGCCGATGACCGGGACGTGGTCATTGCCGCTGAACCTGCTGGCCCGATTTGGCATCGCGGTGCGACGTGACGGCTGGGCCCGTTTCACCATCCCCGCCGGCAGCCGCTACCGCACGCCGGGCCACATCCACGTGGAGGGCGATGCTTCGTCGGCCTCGTACTTCATCGCGCTCGGCGCAATCGCCGCCCATGGCGGCGCACCGCTGCGCATCGAAGGCGTGGGGCTGGATTCGATCCAGGGCGACATCCGATTTGTCGAGGCGGCACAGGCCATGGGCGCGCAGGTCCGCGGCGGGCCGGGCTGGCTGGCCGTGCACCGCGGCGCCTGGCCGCTGCGCGCGATCACGCTGGATTGCAACCACATCCCCGACGCCGCGATGACGCTGGCCGTGATGGCGCTGTATGCCGACGGCACCACGCGGCTGGACAACATCGCCAGCTGGCGCGTGAAGGAAACCGACCGCATCGCCGCGATGGCGAACGAACTGCGCGCAGTCGGCGCCACGGTGACGGAAGGCGCCGATTTCATCGAGGTGACCCCGCCCGCCGCCTGGCACACGGCGGCCATCCACACCTACGACGACCACCGCATGGCGATGTGCCTGTCGCTGGCGGCGTTCAACCCGGCGCGCGTGCCGGTGCGCATCCTAGACCCGCACTGCGTGGCCAAGACCTTCCCGGCTTATTTCGACGCCTTGTTCGGTGTGGCCCACGCGCTGCCGGAGGACGTGCCGGTGATCACGGTGGACGGCCCCACCGCGTCGGGCAAGGGCACGCTGGCGGCCGAGCTGGCGCTGCGCCTGGGCTACGAACTGCTGGATTCCGGCGCGCTCTACCGCGCCACCGCCCTGGCGGCGCTGGAAGACGGGGTCTCACCCGACGACGAAGCCGCCGTGGCCCGGCTGGCCGCCACGCTGGACCTGCGGTTTGCCGACGGCCGCACCTGGCTGCGCGGCCGCGACGTGAGCGACGCGCTGCGCGCCGAGCAGGCCGGCATGCTGGCCTCGCGGGTCTCGGCCCTGCCGGCGGTGCGCACAGCGCTGCACGGGCTGCAGCTGGCCTTCCGCCGCGCGCCGGGCCTGGTGGCCGACGGGCGCGACATGGGCACCGTGGTCTTCCCCGACGCCGCGCTCAAGGTCTTCCTCACGGCCAGCGCCGCCGAGCGGGCCGCCAGGCGGCATAAGCAGTTGATTTCCAAGGGAATTTCATCTAATATCGACAGTCTTCGCGCCGACTTGGAGGCGCGTGACCTGCGGGACAGCTCCCGGCAGGTCGCGCCGCTGAAGCCGGCCGAAGATGCGATGCGGCTCGACAACTCCGCACTCACGGTCGAAGAATCGGTCGAACGGGTGCTGGCTTGGTGGGCCGAGCGCAGGCCTTTTGCAGTGGCATCTGCTGCGGCAAAGGGCTGAAAAAGCCGGTGCACCACGCTCTCCGCGTGGTGTGATCTGAAACCTAACCCCGCAACGGCTGTTGCACACACCGCCCGCCGCCCTGAAGCTCTGAAGCCTCTTGCGCGCCGGGTCCAGGAACCACGATGCCCCAAACCCAATCTGCCACCACGTTCGGCGGCGGCGAATCCTTTGCCGCCCTGTTCGAAGAATCCCTGAAGTCCGCCGACATGCGTGTCGGCGAGGTCATCTCCGCCGAGGTGGTCCGCATCGACTTCAACCACGTGGTGGTGAATGCCGGCCTCAAGAGCGAGGCCTACATCCCGGTCGAAGAGTTCAAGAACGACCAGGGTGAACTCGAAGTGCAGGTCGGCGACTTCGTCTCCGTCGCCGTCGAGGCGGTCGAAAACGGCTACGGCGACACCATCCTGTCGCGCGACAAGGCCAAGCGCCTGGC
>CAYTWU010000456.1:0-2768 GCA_964442175.1 uncultured Rubrivivax sp.
GTGTTGAACATCGGGCCGGTGACGTTCCAGTGGAAGTTGTGGGTCGTCAGGTACAACGTGTAGGTGTCGGCCAGCAGGCGGGCCAGGCCGCCGGCGATGGCGCCCCGGTCCTTGTCGCTGATGCCGATGTTGATCTGCGGGGCGGCGGCTTTTTTGGCCATGGTGCGGGCTCCGGAATGAGATGTTGTCCAGTCTAGCGAATGCCCGCGGGCATACTTGGCGTGCCGATGCCTGATTCGACCCACCCGATGGACGATGACCTGAGCACCTATGTCGCCGATGTGCTCGCCTGTGCGGCGCAGGCTGCGGGTGTCACGCAGGCCCTGGTCTGGCTGGCGGAGCCCGTCGCGCTGTGCCGGGCATGGCCGGAGGCCGAGGCGGCCGACACCCTGCTCGCACGCGCGCAACAGGCGCTGCACACCGCGTCGCCAGGTGTGTGCGCCCTGCCCCTGGCCGCCGAGGGCGTGACCGGCCTGATCGCCGTGTTCGGCGCGGCCGCCCCGCTGCAGCCTCCGCACGTGCTGGCACGCCTGCTCGTGGCGCATCTGCGGGTCTGGCACGACGGGCACCGGTTGCGCCGCATGGTCGACCAGGTGCCCGGTGTCGTCTACCAGTTCCAGGCCTGGCCCGACGGGCGCATGGCCATGCCCGTGGCCACGGCGGCGCTGCAGGACGTCTTCGACGTGGCGGCCGACGCCGTGCGCGACAACGCCGCGCTGCTGTTCGCGCGCGTGCACGCCGACGACCTGCCGCGTGTGATGGCCACGATCGAGGTGTCGCAGCGCACGCTCAGCCCCTGGGAGTGCGAGTACCGCGTGCACCGGGCCGATGGCCGGCTGCAATGGCACCAGGGCCGTGCCGTGCCGGCGGCACAGCCCGACGGCAGCGTGCTCTGGAACGGCTTCATCACCAGCACCGACGAGCGCAAGCGGGCCGAGCTGGCGCTGCAACGCAGCGAAGAGAGCTTCCGCCACTTTTTCGAGGCCGGGCTGGTGGGCATGACCATCGCCGAGCCCGGCATGCAGTGGCGCAGCGTCAACGCCCGCATGTGCGAGATGCTCGGCTACAGCGCCGAGGAGATCCTGGCGCTGACCTGGGCCGACTTCACCCATCCCGATGACCTGCCCGCCGACCAGGCGAACTACGCGCGCATGTCGCGCGGCGAGATCGACGCCTACGTGATGGACAAGCGCTACATCCGGCGCGATGGCAGCGTGCTCGAAAGCATCCTGGCGGTGCGCTGCGAGCGGGCCCCCGGCGGTGCGTTGCAGCGGGTGTTCGCCGTCGTCGAGGACATCACCGAGCGCCGCCAGGCCGAACGCGCGCTGGCCCGGCAGCGCGATGCGCTGGAACTGGAGGTGAGCGAGCGCACGCGCCAACTGGTGGCCGCACGCGACACCGCGCAGCAGGCCAGCCGAGCGAAGACCGAGTTCCTGTCGAGCATGAGCCACGAGCTGCGCACGCCGCTCAACGCCATCCTCGGTTTTGCGCAGCTGATCGAGCTGGACCGCGACCTGGGCGCACGTTCGCGCGGCCACCTGCGCGAGGTGCTGCGCGCCGGCCGCCACCTGCTGCGCCTGATCAACGAGGTGCTCGATCTGGCGCAGGTGGAATCCGGCCGGCTGGCGCTGTCGCCCGAGGCGCTGAGCCTGGCCGAGCTGGTGCAGGATGCGCTGGCGCTGTCCGAGCCGCTGGCCCTGCCGCGGCAGATCGTGCTGCAGGCCGACCTGGCGCCAGGCCTGGTGGTGCGGGCCGACCGCATGCGGCTCAAGCAGGTGCTGCTCAACCTGCTGTCCAACGCCATCAAGTACAACCGCCACGGGGGCGCGGTGCACGTGTCCGCCCAGCCGCGTGCCGACGACCGCCTGCGCCTGACGGTGCGCGACACCGGCCCGGGCATCCCGGCTGACCGGCTGCACCAACTCTTCCAGCCCTTCAGCCGGCTCGGCGCCGAGCTGGGCGCGGTGGAGGGCACCGGCATCGGCCTGGCGCTGAGCCGCCGCCTGGTGGAGCTGATGGGCGGCCAGATCGGCGTGGACAGCCCGCCTGGGGAAGGCGCGGCCTTCTGGGTCGAACTGCCCAGCGGCCGCCTGGCCGACGCCCCGCCGCCGCACGAGCCGCCGGCCCACAGCGCCCCCTGGCGCACCACCGAGACCCTGGTGCTGTACGTGGAGGACAACCCGGCCAACCTGGCGCTGGTGGAGCAGATCCTGGCCCGCCACGGTGGCGTGCGGCTGATCAGTGCCGAGTCCGGCCCGCAAGGCCTGGCCTTGGCGCGCAGCGCGCAGCCGGCGCTGATCCTGCTGGACATCCACCTGCCGGTGATGGACGGTTACGAGCTGCTGGCCCGGTTGCGGGCCGACGAGCGCACACGCCAGATCCCGGTGGTGGCGCTCACCGCGCAGGCCATGCCGCGCGATGCCCGGCGTGCCATCGAGGCCGGCTTCGACGAATACGTCGCCAAGCCCATCGACGTGCCGGTCTTCGACACGCTGTTGCGCCGCTTCCTGGCCGGTTGACCGGCGGGCTGGATCAGGCCGTCAGCCGCGTCACGCCCGACAGCGGGCAGGCGTAGATGGCGTTGCGCAGCGCGGCGATGGCCTCGTAGCGCGTGAAGCTGCGGCGCCAGGCCAGCACCACGCGGCGCGTGGGCACCGGCTCGGCGAAGGGCACGAAGGCCAGGTGCGTGGCCGGCTCCGCCGGCACCGAGAGCTGCGGCACCACCGTGATGCCCATGCCGGCGGCCACCATGTACTTGATGGTCTCCA
>CAYTWU010000457.1:0-2749 GCA_964442175.1 uncultured Rubrivivax sp.
CCAGCGCCCAGTCGCGCATGTGGTCGATGGCGGCGTTGGCGGCCGAGGCGGCCGAGGACACACCACGCGCGGCGATGATGGCCGCGCCGCGTTTGCCCACGGTGGGCAGGAAGGTGTCGGCGTTCCAGACTTGGTCGTTGATCATGTCCTTGACCGAGGCGCCATCGATGGTGGCAAAGCGGTAGTCGGCGTACATCGTGGGCGAGTGGTTGCCCCACACGGCCAGCTTCTGGATCGCGGCGACCGGCTTGCCGGTCTTGGCGGCGATCTGGCTCAGCGCGCGGTTGTGGTCCAGGCGCAGCATGGCGGTGAAGTTCTCGCGCGGCAGGTCGGGCGCGCTCTTCATCGCGATGTAGGCGTTGGTGTTGGCCGGATTGCCGACCACCAGCACCTTGACGTTGCGGCTGGCCACGGCGTTCAGGGCCTTGCCCTGGGCCGTGAAGATCTGGGCGTTGGCGGCCAGCAGGTCGGCACGCTCCATGCCGGGGCCGCGCGGACGGGCGCCGACCAGCAGCGCGTAGTCGGTGTCCTTGAAGGCGGTCATCGGGTCGCTGTGGGCTTCCATGCCGGCCAGCAGCGGGAAGGCGCAGTCTTCCAGCTCCATCATCACGCCCTTCAGGGCTTCCTGGGCCTTCTCGACCGGCACTTCCAGCAGTTGCAGGATCACGGGCTGGTCCTTGCCGAGCATTTCGCCGGAGGCGATGCGGAACAGCAGGGCGTAGCCGATCTGGCCAGCGGCGCCGGTGACGGCGACACGAACGGGTTTTTTGCTCATGGGGGGCTCCTGGAGGCAGGGACGTGAGATGACTCGGGCAGGGCCGTGATTCTATGCCCGCTCGGCTGACACAACTCTTATGTCTTATGTAAGACAATGGGGGCATGAATGAAGCCGCCCCCGCGGAGCGCACGGCGTCCCAGACACCGTCCTTCGCCCCGCTGTACCAGCAGATCAAGACCCTGCTGACACGCAGCCTGCAGGGGGGCGAGTGGAAGCCGGGTGAGGCCATCCCCAGCGAGATCGAGCTCGCGGCGCGTTTCAAGGTGAGCCAGGGCACGGTGCGCAAGGCCATCGACGAGCTGGCGACCGAAAACCTGCTGGTACGGCGCCAGGGCAAGGGCACCTTCGTGGCCACGCACAGCGAGGAGCGCACGCAGTACCGCTTCCTGCGCCTGCAGCCCGACGACGAAGCCGCCATCAGCCTGCGCCGCCGCCTGCTGGATTGCCGCCGCCTGCGCGCGCCGGCCGACGTGGCCCGCGCACTGGCGCTGAAGGCCAGCGACAACGTCTTCCAGGTGCGCCGTCTGCTGCTGCAAGGTGAACAACCCGTGGTGCTGGACGAGATCTGGCTGCCAGCCGCCCCCTTCAAGGGCCTGACCGCCGAGCGCCTGGCGGGGCACCGCGGGCCGATGTACGCGTTTTTCGAGGGCGAATTCGGCGTTCGCATGATCCGCGCCGATGAGAGGATCCGGGCCGTGGCGGCGCAGGGCGAGGCGGCGCAGCTGCTGGCGGTGGTGCCCGGTTCACCGCTGCTGTCCGTCGAGCGCCTGTCCTACACCTATGGCGACAAACCCGTGGAGCTTCGCCGGGGGCTCTACGACACCGCGCACCACCACTACCGCAATGCACTCAATTGATGGCCTCAAGCACGGCGTAAGCCTGCTGCGTTGCAATAAACTCCGTCGGTTTTCACCGGGTTAACACGCACACCATGTCCCAGACAAGACCCACCGTCCGACCCGGCACCATGCGCCTGGTCGATGCCCTGCAGTACCGCCTGCCGCTGGCGGGCGTGGTGTCCATCCTGCACCGTGCCAGCGGGGCCATCATGCTGGTGCTGCTGCCCTTCGTGATCTGGATGTTCGACGCCAGCGTCACCTCCGAGATCTCGTACGACGGTTTCACCGCCGCCTTCTCGTCCGGCCTGGGCGTGTTCCCCGGCTGGTTCGTGAAGCTGGTGGTCCTGGCGCTGATCTGGTCCTACCTGCACCACTTCATCGCCGGCGTGCGCCACCTGTGGATGGACGCCACGCACAGCGTCACCAAGGAATTCGGCCGCCAGTCGGCCGTGGTCACGCTGGTGCTGTCCCTGCTGCTGACCGTGCTGCTCGGCGCCAAGCTGTTCGGCCTGTACTGAGGAGCCAACCCCATGTCCGTCAACTACGGTTCCAAGCGCGTCGTCAGCGGCGCGCATTACGGCCTGCGCGACTGGATGGTGCAACGCGCCACCGCCACGCTGATGGCCTTGTTCACCGTCGTCGTGCTGGTGCAGGTGCTGCTGCCCGGCCCGCTGGGTTACGACAAATGGTCGGGCATCTTCTCGGCCCAGTGGATGAAGGTGCTGACCTTCACCGTCATCGTGGCGCTGGCCTGGCACGCCTGGGTCGGCACGCGCGACATCTTCATGGACTACGTCAAGCCCGTGGGTCTGCGCCTGGTGGCGCAGGTGGCCACGATCGTCTGGCTCGTCGGCTGTGCCGGCTGGGCCGTGCAAGTGCTCTGGAGGCTTTAATCAAGTGGCGCTGACCTCATCGCTCCCGCGTCGCAAGTTCGACGTCATCATCGTCGGCGCCGGTGGCTCCGGCATGCGCGCCTCGCTCCAGCTGGCGCTGGCCGGCCTGAACGTGGCCGTGCTGTCCAAGGTGTTCCCCACGCGCTCGCACACCGTGGCCGCGCAGGGTGGCATCGGCGCCAGCCTGGGCAACATGTCCGAGGACAACTGGCACTACCACTTCTACGACACCATCAAGG
>CAYTWU010000458.1:0-671 GCA_964442175.1 uncultured Rubrivivax sp.
GTGAGCTGGGTCAGGTCGTTGGAGCCGATGGACATGCCGTCGAAATGCGCCAGGAACTGGTCGGCCAGGATGGCGTTGCTGGGCACCTCGCACATCATGATCAGGCGCAGACCATCCACGCCGCGCTTCAGGCCACGTTCGGCCAGCATCTCGGCCACCCGCGCCGCCTGCTTCACGGTGCGCACGAAGGGCACCATGATCTCGACGTTGTTCAGCCCCATCTCGTGGCGCACACGCTTGAGCGCCTCGCACTCCATCGCAAACGCGTCCTGGAAATCGCCGCTGATGTAGCGGCTGGCGCCACGGAAACCCAGCATCGGGTTTTCTTCATCGGGTTCGTAGCGGGTGCCGCCGATCAGCTTGCGGTACTCGTTGGACTTGAAGTCAGACAGGCGCACGATCACCGGCTTGGGCCAGAAGGCTGCCGCGATGGTGGCCACACCCTCGACCAGCTTGTCGACGTAGAACGCCCGTGGCGAGGCATGCCCGCGCGCCACCGATTCCACCGCCTTCTTCAGCTCGGGGTCGATGTTCGGGTAGTCGAGGATGGCCTTCGGGTGCACCCCGATGTTGTTGTTGATGATGAACTCCAGCCGCGCCAGGCCGACGCCGGCGTTGGGCATCTGCGCGAAGTCGAAGGCCAGCGTCGGGTTGCCGACGTTCATCATGAT
>CAYTWU010000458.1:681-2743 GCA_964442175.1 uncultured Rubrivivax sp.
GCCGCGCTGCACCTCGCTGACCTCGGTCTCCAGCAGGCCGTCGTAGATGTAGCCGGTGTCGCCCTCGGAGCAGGCCACGGTGACCAGGTTGCCCTCGGTCAGCGTCTGCGTGGCGTCACCGCAGCCCACCACAGCCGGGATGCCCAGCTCGCGCGCGATGATGGCCGCATGGCAGGTGCGTCCGCCGCGGTTGGTGACGATGGCGCCGGCGCGTTTCATCACCGGCTCCCAGTTCGGGTCGGTCATGTCGGCCACCAGCACGTCGCCGGGCTGCACGCTGTCCATCTCAGCCAGGCTGTGCACGATGCGCACCGGGCCCGTGCCGATCTTCTGGCCGATGGCGCGGCCCTCGGCCAGCACCGTGCCGCGCGTCTTGGGGTCACCCTTGAGCTTGTAGCGCTGCTCCACCTTGCCGGCGGCCTGGCTCTTCACGGTCTCGGGCCGGGCCTGCAGGATGTAGAGCTGGCCATCGACACCGTCCTTGCCCCACTCGATGTCCATCGGCCGGCCGTAGTGCTGCTCGATGATCAGCGCGTACTTGGCCAGCTCGACCACGTCGGCATCGGTGATGGAGTAGCGGTTGCGCATCTCCGGCGGGGTGTCCACGGTGTGCACCAGGCGGCCGCTCTCGGCGCGCTGGGCCGGGGTGGCGAACTCCATGCGCTGCAGCTTGGAACCCAGCACACGCCGGATGACCGGGAACTTGCCGGCCCGGAAGCTGGGCTTGTGCACGTAGAACTCGTCCGGGTTCACGGCGCCCTGCACCACGGTTTCGCCCAGGCCGTAGCTGGACGTGATGAACACGACATCGGGGAAGCCGGATTCGGTGTCGATGGTGAACATGACACCGGCCGCACCCAGGTCGGAGCGCACCATGCGCTGCACGCCGGCCGACAACGCCACGTCCGCGTGCAGGAAACCCTTGTGCACGCGGTAGCTGATGGCGCGGTCGTTGTAGAGCGACGCGAAGACCTCCTTCATCTTGTGCAGGATGTCGTCGATGCCCACCACGTTCAGGAAGCTCTCCTGCTGGCCGGCGAAGGACGCATCCGGCAGGTCTTCGGCCGTGGCGGATGAGCGCACGGCGAATGACGCGCCCGGGTTGTCGGCCGTCAGGCGCGCGAACTCGGCGCGCACGGCCGCCTCCAGCGCCGCCGGGAACGGGGTGTCGACCACCCAGCCGCGGATGGTGGCGCCGGCTTCGGTGAGCGCCCGCACGTCGTCCACGTCCAGCTGCGTCAGCAGCGCGTCGATGCGTTCGGTGAGGCCGCCCTCGCGCAGGAACTGCCGGAAGGCATGCGCGGTGGTCGCAAAACCGCCCGGCACCCGCACACCCGAGGCGGCCAGCTGGCTGATCATCTCGCCGAGGCTGGCGTTTTTGCCGCCCACCACCTCGACGTCGGTCATCCTCAGGTGTTCAAACGGTGCGACCAGGGCGGTCGCCAGGGTGGATTCAGACATGGGAAAGCTCCGTGATGTGAAAAAACCGGTGCTCCCGCGTGCCGAGGTGAACCCCACGCGCCAGCGCAATCTGCTTGTTCTTGTGGGCTGGGGAGGTTCACGGCGGGCGGATTCGCGTGCATTGCCCCAGAGGATACCGGGTAATTACTGCCTATCATCGGCCTTCATCATCTTGTCACCGGATCGGCCCGCCATGCCCCAGCGCACTGTGTTCTTTGTCTCGGACGGCACGGGCATCACGGCCGAGACCTTCGGCAACTCCATCCTCGCGCAGTTTTCGGCCAAGCCGCGCCACGTGCGCCGGCCCTTCATCGACAGCACCGACAAGGCCGCCGAAGTGGTGCGCGAGATCAACGAGGTGGCCGAGCGCGAGGGCAAACGGCCCATCGTCTTCGCCACCCTGGTGAACACCGATGTGCGCGACACCCTGACCGCCGACACCTGCAAGGGCCTGGTGATGGACATGTTCCGCACCTTCGTCGAGCCGCTGGAGCTGGAGTTCGGCGTCAAGTCCAACCACCGTGTGGGCCGCTTCTCCGACGTGAGCAAGAGCCAGGAGTACACCGACCGCATCGAGGCGATCAACTTCTCGCTCGCCCAC
>CAYTWU010000459.1:0-2728 GCA_964442175.1 uncultured Rubrivivax sp.
AGCTGGTAGCGCAGCGGGTCCAGGTCGGTGATGGACAGCGCATAGGCCACCAGCGAACCCGCGCCCGAGCCCCGGCCCGGGCCCACCGGGCAGCCGTTGGCCTTGGCCCAGGTGATGAAGTCCGACACGATCAGGAAATAACCCGGGAAGCCCATCTTCAGGATGGTCTGGATCTCGAAATCCAGGCGCTGCACATACTCCGGACGGCGTTTGTCGCGCTCGGCTTGGTTCGGGTACAGCAGCGCCAGGCGCTGTTCCAGGCCGGCGTGCGAGGCTTGGCGGAAGTAGGTTTCGATGGGGCTGCCGTCGGGCGTGGGGAAGTCCGGCAGCTGCGGCTTGCCCAGCACCAGGCTGAGGTTGCAGCGGCGCGCGATGGCCACGCTGTTGGCCAGTGCCGAAGGCACATCGGCAAACTTGGCCGCCATGTCGGCCGCGCTGAGGAAGTACTGCTCACGCGTGAAGCGCCGCACCCGCTTGGGGTTGGCCAGCAGTTCACCTTCGGCGATGCAGACCCGGGCCTCGTGGGCCTCGAAGTCGTCGGGCGCCAGGAACTGCACCGGGTGCGTGGCCACCACCGGCAGGTCGAGCTCGGCCGCCAGCGGCACGGTGGCACGCACATGGGCTTCGTGCGTGGGCAGGCCGGCGCGCTGCAGCTCCAGGTAGAAGCGCCCGGGAAACAGCGCGGCCAGTCGCCTGGCGGCCAGGCGCGCACGCTCGCCGTCGCCCGCAAGCAGCGCCATGCCCACCGCGCCCATGTCGGCGCCCGAGAGCGCGATCAAGCCACCACCCAGCGTCTGCAACCACTCCCACTTGATCCAGGCCGCGCTGCGCTGCGCGTTCTGCGTCCAGGCCTGCGCCAGCAGCTCGCTCAGGTTCAGGTAGCCCTGGCGGTCCTGCACCAGCACCAGCAGGCGGGAGGGCTGTTTGTCGCCGAACTCGGGCTCCATCCACAGGTCGGCGCCGATCAGTGGCTTGACACCCTTGCCGCGGCAGGCCTTGTAGAACTTGATCGCGCCGAAGAGGTTGTTCAGGTCGGTGATGGCCAGTGCCGGCTGACCGTCGGCCCGCGCGGCCGCGGCCGCATCGCTGATGCGCAAGGTGCCGTCGACGACGGAGTATTCGGTGTGGGTGCGCAGGTGAACGAAGGTCATCGGGGCATTGTAGGAACCTAGAATTTGCGCCCATGGCCGAACGCATCCGCCGCATCGTCGGCCTCTTGCTCATCTTCTCCGCCGTCGCGCTGGCGCTGTCGCGCGCGCCCGACCGCTCGGTCGAATCGCTGGTGGCGCGCTGGGCACCGCCGCCTTCGGACTTCATCGAGCTGAACGGCCAGCTGGTGCACCTGCGCGACGTCGGCCCCCGCCACGATCCACAGCCCATCGTGCTGGTGCACGGCACCTCGGCCAGCCTGCACACCTGGGAAGGCTGGATGGCGGAGCTGGCCAAGACCCGGCGCGTGATCGCCTTCGACCTGCCGGGGTTCGGCCTCACGGGCCCGCGCCCGGACGGCAACTACACCGGCGATGCCGATGCCCGCTTCACGCTGGCGCTGCTGGAGCGGCTGCAGCTGCCACCGGTGGTGCTGGGCGGCAACTCGCTGGGCGGCATGGTGGCCTGGCGCGTGGCCAGCCTCGCGCCCGAGCGTGTGCAGCGGCTGATCCTGGTGGACGCGGCCGGGCTGCCGGACTCCATCACCTCGATCCCGCTGGGCTGGCGGCTGGCGCGCACGCCGGTGCTGGGTGCGGTGAGCGAGTGGGCGCTGCCGCGCGAGATGGTCGTTCAAGGCCTGGTCAAGGCCTACGCCGACCCGGAAAAGATCACCAGCGAGCTGGTGGACCGCTACTACGAACTGACGCTGCGCGAAGGCAACCGCAGCGCCTTGCGCGAGCGGCTGCAACAGTTCCAGCCGGGGGTGGATGCCGAGCGCATCGCGCAGATCCGCCAGCCCACGCTGATCCTCTGGGGCGGGCGCGACGCGATCATCGCGCCGGCCTCGGCCCAGGAGTTCCAGCGCCGCATCCCGGGCAGCACGGTCGTGGTCTTCGACCGCCTGGGCCATGTGCCGCACGAAGAAGACCCGGCCGCCACGCTGGTGCCGGTGCAGGCCTTCCTGGCGCAGCCCTGATCAAGCCACTTCACGCTTGGCCTTGTCGCGCGCCCGCGCGGCCTTGTGCCGCACCTTCCACTGGTTGCGCTGGTCCTTGCGTTCCAGCGCCGTCATCGCGTCGCGCAGGATCTCGCGCTGCAGCTTCTGGAAGTTGCGCAGCCGGTCGGGCGGCGCCTGCTCGCGCACCGCACAGCCGGGTTCATCCTGGTGCCGGCAATCGCGGAAGCGGCAGGCGCAAGACAGCTGTGCGATGTCGTCGAACACCGTTTCCAACGTGTCGGCGTCCACATCCAGGCGCAGCGTGCGCAGCCCGGGTGTGTCGATGATGCAGGCGCCGCCCGGCAGCACGTGCAGGCTACGCGCCGTGGTGGTGTGGCGGCCGCGGCTGTCGTCCAGGCGGTTGGCCCCGGTGTCCTGGCGCGCCTCGCCCAGCAGCGTGTTGGTCAGCGTGCTCTTGCCGGCGCCGCTGGAACCCACCACCACCAGCGTGCGGCCCGGGGCCAGCCAGGGAGCCAGGGCGTCGTTGGTGCGGTGGTCCAGGCCATTCAGCGCCACCGCTTCGATGCCGGGCGGCAGCAGGTCCCAGACCTCGCGCAGCCGGCGTTCGGCAAACACCGGGTC
>CAYTWU010000460.1:0-2716 GCA_964442175.1 uncultured Rubrivivax sp.
GAGACCTCGACTGGCGACTTCTCGCCCTCGCGCGTGGCGATCGCCAGCATGCCGGGCCGGTCGACGAACTGGTAGGGCAGCTTGTCGCGGCCGGCCACATCGGCCAGCGCGCGGCCCATGAAACGCTTGACCGACACCAGCGTGTTTTCCGGGTCGTCGGACTGCGCGGCCAGCGCCTCGTGGCCGATGGGGTGGCGGCCATCACCCGCGTAGCGCACGGCCGAGGGCAGCAGCACACGGCCCTGGGCATCGGGCAGGCACTCGGCCACGCCGCTGCGCACCGCGGCCACCAGCGAGTTGGTCGTGCCCAGGTCGATGCCGATGGCGATGCGGCGCTGGTGCGGGTCCGGCGACTGGCCGGGTTCGGAGATCTGCAGGAGGGCCATGGTTCTCAGTCGGGGTAGGCGTCGAGGCGCCGCGTCAGTTCCTGGCGCATGCGGGCCAGGAACATCAGCGCGCGGACCTGCTGCGCGGCGGTGGCCGGGTCGTCGTGTTCATCCAGCGCCTGGGCCACGGCGGCCAGGCGGCGTGTTTCGTCGGCGCGCACCTCGGCGTCCAGGGCCTCGACGGCGGCGGGTGTTTCCGCCTCGTCCAGCGCCTCGCGCCAGGCCATCTGCTGCCGCAGGAAATCGGCCGGCATCGCGGTGTTGTCGTCGGCCCGCACCGGCATGCCCCGCAGCTGGCACAGCAGCGTGGCACGGGCCAGCGGGTCCTTCAGCCTGCGGTAGGCCTCGTTCACCCGCACAGCCCACTGCATGGCCACACGTTGTGCGGCCGCGCCTTCGGCGGCAAAGCGGTCGGGGTGCACCTCGGCCTGCAGCGCGCGCCAGCGGGCGTCGATGGCGGCACGGTCCTGCGCCTGCCTCGGCGGCAGGCCGAAGAGTGTGAAGTCGTCGTCGTCCAGCCTCATGCGGACACCACCAGGCGCTTCTCGAAAAACACCGACAAGCCGTTGTCCGGATAACCGCCGTAGGGGCTGCGTCGGGTGAAGCCCAAACGCTCGTACAAACGCACGGCGGCCTGCTGCTCCTCACCGGTTTCCAGCAGCGCCAGCGTGATGCCCTGCGCGCGCAGCGTGTCTTCCAGCCGCTGCATCAAGGCCGAGGCCAGGCCTTGGCCGCGTGCGGCCGGCGACGTCATCATGCGCTTGATCTCACCGTAAGGCTGGCCGCCGGTGGCCGGCTCACCCGGCCTGCAGCGCACGGCACCACAGCCCAGCAGACACCCCGCACGCTCGGCCACAAAGAAGTGCACCTCGGGCGCCAGCAGCGCCTGCACGTCCAGGATGTGGTTGGCCTCAGGCGAGTACAGGCTGGCGAGGTACTGGTCGAGTTCGGCCAGCAGCGCCACCACCGCAGGATGGTCGGGCCGTTCGCGCCGGATGAGGGCAGCGTCGGCCACCATCACACGCGGAAGGACTCTCCGCAGCCGCAGCGGTCTTTTTCGCGCGGGTTGTGGAACTTGAAGCCTTCGTTCAGGCCTTCGCGCACGAAGTCGAGCTCGGTGCCGTCGATGTAGGGCAGGCTCTTGGGGTCGATCAGCACCTTCACGCCATGGTCCTCGAAGACGATGTCTTCGGGCGCCACGTCGTCGGCGTACTCCAGCTTGTAGGCCAGACCGGAACACCCGGTGGTCTTGACGCCCAGGCGCACACCGACGCCTTTGCCGCGCCGGCCCAGGTAACGCGTCACGTGGCGCGCTGCCGCTTCAGTCAGGGTGACGGCCATGGGTCTCAGTGCGACGGGGCGGCCTGGCCGTGGCGGGCCTGGTAGTCCTGCACCGCCGCCTTGATGGCGTCTTCGGCCAGGATGGAGCAGTGGATCTTGACCGGGGGCAGCGCCAGTTCTTCGGCGATCTGCGAGTTCTTGATCGTCAGCGCCTCGTCCAGGCTCTTGCCCTTGACCCACTCGGTGACCAGCGAACTGGACGCGATGGCCGAGCCGCAGCCGTAGGTCTTGAAACGCGCGTCTTCGATCAGGCCGGTCTGCGGGTTCACCTTGATCTGCAGCTTCATCACGTCGCCGCAGGCCGGTGCGCCCACCATGCCGGTGCCCACGCTGTCGTCGCCCTTGTCGAAGGAGCCGACGTTGCGGGGGTTTTCGTAGTGGTCAACCACCTTGTCGCTGTAGGCCATGTCTGTTCTCCGGTGATGTCAGTGTGCCGCCCACTGGATGGTGCTCAGGTCGACGCCGTCCTTGAACATCTCCCACAGGGGCGACAGTTCGCGCAGCTTGGCCACGCGGTCTTGCAGGGTGCTGACCGCGTAGTCGATGTCTTCCACGGTGGTGAAGCGCCCGATGGTCATGCGCAGGCTGGAATGCGCCAGCTCGTCGCTGCGGCCCAGCGCGCGCAGCACGTAGCTGGGTTCCAGGCTGGCCGAGGTGCAGGCCGAGCCCGAGGACACCGCGATGCCCTTCACGCCCATGATCAGCGACTCGCCTTCGACGAAGTTGAAGCTGATGTTCAGGTTGTGCGGCACGCGCTTCTCGCGGTGGCCGTTGATGAAGACCTGCTCGATGCCGGTGAGGCCATCCACCAGCCGCTTGTGCAGCATGCGGATGCGTTCGCCCTCGGCGCCCATCTCGGCCCGGGCCAGCGCGAAGGCTTCGCCCATGCCCACGCACTGGTGCGTGGGCAGCGTGCCCGAGCGCATGCCACGCTCGTGGCCGCCGCCGTGCATCTGCGCCTCGATACGCACCCGCGGCTTGCGGCGCAC
>CAYTWU010000461.1:0-2697 GCA_964442175.1 uncultured Rubrivivax sp.
ATCAGCACCTACCGCAAGATGATGATCTACGAAAAGGCCGACGACCGTTTCATGGTGTTGCTGTCGGCCGGCAACCTGAGCATCAGCCAGAGCGTGCGCGAGATCCTGCAGGTGGAAAAACTCGACAACGGCACCGAAGAGCCGCTGACGATCTGGAACGCGACCTCGATGTTCGACGCCGTGCGTGTGCTGGGCAGCGCCGTGCGCCGTGTGTACGAACAGGACGGCCCGTCGCTGAAGGCCGCGGGCGTGGACTTCAACGCCAGCATGGTCTTCGGGGGCCAGATCAAGGGCGAGCCGATGCGGCTGTTCCTGGTGTACTCGGCCGGCAACTTCATCGAGGCCACACGCGAGACCTGTTATTTCCAGGTCGGCGAGAGCAAGTACGGCAAACCCATCCTGGACCGTGTGCTGACACCACAGACCCCGCTGGACGAAGCCGCCAAATGTGCGCTGGTGTCGATGGACAGCACGCTGAAGTCCAACCTGGGCGTGGGCCTGCCGCTCGATCTGCTGGTCTACCGCGCAGACAGCTTCCAGACCGACCAGATCGTCTGCATCGACGAGCAGAACCCGTACTTCCGCATGATCCACGACACCTGGGGCCAGCGCCTGCGGGAGGTGTTCGAGAGCATCGACGACCCGCGCTGGGACGGTGGCGACACGGCCCACCCGCTGATGAGCCCGCTGCGGCGCTACGAGCCGATGCGCAAGATCCGGCACCCGGGCGAGCGCATCGTCTGAGTCCATCCCGGCGGGGCCGAAGATGACGAACATGTCATCTTCATGTTCGGGAAGCTTCGGGTTCGGTTTCTAAAGTTCTATCCATGGCGGGGCAACACAGAGCCTCTCCATCGAGAGAGAACCCGCTGAACCACCCAACCCTGAAGGACACCACCATGAACACCCGCATCACGACCGCCGCCGCCCTGATCTCTGCCGCCTTCCTGACCTTTGCCGCCCCGCTGGCGATGGCCCAGGAAGCCACGCCGGACAACTGGCAGCAAGTCACCTCCAGCGTCTCCCGCGACGCCGTGCGCGCCCAGGCCGTGGCCGCGCTGAAGGCCGGCGAGATCGAAAGGGGCGAAGCCTCGCTCGACCGCAGCAACTTCCGCCCCACGCTGAGCCGCGTGCAGGTGGCCGCCGAAGCACGTGAAGCGCTGCGCCTGGGCGTGCTCGGCTTCGGCGAAGGCCCGGCCTACCAGGCCACGCCGGCGCAGGCCGAAGCCATCCGCATGGCCGGCCAGAAGGCCATTGGCCAGACCACTGTGGCCCAAGCGGCACGCTGATCTGCGACCTCGGCGCGCAGCACCTGCGCGCCGAGGCACACTTGGGGGATGCCCCGCACCCTCGTCTTCAGCCATGCCAATGGCTTCCCGGCCGGCACTTACCGCGTGCTCTTCGAGCACTGGCGCAGTGCCGGCTGGCACGTGCTGGCGCCGGAAAAATTCGGCCACGACCCGCGTTACCCCATCACCAGCAACTGGCCGCGCCTGCGCGACGAGCTGACCGACTTCATCCGTGCGCACACCGCCGGCCGGCCGGTCTGGCTGGTGGGCCATTCACTGGGCGGTTACCTGTCGCTGCTGGCGGCCTGCCGCCGGCCCGAGCTGGTGCGCGGCGTGGTGCTGATCGATTCCCCGGTGCTGGGCGGCTGGCGCGCGCACAGCGTGCAGGTGATGAAGAGCACGCGGCTGATCGGCCGGGTGTCGCCCGGCAAGGTGTCAAAGACGCGACGCAACCAGTGGCCTTCAGCCGAGGCTGCGCGCGCCCACTACGCCGCCAAGACGGCGTTCGCGCGCTGGGACCCGCGCGTGCTGGACGACTACATCCGCGCCGGCACCGAGCCCGCGCCCGAGGGCGGTGTGCAGCTGGCCTTCCGCCGCGAGGTGGAAACGCACATCTACAACACCCTGGCCTGCCACTTCGACCGCCTGCTGCACCGGCACCCGCCGCAAGCGCCGGTGGCCTTCCTGGGTGGCACGCAGTCGGTGGAGGTGCGCCAGGTGGGCCTGGCGCTGACCCGCGCCGTCACCCGCGGCCGCATGCGCTGGCTGGAGGGCAGCCACCTGTTCCCGATGGAACACCCGCAGGCCACGGCCAACGCCGTGCTGGCGGAACTCAAGCAGATGCTGAAGGAGACCCCCGCATGACAGACGCTGTCCGCATCGTCGAAGTGGGCCCGCGCGACGGGCTGCAGAACGAAAAACAGAACGTGCCCACGGCCGTGAAGCTGGAACTCATCCGCCGCCTCGCCGCAGCCGGGCTGAAAACCATCGAGGCCACGGCCTTCGTGAGCCCGAAGTGGGTGCCGCAGATGGCCGACCAGGCCGAGGTTATGGCAGGCTTGCCGGATCTGCCGGCCGTGAACTTCCCGGTGCTGGCGCCCAACCTGAAGGGCTTCGAGGCGGCGCTGGCCGCGGGCGCACGCGAGGTGGCGGTGTTTGCCGCCGCGAGCGAGAGCTTCTCGCAGAAGAACATCAACTGCAGCATCGCGGAATCCATCCAGCGCTTCGTGCCGGTGTTCGGCGCCGCCAAGGCCGCCGGCGTGCGGGTGCGCGCTTATGTGTCCTGCGTGGTGGCCTGCCCGTACGAAGGCAACATCGCACCGGCGCAGGCCGCAGCGGTGGCGGCCGAACTGCACGCGCTGGGCGCCTACGAGGTGTCGCTGGGCGACACCATCGGCGCTGGCACGCC
>CAYTWU010000462.1:0-2689 GCA_964442175.1 uncultured Rubrivivax sp.
CGCCAACGCCATGATCGGCCGGCCGCCCATCGCATAGACGTCGCTGATGGCGTTGGTGGCGGCGATGCGGCCGAAGTCGAAGGGGTCGTCGACGATGGGCATGAAGAAGTCGGTGGTGGCGATCAAGGCCTGCTCGTCGTTGAGCTGGTAGACCGCGGCGTCGTCGGCGGTTTCGATGCCGACCAGCAACTCCTTCGGGATGGGCATGGCTGCCGTGCCCTTGAGGATCTCGCTCAGCACGCCGGGTGCGATCTTGCAGCCGCAACCCCCGCCGTGAGACAAGGAGGTCAGGCGCGGTTCGGCGGGTCTGTCGGGGGCGTTCATGGTGTCGGGGTCTCCGGTTCGGGATGGGGCATGGTGTCGGCCAGCAGTGCGGCCAGCAGCCGGTGCAGGGCGGCAGATTCAGCCGCCGGGCTGAACAAGGGTGCACGCCTGGCACACCACGCGGCCAGAGCCGGCAGCATAGCGGCGTCGTCACGGGCGCGTGTGACCAGGGCCGCGAGCGCAGCGTCATCGCCGACGGCAAAGGTGGCCGGGTAACCATGCCCCAGCAGGCCCAGGTTGCCGTCGATCTGCGAGGCGATCACCGGCGTTCCGCTGCGCAGGGCTTCGGTCACCACATGGGCTCCACCTTCCATGCGGCTGGTGTGCACCAGCACATGCGCGGCCTGGATGCGGCGGCGCACCTCGGCATGGGGCAAGGCGCCCAGCCAGCGGTATCCCGGCAGCCGCGCAGACAGGGCTTGGGCGGCATCGCCCAGGGCCGGGTCCAGTGCCGCCCCGATGTGGTCGAACAGGATGTCGCGGCGGCCGGCCAGGCGCTCGGCCGCGCGCAGGTAGGTCAGCGGGTCCTTCTCGTCGCGCAGGTGGCCCACCATCACGGCACGCAGGTGCCGCACCGGCTTGGCCAGCGGCCGGCGTGCCGTGCACGACTGCAGCACCACCTGGCAGCGCGCGCGCAGCAACGGCGGCAGGCGCGCGGCGCCGTCTTCGTTCAGCACCACCAGCGCATCGGCGGCGGCCAGCGCCTGCTGGGCGGCGGCGTCATGGTCAATGTCCCGGTACAGGTCGGTGCCGGTCAACACCAGCAACAAGGGGCGGCTGGCCGATGCAGCGCGCCAGGCCAACACCGAGCCCGCCGAGCGCCGGGCATGCAGTGCGATCATCAGGTCCTCGTCACCGCCTTCCCAGCGGGCGCCCAGCCGCACCGAGCAGCTGGGCGCCAGCAGGCGCGCCCAGCGCTGCGCCGTCTGCCAGTTGCCGTTGTTGGCATCGGCCAGCGCCGGTGTGACGAGCACGATGCGGCGGCGCCGCGGTTTCATCCCGCGGCCAGGAACACGGCAAACCAACCGGCGTCGTCGGTCCAGTGCTGGACCTGGCCGAAGCCGGCATCCCGGAGCAGGGCCGCGAACCCGCCGGGTGTCCACTTGCAGGAGTTCTCCGTGTGCAGCCGTTCACCGGCGGCAAACGCGCGCAGCGCACCGGGCCAGGTCACCTGCAATGTTTGACGCGCCTGCAGATGCATTTCGATGCGTGACTCGGCCGCGTTGAACACCGCCACATGCTGCCACTGGCGAGGATCAAAGTCACTGCCCAGCAGCTGGTTCAGGTTGCGCAGCAGGTTCAGGTTGAAGGCCGCCGTGACGCCCAGCGCGTCGTCGTAGGCGGCCTCCAGCACCGGCACCGGCTTGACCAGGTCCACCCCGATCAACAAGGCACCGCCGGCGGCCACGGCGCGGGCCTCGGTCAACAGGCGCAGGGCCTCGTCGGGGCTGAAGTTGCCGATGCTGGAGCCCGGGTAGAACACCAGCGCCGGCCCGTCCAGCAGGCCCGCCGGCAATGCCAGCCGGGCCGAAAAATCCAGGCCCAGGCCCGTCATCGGCAGCGCCGGATGCAGACGCTGCAGCTGGGTCAGCGACTCACGCAGGAAATCCACCGAGATGTCAACCGCCACGTACTGGCGCGGCTGCAGCGCCGGGAACAAACGCGCGGCCTTGGCACAGTTGCCCGCGCCCAGGTCCACCAGGGCCGGTGCCGGCCCGGTGGCCTGCAGCACCGCCTGGTGGATGGCCGCGCCCTGCTGCGCCATCAGCGCGGCTTCTGTGCGCGTGGGGTAGTACTCGTGAAGCTCGGTGATGGCATCGAACAGCCGAGAGCCCAAGGCGCCATACAAAAACTTCGGCGACACCGACGGGGTCAGCGCCAGCAGGCCTGCCGCGGCCTCCTGTGCCAGCGCCTGGTGGTCCGCTTGGTGCAACTGAAAAAACTGGGGAAACTGCATCGGGTGGCACCACACGTGCGTAAGGTCGAGCGGGATGCAGACGACTCTAGCAGCCTTGGCACGCTAGAGTGTCGGCTGAGACGCCGCAGCCCTTACAACACCACCTCACCCTGGTTTTCCCCATGATCCACACCCTGCTCTCCACCGGACGCCGCACCCTGTTGGCCACGCTTCTGCTGACCTTGGGCGGCTTGGCGCACGCGCAGACCGTTTTCCGCGTGACCACCATCCCGGAAGAAGCCGCCACTGAACAGACCCGCAAGTTCGCACCCATCGCGGCTTACCTGGAAAAGCGGCTGGGCATGAAGGTGGAGTTCACGCCCGTCAGCGACTACCCGGCCGCAGTGGAGGCCCTGGTCAACAAGAAGGTCGACCTGGTCTGGTTCGGTGGTTTCACGCATGTGCAGG
>CAYTWU010000463.1:0-2647 GCA_964442175.1 uncultured Rubrivivax sp.
GCGGGCATGCGCGAAAGACTCTCAGGCTCTCAGAAGGCCATGAAGCCGCTGCGGGGTGCGCTGTCGGGGAACAGCGAGTCCAGGCTGCGGCGCAGCATGCGCCGGCGTTCGGTGCGGCCCGCGTCACGGCCCGCCAGGCAGGCAAACACGTGGCCACGCAGCATCAGCAGGTCTTCCGGTTCTTCGGCGCGGCGCACCTGGCCGCGCAGCCACTCGCCGCGTTCGTCTTCGAGTGCGGCGACCGCGTGGATGAAGTCCTGCTTCAGGTCGACAAAGGCGCGGCGGGCCGCGACACGGGCCAGCCGGTCGTTCGGCAGGCCGGCACCCGGCAGGCCTGCACGCTGCAGACCGGTCTGCACATAGTGGCGCGGTTCGTTCATGGCGCTCACAGCGGTGCAAAACCCGAGCGCGGGGCGCGGGTCGGGAAGTGGCGGTTCAGCTGCGCCAGCCGGGCCTCGGCCTCGGCCTGGCTGTGGCACACGGCGACCACGCGGTAGACGTCGGCCCGCAGGTGCCACAGCTCGCGCAGCGAGCGCGCCAGCTTGATGCGGTGCAGCAGCTCGCGGCTGCCGTCTGCCGTGACATCGAAGAGTGCCGCCTCGAACTCGTCGCGCACGGCGGGCAGGCGGTTGATGGGCGGTGCCAGTTCCTGCGGTGCCGGTGCGGCGAGCCAGCACCAGAAGCGGTGCAGCAGCGAGTCCGGTGCATGGCGCAGCGATGGCGGGCAGACCTCGCCGCGCAGGCTGCTCGGCCCGGCCAGCAGCGTGGTGGCAGGTGCGGAGCGGATCCAGCGGTTCAGGAAGAGGCGGTGCGTGCTCATGGAGGTGACTTCGGCCGAGGGTGTCCCGGCTTGAGTCATTCTTCCCGGCGCGCGCCTGCGCTAAACCTTGAAATGGGCGGCGAGGCGGCCTCAGTTCCGAACCAGGCGGCCCAAGGGGCCCAGATCGTTCACACCGCGCCGAAGCGTGCCTTGCGCTCTGCCGTGTAGGCCCACCATGGTTTGCGTGGCGCCCCGCGCATGAAATCGGTGGCCGCCATGAAGGTGTCCAGCACACAAGGGTCTTGCCGCCGCCCGGTGGCGCGCTGCAGCGCCTGGTAGAGCTCGAAGGCGTCGCGCTGCGCCAGTTCGGCCGGGTGCAGCACGCCGATGCTGCGCAGGTCGGCCGCGATGCTGGGGCCGATGTTGGGCAGCTGCTCCAGCCGCTCGGCCTCGGTGGCGTGGCGGACCTTGTCGCGCAGCGGTGCTGCGGGTGGTGCGGCGGGCGGTGCGGTGGCCATCACATCAGCATCGTGTTGCGGATCAGGCCGACGGCGATGCCCTCGAGCGCGAAGTCTTCGCTGCCGGGCGGCACGACGATGGGCTGGAAATCCGGGTTCTCGGGCAGCAGCTCGATGCCGCCGCCGCGCAGCCGCTGCAGACGCTTGACGGTGACATCGTCGCCCAGCCGGGCCACGACGATCTGGCCGTTCTTGGCATCGCTGGCCTTCTGCACCGCGAGCAGGTCGCCGTCCATGATGCCGGCGTCGCGCATGCTCATGCCGCGCACCTTCAGCAGGAAGTCGGGCCGGCGCGGGAACAGCGAGGTCTCGACCACGTAGCTCTGCTCCACGTGCTCCTGCGCGAGGATGGGGCTGCCCGCCGCGACGCGCCCGACCAGTGGCAGCGTCAGCTGCGCCAGGCTGGGCAGCGGCAGCAGGAACTGCTTGCCACGGGCTTCGTTCAGCGCCCGCAAGGCATCGGACTTGAGCCGGATGCCGCGTGAGGTGCCGCCCACGAGCTCGATCACGCCCTTGCGGGCCAGGGCCTGCAGGTGCTCTTCGGCCGCGTTGGCGGAGCGGAAGCCCAGTTCGGCCGCGATCTCGGCGCGGGTGGGCGGGGCGCCTGTGCGCGCAATGGCGCTCTGCACCAGATCCAGGATCTGCTGCTGACGGGCGGTAAGCTTCGGGCCTTCTTCCATACACCCCCTGTGCGTTCATCCAGTGGCTGTATTTTCATCCAGATAGGCGCGGAATGCAAAACATCGTGATCCTGGGCACCGGCGGCACGATCGCCGGCGCGGCCACCCGGACGGACGACAGCATCGGCTACCGGGCCGGCAGCGTCGCCGTCCAGGCCCTGGTGGCCGCCGTGCCGGCCCTGGCGGGCCTGGCGCTGGAGACCGAGCAGCTGGCGCAGCTGGACAGCAAGGACATGGATGTCGCCACCTGGCGGCAGCTGGCCCTGCGCGTCGCTGCCCACCTGGCGCGGCCGGACGTGGCCGGGGTGGTGGTCACACACGGCACCGACACGCTGGAAGAGACCGCCTGGTTCCTGCACCGCGTGCTGGCGCCGGCCAAGCCGCTGGTGCTGACGGCCGCGATGCGCCCGGCCACGGCCTTGTCGGCCGACGGCCCTCAGAACCTGCTGGACGCGGTGACGCTGGCCGCCGAACCGGGTGCTGCTGGCGTGCTGGTGGTGCTGGCCGGGCAGGTGCATGGCGCGGCCGACCTGCGCAAGCTGCACACCTCGCGTGTGGATGCCTTCTCCAGCGGCGATGCCGGCCCGGTGGCGCTGCTGCAGGCCGGGCGGGTGCGGCCGCTGCGGCCCTGGCCCCGCGCCCAGGCCTGGGCGGGCGCGCTGCCGGTGGCCGAGGGCTGGCCCTGGGTG
>CAYTWU010000464.1:0-2637 GCA_964442175.1 uncultured Rubrivivax sp.
CGATGATGAGACCAGCAGCTACCGCGACGAGACCGATGAGTTCCATGAAAGACTCCTGTTGAAATTGAATGAAAGGGACCGCAGGGAAAAGTGCTTGAAGGCGTCGGGATCAGTGCGCGTCGTGCGCCTGGCCGATGTAGACCAGCGCCAGCATCATGAAGACGAAGGCCTGGAGAATGATGATCAGGATGTGGAAGATCGCCCAGATGGTGCCGGCGATGACGTGCCCGACGCCGAGCAGCACGCCGCCCAGCGACAGCGTGAACGCGCCGCCCATCAGCGCGATCAGCATGAAGACCAGCTCGCCCGCGTACATGTTGCCGAACAGCCGCATGCCGTGCGAGACCGTCTTGGCGACGAACTCGATGATCTGCATCGCGAAGTTGACCGGGTACAGGAACCACTTGTCGCCAAACGGGGCCGAGAACAGCTCGTGCACCCAGCCGCCAAAACCCTTGATCTTGACGTTGTAGAACAGGCAGATCAGCAAGACCGACAGCGACAGCCCCATCGTCACCGACAGGTCGGCCGTGGGCACCACACGCTGGTAGTCCTTGGCGCCGAGGGCCGGGCCGGCCACGTGCCAGATCGCCGGCAGCAGATCGACGGGCAGCAGGTCCATCGCGTTCATCAGGAAGATCCAGACGAACACCGTCAGGGCCAGCGGCGCGACCAGCTTGCGGCTGGTGGCGTTGTGCACGATGCCCTTGGCCTGCGAATCGACCATCTCGACCATCAGCTCGACAAAGGCCTGGAAGCGCCCGGGCACCCCCGAGGTGGCCTTGGCGGCGGCCCGGTACAGCACGTAGCAGCCGATCACGCCCAGCAGCGTGGCCCAGAAGATGGAGTCCAGGTTGAACACCGAGAAGTCCACGACCGCAGTCTGCTTCTGGTTCTGCAGGTGCTGCAGGTGGTGGACGATGTACTCGCCAGCGGTGGGCGCGTGTCCTTCGGCTGCCATGTGTGAAGTCCCGTCCGTTTCGGTCGTCAGCTCGTTGTTCTTTCACCGGCCGCGCCACAACAGCGCAAACCAGTACACCTTCATGCACAGCACCAAACCCGCCAGCAAAGCCGGCCAGCTCAGAGGCTGCACGATCCTCGACGCCAGCAACAGCATGACGACGGAGACCGCAATCTTCACCATCTCCCACAACATGAAGCTGACGGCGCTGACGCCGGGCGACATGCCGGAGAGCCGGCTGGTCATGCCACGCGCCATCAAGGCGCCCGGCACCACCACCGTGGCAGCGCCGTAGAGCGCTGACCACATCAAACTGCTGCGGCCGAACACCAGCCCGATCAGGGCCGATGCCAGCACACCCACCAGGACCTGCACCCCCAGAACCCGCCACGGACTCAGTGGCGGCTCCTTGGCACGCAGGGCCTGGGCCTCTGCCCGGGTCAGCGGGCGGACGCTTGACATTGCCGGATCCTCGTGCTCGTCAACCCAGGGGGCGGGACGCGCGTTCTGCGGTGACGTGCGTTCCATCTTGAGTGGCTGTCAGCTCGTGAGCGGCAAAGCCTCGGGATTATAGGGGCAAACCCCCGAGCCCCCTGTTTGACCCCAGACCCGCGCCGGAATGCGCGCCACACCAGGCCCGGGGTGATCGGCGAAACTGCAGGTTTTCCGTGCTGCAGCACGGAACCACCCTGACGCCGCACGTTCGAACCCGCCATGCGCCTGCTCGCCCTGCTTGCCTGTTTGTTGCCTGGCCTCGTGATGGCGCAAGGCGCCGTGGTCACGACCCCGCAGGTCCGCGCCGAACTGGTGGCCCACGCCCCCGAGGGCGTGACGCCCGGCCAGACCGTGCAGCTGGGCCTGCGCATCGACCACCAGCCGCACTGGCACACCTACTGGAAGAACCCCGGCGATTCCGGCCTGCCCACGCTGCTGGAATGGCAACTGCCGGCCGGCGTGGTCGCCGGCGAGATCGCATGGCCCACGCCCAAGCAGCTGCCGCTGGGCCCGCTGGTGAACTTCGGCTACGAGGACACCCTGCTGCTGCCGGTGACGCTGCAGGTGCCGGCCGGTTTCAACGCACAGACCCTGGACGTGAAGCTGCGCGCCGAGTGGCTGGTGTGCAAGGACGTCTGCATCCCGGAATCGGGCGAGTTCACGCTGGCTGTGCCCACCCGCGCCGCCACCGCCGGGCACGCTGCGCTGTTCGAGGCCACACGCGCCGCCACGCCGGTGGTTTTGGCGGGGGCGCAGGGGCGCGCCGAGGTCAAGGGCAACCAGCTGGTGCTCACGCTCAGCGGCCTGCCTGCCGCCTGGCAAGGCCGGCCGGTCACGTTTTTCCCTGAAACCGCGGGCGTGATCCAGAACGCCGCCAAGCCGGTGGCGCGCTGGGACGCCGGCACCTGGACGGCCGAGGTGCCATTGGACCCGCAGCGCAGCGAGAGCCCGACCTCGATGCCGGCCGTGTTCACGGTGGCCGGCCATCCGGCGGGCGCGCAGCTGACCCTCGCCGTGAGCGGCGCCTGGCCCGCACTGGGCGCACCGGCAGCCGCTGCCGCGACGGCCGCGCTGCCGGCGGCGCCGGAGACCCCGCCCACAGCGGCGCTGGGCCTGCCGCTGGCGCTGCTGCTGGCCCTGGCGGCCGGCGCCCTGCTGAACCTGATGCCCTGTGTGTTCCC
>CAYTWU010000465.1:0-2634 GCA_964442175.1 uncultured Rubrivivax sp.
TGGAGAACTCGTAGCCCTGGAACAGCGGCTGCCAGTAGGGCTCGCCGGTCTTGCCCAGGTCCAGCGCCGCGCCGATGGCGGGCACGTGCGAGGTGTAGACGGATGCGGTGATCTTTGCCATGTCAGAAACCGGGTTTGGCGGCGCTGCCTTGCGGCTGGCGCTGGGGTTGTGCCGAGCCGTCTTCACCGGCGTAGCGGTTGCCTTCGACCGAGCGGCCGCCGGAGACCATCATGTCGCGGTACTCCTCTTCGGTCATGCCGGTCATGCTGCCGGCCATCTGCTGGAAGCTCTTGCCGTGCGTGGCGCCCAGCTTGGCCAGGAAGTAGATGTTCCCGCCCTCGGCGATGGCGCGGTTCAGGTCGCGGGCCAGCACGGCCTGCTTCTGCGCCTCGGTCATCGGCCACTCGTTGAGGTAGGCGGCCTGGTCGGCCAGGAAACGGGCGCGGTTCTCCGCCTTCATCAGGCTCATGCAGAACTGGTTGAGCCAATAACCCTTGCGGGACTGTTCGGCGTCGAAGATGGTCGTGCCGGGCACGTCGAGGTAGGGTTTGTCGAGAGACATCGGGGCTTCCTTATCGGCTGCATTCGAAGCTGCTGGCCACAGCCGCGTCGCCACCCTTGTAGCGTGGCCACAGCGGCCACTCGCACAGCGGGCGGGTGCGTTGCACGGCAAACGGCGGCTTGGCAGCTTGTTCTGTCAGCTGCAGGCCGGCGGGGGCCTGGCCCTTTTCGACCCAGCTCACCAACGCGCCCAGGAAGTCGGCGCTCGCCGGGCCGCCGGTGCCCACATGGTCCACGCCGGGTGCGGTGTACAGGCGCGCGAAGCCGGCCGTGCGCTCGGCGCCCAGTCGGCGCTGCACCGACTCGAAGTACTGGATGCCGGCATACGGGCTCTGCGCGTAGTCGCCCATGTTCTCCAGCAGGATCAGCTTGCCGCCACGTGCCGCGAAGGCCGAGAGGTCGGGGTTGGTGCTGTCCATCAGCGCCGAGACTTCGCGGATGCGCGGCAGGTGGTCCTGTGGTTTGTACGTCTTCAGGTCGGCGTTCGGGTTTTTGGCGTAGAAATACTGGATGGCGCCGCCGCCGTACAGCCACGCAATGCCGTTGCCTTGCACGGCCGGGAAGGCCGGCGCCACGGTGCCCGTCCACCAGGCCTGCCAGCCGCCGGTGGGGCCGAATGACGGCAGGCCCTCGGCGCTGGGGCCGCGGCCGGGGTAGGCCTTCAGGCCGTTGGCCAGGCCCACATCCAGGGGCAGCGGGCTGTGCAGCGTGCGCACCGCGTTCACCTGCGGCGCGGTCAGGCATTCGGCGGTGTCGGCGCCCGTGCATTGCAGGCGGCCGATGTCGAAACGCTGCCGGCAGCCCACCGGATCGGACACGATCTGGTCGGCCACGCCGTCGGCGGCATCGCAGGCGGCCAGCACGGCGCGGTGCACCAGCTGCGCCTTGGCCGGCGGGATCCAGCCCTCGCCCACCAGGGCCAGGCCGTCGCGCAGACCGGCGTGTTGCAGGCCGGTCCAGTGCAGCACGGGCACGCGGCTGAAGATGCCGTCGAAATCGGCCGGGTACCGTTGGGCCATGGTCACGCCTTCGCGGCCACCTTCGGAGCTGCCGACGAAGTAGAGCTTGTCCGGCGCGCGGCCGTAGGCGCGCTGCATCAGCACCACCGAGACATCACGCACCTTCTTGTAGGAGGCGTGCGCAAAGTTCACCAGCGCCTCGTCGTTCAGCGCAAAGGCCTGCGGCGGCTGGCCCGGCTGGTTCTGGTGGCCGGAGTCGGTGCCGACGGTGACGAAGCCTTGGGCCAGCGGCGCGGGTTGGTCAAAACGCGCGGCCGGCACCAGGGCCAGGCCCGTGATCAGCACGCCGTTGAAGCCGCCACCGCCGTATTGCACGGAGCGACCGTTCCACTGCGTGGGCAGGTTGACCTGGAACTGGATGGCGGGTGCGGCCGGGTCCACCGGCGCGATGCGGCCCAGCACCTGGCAGTGCTCGGGGGTGGCCGGGGTGATGGTGGCGGCGGGTGTCGGGCCCCGCTCGGCCACCGCCATCGGCGCCGCGGCCACCAGCTTGGCGGCGGTGATCGTGGCGCCACCCGTGGGCAAGCCGATGGCGTTGGCAGCGATCGCGCTGGTCAGTGCTGCGCAGCCGGCCGCGGCGTTGTCCGGGCGCAGCGGCGCCTGGCTGCAGCCGGTGGCGGCGGCAGCCGTGGCCAGTGCCAGCGGGGTGGTCTTGTTCAACATGTCTCCTCAGGCCAGTAGAGCCGCATCGGGTTGTCCACCAGCAGTTTTTGTTGCAGTTCAGGCGTCACCGCGATGTGCGGGATGAAGTCCACCAGCAGGCCGTCGTCGGGCATGTGGTCCTTCAGGTTGGGGTGCGGCCAGTCGGTGCCCCAGAGCACGCGGTCGGGGAACTCCTCGACCACACGGCGGGCAAACGGCACCACGTCCCGGTAGGCTGTTTGTTCGCCATTCAAGGCTTTCGGGCCGGTGACGCTGAGCCGCTCCGGACAGCTGACCTTGCTCCAGACGTTGGGGTGTTCGCGCATGAACTTCAGGAACAGCGCGAACTCGGGGCCGTCCACGGGCTTGCTCACGTCGGGCCGGCCCATGTGGTCCACGACCACGGTGGTC
>CAYTWU010000466.1:0-2633 GCA_964442175.1 uncultured Rubrivivax sp.
GCTCGTCCATCAAGGCGGCGCGCGGCCCCAGGTCCGGGTGGCCGTCCAGTTCGCGCAGCGGCGCTGTCAGCGAGTAGCCCCAGACGGGCAGCAGCGGCAGCTTCAGGCCCGTGGGCGCCAGCAGCGCGGCCGACTGCGGGCCGGCGCAGACCACGACCGCGTCGAAGGTTTCGTCGCGGCCGTCCACCACCAGTTGCGCCGGCATGCCCGGCCGCAGCGCCTGCACGTGCTGCTGGAAGCGGAACTGCGCGCCCAGCTTCTGCGCCTCGGCCTTCAGCAGGTGCGCAAACTGGCGGCAATTGCCGACGCCGTCCTGTGGCAGGTGGATGGCGGCGCGCAGTGCCGTGCTGTCCTGCAGGCCCGGTTCGATCTGGCGCGCACGCGCGGCGTCCACCAGCTCGAACGGCACGCCCAGCTCGGCCAGCAGCTTGAGGCTGCCACGGGCCTGGGACAGCTCGCGTTCACCGCGCAGCAGCACCATGTAGCCGGTGGCGTGTTCGTAGTCCAGGCCCAGGCGGTGCGTCAGGCCGTCCAGGCGGTCGCGGCTGTAGCGCGCCAGGCGGTGCATGCGCGTGCGGTTGGTCTGGTACACGGCCGGTCGGCAGGCACGCCACCAGCGCCACAGCCAGGCGGTGTCGCGAAAGGGCACACCCGCGCCCACCCGCACCGGTGCATGGCGACCGAAGAGATGGCTCAGCACCTTCCAGGGCATGCCGGGCCCGGCCCAGGGCGTGACGTAACCCGGCGCCACGACACCGGCGTTCGCGAAGCTGGTGCCGCCGGCCACCGCCGCGCCCCGTTCGAACACGGTGACCTCGTGGCCGTCCACGGCCAGTTCATACGCAGTCGTGACGCCGATGATGCCGGCGCCGATCACGGCGATGCGCATGTCAGTTCCGCCCGGCCGTTCCGAAGGAAATGACGTCCCCCTTTGGGGGAAACGAGCGCAGCGAGTCAGGGTGCTGCTTCATCTCAGCGACCGCCCAGCACGGTTTCGACGGCCAGGGCGGCGCTCAGCAGCCGGTCGTCGTGCAGGGCGGGCGCGGCCAGCATCAGGCCGACCGGCCACCCACCCGCGGCATGGCAGGGCAGCGAGATGGCGCATCCGTCCAGGAAATTCACGACCGATGGGTTGCGCAGCACCAGCGCGTTGGTCGCGAAGAACGCGGCGTCATCCGCCTGCAGCGGCGCCAGCGGTGGCGCAACGATGGGCACGGTGGGGGCGAGCAGGGCGTCGAACCCGGCCAGCGCAGCTTCCACGCGGCCGATCCAGTCGCGGCGGGCCGCCAGCAGCTCGATGTAATCGGCCGCCGTCATCGTGGCGCCGCGGCGGATGCGCGAGGCCACCCGCGGGTCGTAGCGGTCGCCGTCGGTGGCCAGGCGTGCCCGGTGCCAGGCCCAGCTTTCGGCCGCAGGCAGGCCGCCCAGCGCGTTGATGCCTGCGAGCTCGGCCAGCTCGGGCAACACGATCTCGGTCACGCGGGCGCCACTGTCGCGCAGGCAGGCCAAGGCGGCGTCGAAAGCGGTGGCGACGTGGCCGTCCAGGCCGTCCAGCATCAGCGTGCGCGGCACCGCGAAGTGCCAACGCGCCATCGGCCGTGGCTGCAGGGCCACCGTCCGTGCGGCCAGCACCTCGTGCAGCAGCACGGCATCGCGCACCGAGCGCGTGATGGCGCAGGCGGTGTCCAGCGATGTCGACAGCGGCACGCTGCCGGCCAGCGGCGTCAGCCGCTGCGTGTTCTTGAAGCCCACCAGGCCCTGGAAGGCGGCGGGGATGCGGATCGAGCCGCCGGTGTCGGAGCCGAGCGCCGCCCAGGCGGCACCGCTGGCGACGCTGACGGCGCCGCCCGAGGTGGAGCCACCGGGCACGCGCGGTGCCGGGTCCAGCGCCCGCGTGGCCGGGTTCGCCGGTGTGCCGTGGTGCGGGTTCAGGCCCAGGCCGGAGAAGGCGAACTCGCTGAGGTTGGTGTGGCCGATCAAGGCGGCGCCGGCCGCCCGCAAGCGGGCGACGACCGGGCTGTCGGTGGTGGCCGATGGTGCGTCGGCCAGCACCGCCGATGCGGCCGTGGTCGGGGCGCCCGCCACGTCGAACAGGTCCTTCACCGACACCGCCAGCCCGGCCAGCGGCGGCAGCGGCAGGCCGGCGGCCAGGCCACGGTCCACCGCATCGGCTTGGGCCTGCGCGCCGGTATCGAAGCGCCGCAGGAACACGGCGGGGCCCTGGTCGGCGGCGGCGAGGTTCTCGGCCAGGCAAGCGCCGGCAGAGGTGGCGCCGGTTTGCAGGCGCTGGCGGGCGTCCGTCAGATCGACCGGCGGGCGTGCTATCATCATTGGGTTTTTCTCAGCGTGTGCCTCGGCACAGCGTTGCGACAAACAAATCGCGAACCCGGCTGCCGAAAGGTGTCGTCCGTGCGGATCTGGATCCTGTGGATCCTGTGAATCCGCAGCTCAGCGAGGTGTCAGAACCTTGCCAAACGTGACGATGTGCGCCGGGATTCTAGACCCAACCTTCGGAGTAACCATGTCTGTCTCCATGCGTGAAATGCTGGAAGCCGGTGTCCATTTCGGGCACCAGACGCGCTTCTGGAACCCCAAGATGGCCCCGTACATCTACGGCCATCGCAACAAGATCC